>NZ_QTXO01000009.1:0-94591 GCF_003461685.1 Clostridium sp. AF12-41 | reverse complement strand
TATAATTTTCTATCTTTTACTATTTTTTATTCAAAATCTTCCTTAATCACATCCC
Source organism: Clostridium sp. AF12-41 (assembly GCF_003461685.1). Lineage (NCBI taxonomy): Bacteria > Bacillati > Bacillota > Clostridia > Eubacteriales > Clostridiaceae > Clostridium > Clostridium sp. AF12-41. The sequence continues at coordinate 94,536 of NZ_QTXO01000009.1, read as the reverse complement.
AAGCCGCATCAATACTGAAATGCTCGCGGATATAAACCTGCGTTTTCTCTGCCAGGTCTTCCAGGCGTTTTTCGTCTTTGTAGAGTTCTACGACTGTCTCGGCAAATTCGTCCGGCTGATCCTTGACGAGGAGAACTTTTTCTACATCCGGGATTCCCTCGCTGCCGACGGAGGTGGTGACGATGGGGGCACCGTTATAGATAGCTTCTACCACCTTGCCCTTAACCCCTGCGCCGTAGCGGAGCGGTACCACTACAATCCGGCAGTTCCGGTACAGGTCTGCCAGTTCTTCTTCACTTACAAAGCCTTTGACGATGATGCCATTTCCAGGCTGTTCCAGCGCTTTGATCTCGTCGGTCACTTTGGAACCGACGATGTAGAAGTTGACCTTGATCTGTTCCCGGATCTTCGGGAATACTTCTTTCGCGAACCAGAGCACCGCGTCTGCGTTCGGCGGATGCGCAAAGCCGCCGACAAACAGAAGTCCTTCCCGTTTGGCGAAGTCTTTGTTCAGATTCTGTAAAAACTCCTCATAGACATATGCCGTGATCGCCTTGACCGGAATCGTCTCATCAACGGCGTGGATCGCCTCTTCCTCAACGTAGGACGGATAGTAGGACACCGCCACTTTGTGGAAGAGTGAAAACTCGATCGATTTCCAATATTCGGATTCCTGACGCTTCTTCACATCGCCGGTCAGCTCATACTCGCGGAACTCACGCATAAAATGAAGGTCGTGACCGTAATAAATCATCTTGATATCCGTGTGTTCTTTGATAAAATCCACATATTTTGTCGCGATATGCGGACGGTTCAGATATGCCACGTGGATATCTTTTCCATTTTTCACCAGCCAGTCCCAGATACCGGTCAGGTATTCCTGTCCGTAGAGGACCTCGATTCCCATCTGCTGCAGCGTAGACGTATACGGTTCCTCATGGAGGTAATTATCTCCGATAAATTTAACAACATACCCCTTTTTCAGGAACATTTTCAGGTACTGGAACGTTGTCTTGGAACCGGCGTCTTTGTCAAAGGTCGGCACATAGTGATCGATCACGACAATGATCTTTTTGCCCATGCTGCGCTCGCGTGCGCGGAATGGATTCGGATTGCCGTTGTTGACGCACTGATTCTTGAACTCTTCTTTCCATTTTTCTTTGAGTTTCTCGCTGTTTTCCACCTGATACCGTTTCAGACCGGTTCCGTTGACATCCGTTCCGTTGGAAATGCCTTCGAAATGGATGACCTTGGATTTTGGCTGGTAAACGACGCGGTAGCCCGCTTTCCGCACCTCAAATGCCAGATCCGAATCTTCGCAGTACGCCGGGGCAAACCGCTCGTCGAAACCGCCGATCTGCTTCCAGAGTGCGGTGGATAAAAGGATCGCTGCGCCGGAAATATAGTCTACATCCTTGACGTAGTTATATTCTGCCTTGTCCGGATCGTCGAGGCGGCCGTAATTCCAGCCGGAACCATCGCTCCAGATGATGCCGCCTGCCTCCTGTAAACGTCCATCCGGATATACCAGCTTAGATCCTACCATACCGATGGTGGAGTCAGATTCAATGAGATTTACCAGGGAGCTGAGCCAGCCTTCTGTTACCTGGGTATCGTTGTTTAAAAACATCACATATTTGCCGCGCGCCGCCTTCGCCGCCTGGTTGCAGTTGCGCAAGAATCCCTGATTGGTCTGATTGCGGCAGATCACCAGGTTATCGGCAAACTCCGCCAGATGCTCGGTGGCATCGGTTGAAACGTCATCTGCGATGATAACCTCATAACTCACATCCTTCGTATGCTCCAGAATCGACTGCAGGCACAGATAGGTATAGTGAATCTGGTTGTATACCGGAATTACGATGGAAACCGTCGGATTCTCTTCCTTCGGAAGGTGGATTTTTCCGTAGGTCAGATACTCCTCACCGATCTCAAAATCACCTTTGATAAGGTTCTTTCCTTCCTCTGTGGTGTACATCTTCATCATTTTACCCGGATGGAGAATCGTCCGTTTCCAGTAGCCGAGCTTCTTGCGGCGTACCGTGCCCTTTGGATAGCACCGGTTAAATGCCTGTCCGAGCTTGCGGCGCACCTTGAAAATGACCGCCTCATGACCATTTAAGTAGGTCAGCGTCTTGCCAAGCTCTGCATTTTCATGGCGCAGATCAGAAATGATAACGTCCAGATTCGCCACGTGGTTATTCGTCAGGCGCTGTACCTCCTGCACTTTGCGGAGTGCCGTATCTTTTTCCGAATTTTCTGCCCGGAGCGCATCCAGACGTTCGTTTGCCCTTGCAAGTTCTCCGTCCACATGGGAAAGATCGGCTAATGTCTTCGTCTTTACCATGTAATCTTCCTGGTAAGTGCGCTGGTTTTCCCCGTGCACGTACTCCTGGAAGCCGCGTTCCATCGCCTCGTAAAGCGAAAGCAGCTTCTCATCCGCCTTCACATACTCCGGGAACTGTCCGATAAATTCCCGCTCGGCCTGACCGCCCAACAGACTCTTATAACGGCGGTAGAAATAAACCAGTGTCCTGTATTTCACAAAGCCAGCCGGAACCGGGAATAAGAAGACCCACTCATAGTCGATCGCATAAGTTCCGTCCGCCGTCACCAGCATATTTTCAAAAAGGGCGTCAATGTTGGAGGCGCTGCAGCTCTCGTCCGCAAGAACTGCCCCTAAAGAAGCCCATCCGCCGCCATTTTCTGTCTCTTTATCCCGATAGGAATCCAGCTCGCCCAGCGCATTAAATACCTTGATAAATTCCGGTGTCACCGCAAATGGTTTGCGTTCCTCCGGGCGGATGCTGTAGATCTCATCCATCGCAGCCCGGATCGCGGAAACCTCCGCATCCGCGCCCTGGGCAGTCAGAATTTCTCCCAGAAGTTCCGCCCGCGTTTTTCCCTCTAAATACGGAAATACCGCTGTCATTCCCTCGTCCTGAAGCTCCGGTTTTGCCAGTTTCAGGGACGGATTCTGACGGTCAAGCACCTGATATTTTTCTTCGAAGGACTGGATGTGCGCCTTTCCCTCCGGATAGAGCGCCGTCTTCCAGACCTCGCGGGTTCCATTCTTTTCACGGATCTCTGTCCGGATCTGGAAGCGGTCTTCGCGGGTGCGGTTGTATTTCACATAGATAACGTCCTGTGAAGCATTCTCAGCTTCCGGCGCAGCCTGTCTCTGCCAAAAAACCAGAAATGCATTCGCAAATTCCGGGAACCGTCCGTCTTCGCAGGCTGCATCGAGCGCCGCCCCCATATCCATCAGCATATACTGCGGACAGTCATAGACCGGTAACACACCGGTCAGATCGCCTTTTTTCGGCAGATAGGCATCTGAAAAAATCTCTCCCGCCGTCCGGTAATCCGGCATCGGATAGTAAAATTCCCCGCCCGGAAGCAGCTGCTTCATTTCGTTCCAGGAAAGTGCGCCCGTCTCCCGCTCTGCGCCTGCCATGTATTTCACGCCAAACCAGTTGGAAGCCGCCGCAATCAAGGTTCCATGAGCAGAAAGAAGCTGTTTTGCGGCTGTCATCTGTGCCGCGCGTCCCGCTTTATCTGCCGCCGTCAACCCCCCGATCAGCATTACATATCCATATGTCCCGCCACGCTTTTCCGCTTTCATCGCATACGTCTCCACATCCGCACAGACATAGCGGATCTTCGCCGCCAGCTCGGGCTCTGTCTGGAAGCGGCGGCGTACTACCTCCAGATTTTCTTCGGAAGCATCCAGCACCGTTACCGACGATAAACGCCTGGCAAGCAGCCCTGTCAGCGCGCCCGCGTCCGCCCCGATCTGCAGCGCCTGCTGTTCCGGGTCAAATTGGCACCAGTCCAACAGGTTTTCCCGCAAATCTGCCAGTGCGTACAGATAGGAAAGCTTCTTATTTTCCCGCAGCGCCTGGCGCCGGTCACTGCCGTATTTATCAAACAGAGCAATCAGCTCCTGATTGATTTTTTTCATCTTATTTCTCCTTTTATCATGCCTGCAGATCTTCCTGTGCCGCCTCATCCGCACTAAGCGACTCCGCCTGCTTCGCTGCCTCTCCGGCCGGCGATAACCTGACCGCTACATCCGGCTCCATGTCGTAGACACCGACCGTGTTCTTATTAGAAATAACGGTAATATTTGCCACATCGTAGAGACGGTGGTACACCACGTGCTCGCCGCCTTCAAATCCGGTACAGCTCATGGACAGCAGGTATTCGCCGCCCTGCAGAGTCATCTTCTGCGTAAACGCGACATCGTAAATATCGCCCTCCTTGACCGGATGGACATCCGTTCCCTCAAACAGGGTGTTCGTGCCGGTCAGGTCGGTTCCTTTCTTATCCTTGATCGTATAAGTAAAGATCGGTGCCTGAATCGGTGCATTGAAACGGATGCGCTCGCGGATGGTAAACTCTTCGCCTTTTAAGAGCAGGTTAGTGATATTGCCGCGCGCGTCCACCAGTCCCAGATCGAAGATCTGCGCCCTTCCGTCGCCGTACTCCTCGCGGTTTGCGTTGATCGTCAGCTTGTCGCGCATTAAGCCCGGCTTTTTCGCCGTTTCTCCGTTCAAAGCAGCCGGATTTCCGGTGCCGTCCGATGCTGAAGCGACTCCATTTTCTGCGGTGCCATCCACTGCCCCGGAGCCGTTTATATTTCCGGCATCGTTATTTCCAGCCTCATTTCCAGATGCACCATTCTCCGCACTTCCGGCTCCTGCTTTCTCCGCTTTTACTACCTTGTCCCCGGAAAAATCGTTCATCACTTCCAGCTCGGCGCGCAGCGCGTCCATCTGTCCTGCCAGAATCTTTTTGTAGAGATCGACCATCTTGCCCGCCGAACCCTGTGCGATAAATTCTCCCTTATTGAGCAGCACTACCTTATCGCAGTATTTGATGATACTTCCCATATCATGGGTTACCATGATGATCGTCGTGCCGTTTTTGCGGATCTCCTCCATGCGGCGGTAGCACTTGGACTGGAAAAAGACATCCCCGACCGAGAGCGCCTCATCAACGATCAGGATCTCCGGCTCGACGTTGATCGCAAGCGCAAATGCCAGACGCACGAACATACCGCTCGAGTACGTCTTGACCGGCTGATAGACGAAATCGCCAATCTCGGCAAAATCGAGAATCTCCGGCAGCTTTGCATCCATCTCTTTTTTGGTATATCCCATCATAGTACCGTTCATATAGATATTTTCGATACCGGTGTAGTCCTGGTTAAATCCGGCTCCCAGCTCCAGCAGCGCCGAAATTTTGCCGCGCACCGTCACCTCGCCGGTCGTCGGCGTGAGAACGCCGGTAATGATCTTAAGGATCGTCGATTTACCCGAACCATTCGTACCGATGATGCCGACCGTCTGACCTTTTTCAACCGTAAAGGAAAGATCGCTCAACGCGTAGAAATCCTTGTGGTATTCTTTATGGCTGACGCTCAGCGATTCTTTCAGCCGGTCGATCGGTTTATCATACAGCCTGTATATCTTGGTCACATTTTTCACTTCGACCGCGTACTTCTCTGCGTTCTCCGCCTCTTGTGCCCCTGTGTTTGTTGTATTTTCAGCAGACATATATCTTTTTCGTTCCTCCTGTTCCACTATTCTCGTAGTATAGCATGTTTTCTATGTTTCTTGCAATTCCTGTACGCAGAAAAACACACCTCTTTCTATGTACTCACGAAAAACATTCGTATTTTTTTGTGAAATGTTTTGTATTTTCTTGACAATATCCAGATGCTATGCAAAAATCATGGCAAAGGAGGATGATTCTATGGATTTTTTAACAATGACAATTCGAAAACAAAAAAATATTGCACTCATCGCACACGACAATAAAAAACGTGAACTCATCGACTGGTGTGAGGCGAACAAAGAGATCCTCAAAAAACATTTCTTATGCGGAACCGGCACAACCGCCCGCATGATTACGGAATATACCGGGCTTCCGGTCAAGGGCTATAACAGCGGTCCTCTGGGCGGCGACCAGCAGATCGGTGCAAAAGTCGTCGAGGGACAGGTTGATTTTATCATCTTCTTCTCCGATCCCCTGACCGCCCAGCCGCACGATCCGGATGTCAAGGCGCTTCTTCGAATCGCCCAGGTTTACGATATCCCGATCGCCAACAATAAAGCGACTGCCGATTTTATGATTACCTCGCCGCTGATGGATGAGGAGTATGAGCATGACATCATCAACTTCCATCAGAATATTAAAGAGCGGGCCAAGAAGCTGTAAAAAAACACATTCTCCCTTGTATTTATTTCCATTCTTCGGTACAATGGTCGTTACCGTTTATGAGAATACATACAAGGGAGATTTTTTATGTTACAGAAATTTTTTAAATACATTTTCCAAAGCATGGCGGGCATGCTGGGAATTTCCGTCTACATCCTCGCAGACACCTATTTTATCTCGGTCTACTCCGGTGCAGATGGTCTGGCGGTCTTAAATCTGATTTTACCGGTTTACGGACTGATCTATGCGATTGGAGCAATGATCGGGATCGGATCGGCGACCCGTTATGCAATCGACCGTGCGCAGGGCAAAAACGCCAGCTTCTATTTTCTCTCCGCCGTAACCTGGGATATTCTCATCAGCATTCCGCTGGTGCTGGCAGGCATTTTCATCCCGGATAAAATCTTGCAGCTTCTCGGCGCAGACGCGGGGCTGACCGCGCTCGGAAAGCAGTATCTCCGCATTATTCTGGCTGCCTCGCCTTTTTTTATGTCCAACTACGCATTCACGGCGTTTGCGCGCAATGACAGCGCTCCGGCGATCGCGATGCTCGGCTCCATCGCCGGAAGTATGTTCAACATCGTGTTTGACTACATCTTCATGTTTCCGGCAGGTCTGGGACTGACCGGCGCGGCGCTGGCGACAGCATTCTGCCCGCTAGTGACGATGATCATCTGCGGCACGCACTACCTGGGAAAACACAATCAGGTCGGATTCCGTTTTCGCGCTCCATCCCTGCGCCACCTGATCGCCTGCTGCCAGCTCGGCGTATCCGCCTTTGTCGGCGAAATATCCTCCGCCGTGATCGCGATCGTCTTTAATTTCCTGCTTCTGGGACTCGCCGGAAATGTCGGTGTCGCCGCTTACGGCGTCACTGCCAATCTCTCCGTCGTTGCCATGTGCCTGTTCAACGGACTCGCGCAGGGCACGCAGCCGCTCATCAGCGAAAGCTACGGAAAAGGCGATCACACGCAGAGCCGCCAGTTCCTGACCTGGGGCGTCATCGCCTGCCTGATCGTGGAAGCGCTCATTCTGGTGCTGACCTGGAGCATGACCGATCCACTGATCCAGATCTTCAACCAGGAGCAGAACGCCGAACTTCTGCATTACGCCCACAGCGGGCTCCGGCTGTATTTCCTGGGCTTTCTCTTTGCTGGCATCAACATCCTGCTGGTTGCCTATTTTTCCGCCGTCGCGCAGCCAAAACCAGCCATCGCCGGTTCTCTGCTGCGCGGGGCCGTCGCTATCATCCCTTGCGCTGTCACACTGGCGCGCCTGTTTGGGCTGAACGGCGTCTGGTTGTCTTTCCTAGCATCGGAAATGATCACTTTCTTTGCTATTTTGCTGCTGGCAAATCCGGGACATTCTTCCAAAGAATTACATATGATAGTTACCCGTCCTTGACAGATTCTTAAAAGATCTGTCATGGGCGGGTTTTTTGTTGTTCTGAAATCCATCTTTCATTCAAACAAATTTCCCGTGAACTCTACGCAGACGCTTTTACCCCGGTGGAGGTGCTGCGGACGCTGCGCGCTGCCAGCCATCACTGCTATCTGCTTGAAAGCGCCGAGGAAAACCAGAAATGGGGACGCTACTCCCTTTTAGGCTACTCCCCGGCGATGAAGCTGACCTGCCAAAACGGCGTCTTAAAAATCCGCACCGGCAGGCAGAAGAGAGCTTAAACGAGATTGTCTCCCTGCTGCAAAGCGGCGCCAAAGCGGTTTTCCGGCCATTAAAGCTCAAAGAAGAGCTGGCTCCTGCTTTTTCGAAAGAGGAATACGGGGCAATGGTTGAGAAAGCCAGACATTACATCCATGAGGGCGATATTTTCCAGGTGGTTCTCTCCAATCCGATGACCGCCGCCGCAGAGGGCAGCCTCTTCGACACATACCGGGTTCTGCGGGCAGTATGGAAAAGACTGTGTGCCATATGTGGCAGAATACGTGAAATCCATGAAAAACGCGATTCGGTAAAAAAAGAAAACCGTCTGTAAAAGAATCTTTCATTCTTTCTCAGACGGTTTTCTTTTTCTGGCTTCAGAAGCCTTGTTCTGTCGTAAATGCTTTAGGTTGGTGGTAACTCATCCAATTCTGCCGGATGGTTATAAGCTTGCGAGCAGATTATCCATTACATTTCGCACAGAAACTCTTTTTCTACTTCTGCCTCAGACTCGGTATAACCTAACTGTGCAGCTAAACGATGTACCAGTACCGGCATTGCTTCCTGCTCTAAGGACTCGGAAACTACATGCTTTTCTGCTGGTGTGTTGTAATATGCCTGATATAAATTCTCCTGATATAAACCGTTATTGAATGTTCTTGTTGCTTTCATCATGATAATTACCTCCATCAAATAAAATTATATTTTTTCATATGATAGGCGGAAATCCATTGCAATATTCTTATGATACTATTACGATATCCGTCTGTGAAAATCTCTTGTTTCTTTCGATGGCAATAATATAACACTGTCAAACAAAAAGTACCATCCCCGGAAGTGGTATAAACTTATAAGTTATTTGCAATTATATAAACATAAGTTAATATATGTAATAAGTACCAATTTTGACACCCTGACTATGTACAAAAGTTACAAAAACATCCATATTTGAAATATAAACAAAAACGTCCGGCGGCGATTTGCGTATTTGTGCATCCCGCCTAAAAAAGAATGTACCTTGGCTCATTCGGGCGTCTCGCGCGGTCGCCTGCGAACGGTTCTGGCAGGGCTACGCGGATGGGCGCTGCCTACACAATGCGTGAACGGTGGCTTAACGGGATTCGCGGATTACCTCCTCAATATTTTTGTACGGAACCCGCGTAAAAAGCCCCCGCAGCTCTTCCGCCAAATCCAGTGCCATCGCGATTTTTGTGAGTGACAAAAGGGAAATCTGCCCCGTCGCCTCAAATCGCTTAATTGAGCCATAACTCACCCCACTCATGTCCGCCAGTCTCTGCTGTGAAATAGCGCGGCGTTTCCGGATGTTACGCAGCCGTGATGCCAGTTTCTGATCCAGTTCATCTGCAGTTTCCCAGATAAGTGCTTCCATATTGCTCTCCTGCCTCTCTAAAGATACTGACCTAACATGTCCTGCACACATGTACGAATCTGTTTTATCATTTCCATGCATCTCGTTTTTTTCATTCCGGCTGCAAGCCCAACTGCAAGCAGCTCCTTCTCACCCGGATTTCGTCCATTGCCATCTACGCTGGTCGTATGTTCCCCATAATATGTGTTGCTGTACGTCAGATCATACGCTGGTCCCAGGCGCCATTGCTCTTCCTCCTCCCGATATATATAAGTAAAATTCTTTGAATGATCATCCCGGTTGTGGGCAAACACATTAAAACACATACGGCGGAACATGTTTTCTATATCTTCTGCCTTCTCGTTCGTCAATATTTTCGTTAATTTCATCAATTGATGGTAATCCAGACTTGGCTGTTCAAAATCCAGTTCTAATAACGCCGCTGCCGTCAGCATATGAACCCGCTTTACCATCCCATTTTCTATTTCCCGATCAAATCGTCTGGTTCCAAAATATCCTTTGCATCGCCTTGAGGGAAACAATCTCGATTCACTCATGACAATTCCGCACTGTTTTGCACAGCACGCATAGTCATACTCCATCTTCCCTTCATCTTTTCCATCTATATGTGCCGGAAATTTAATCAGCCAGTCCTCTCCCTGAATCTGCGTCATGATTTTCGGGCGCGCACCTCCGCTTGTACCGCCCAGCCGGTACAGTTCATCCAGTTTGTCCGAGTATTCGGTATTTAATATTTTCTGGCAGGCCTCCGCAAGTTCGTCCAGATTATCATTTTTCTCCTCAACCGAAAGTTCCCGCTGCGGACGATAGGTCAACGCCCCCATCCCAGATCTTCCCACAACCGCCAGCCGGTCTAACACTGTCCAATCGTCTGGCTGCTGCTTATGCGCCAGCAAAAGACGCCGCAAAAGCAGGCGCCCCCACGCATCTGGCAGGCTATCCGCAAACACCCCAAACAAACCTTCAAAATAATCCTTATTTGGAATAAACACCTGCTTTTTCAAAGGCAGTGAAAACGGACTGATCGAAAATCCCTCTTCCAGCCATGCATCATCATACTCAAATGCCACCTTGTGATTCGCTGTTAATGCAAGAGTTCCTACCAGTCTGTCTTCATACATAACCTGAAGTTTCTTTCCTGTCTCCATCCGCCCTATCCTTTCTCCTTTATTATCCCATAAACACAAACTTTGGGGAAATTCTATTTTAATTTTTTCCATTTAAATCATGGATAATATATTATCTATTAATGCTATTTTTTATTTGTTTTGTATAATATATTATCCATTTATTTTAATCTATCCACCCCTGATTTTCAAGCCTTCTACCTTCGCTTTTCAAAATTTCCCTCTTTACATCCTCTTCCATTTTTTTATAATAACCCTCGCGCAACAAAATATGGAATCAAGAGGCATAAAAAAAGAATCACCCGAACTAGCACTTTACGAGTGATTCTTTTTATTTAGTTTTAAAAAAACTTTGCAGCCCCCTTCCGCCCGGACATCCGGCACCTTACCCGTCCTTCTCCGGCACCTCATCCCGCCAGACAACCGTCTCCACATCCTCAAACAGCTCCTGGTTGCGCTCGACCGTCAGATAGACAAAATCATCCGGCTGGTACTCATCCAGAAGCGCCTCCGTGTACGTGTCAAAGGTCGCAAACACCGTTTTCCGGTACAGCTTCGGCATAAAATATTTAAGGTTCTGGCTAAAGGAATCGCCTACCACCAGAAGTGTTTTATCATTCGGCGAATCCGACTCAAACACTGCAAAGCTGTTGTCCTCGTTCATATCCACCGTCGTAGCCGTCACCTCCGGCAGATAATTCTGAATCACATATTCGGTATCGTCGCTGTACTCTGCTGCCATGTTAAGCATCCGCGCCAGGTCTCCGGACGCCGGTCCTGCCGCCTCAATCGAGACTGCACTGAGCGGTGTCGAGGTTCCAAGCAAAGTCTGTGCAATCTGCTGGCTTCCGATAAAAGAGCCGATCTGGTTCCAGTGCGTATCATATTTGTAATAAAGCTGATACGTGTCCGCCTCTTTCAGAAGCTCCGGCTTCATGTCATACACCGGAAGTCCCTGCGCCGCAAGCTCCGGGAGCGCCGCATCCAGACGCGACTCACTTCCGTATACCCGGACCGAATCCGGCATATATTCCGCATAGACACTTTCCTTGTTGGGTGCCTCAAACATCACAAACCGGATGCCGCGCTCTTTCATTTTCTCGTTTACCGAGGTAATCGCGTCCGCCAGCGCTGTTTTCTCATCCGCCGTATAGAGATTTGTCCGCTGATAATCCGCCAGCGCATCCTCGCCGTCCTCCGAAACGGTGTAAAACAGCCAGTTTTCTTTTCCGACCGTCACATCCGAAATCGAGCTTTCATTTAAAAGCTCCAGATCCAGCTTTGTCTTCGCCTTGACAAACAGATTTTTAAACGGAACATGGTCGTTGTAATACGCTTCAAATTCCGTCGGAATATTGTCAAAATTGGCAGCCGACAGTTCCGGAAAGGATGCCAATTCCCTGTTTTCATAATTCTGCTGGTCCAGATGGCTCCTGACCGCCGGATAGACAAGCGTCGGCAGCACCAGGCTCGCCGCAAAGGAACCAATCAGAAGTATTTTTGTCCCTGTCTCTCGATTCATATCTCTCGTTTTCTTCTCCCTGCATGAATCCATCTTTCTGTACTTTCACGCCCTGCCGCCCATGCTTTCATTTTTATGTTCTCATTGCACAGGCAAGCATGCTTTCTACACCGCTTTTAAAAACGGAAATAAATAAATGGATTGTATGTATTGTTGACGAGCAGCAAAATGGAAAACCACAGGATCGCCATGTAGCCGATCCAGCTTGTGACCGTCACCGATCCATCCTGCGCCAGCACGCGCCCTTTCCATTTCATCCAGAACCACTGCACCGGACCGCATGCCAGCAGCGCCGCCGCCAGAAACACCCAGAGTTTCCGGTTCATGTAGCGTTCCATCAAAACGACTGCACTGTGCGGCACAAACATATACCGGATAAAGGAAAATGCCTGCCCGATCGTGTCCGCGCGGAAGAAAATCCAGCCGATCAGCACGACAAACACCGCATAGATGTGCGCCAACGGCCGGAATTTCTCCTGCTTCAGCCATTTTCCCAGAAAACAGCGCTCCAGCACGTTGAAAAAGCCATGGTAAATGCCCCAGAAAATGAACGTCCAGCCCGCTCCGTGCCAGATGCCGGTCAGCAGAAAGACCGTCCAAAGGTTGACATACGTCCGCGCCGTGCCCCTCCTGTTTCCGCCGAGCGGAATGTACACGTACTCTTTAAACCAGCTGGAGAGAGAAATATGCCATTTCCGCCAGAAATCCTGGATCGAAGTCGCTGTGTACGGCAGCCGGAAGTTTTCAATAAATGTAAAGCCAAACATTTTTCCAAGCCCAATCGCCATGTCCGAATAGCCGGAAAAATCGAAATAAATCTGCAGCATATAGAGAAGCGCCGTCAGCCAGAGCATCGCCTGGCTCACATCCGCCGCCTGATACGCGTAGACCGCGTCCACCACCTCGGCAAAGGTATTTGCCAGGATTACCTTCTTTCCCAGACCGAAAATAAAGCGTTTCACGCCGTAAGAAAAGCCCTCCAGCGTGACGGTCCGGTTTTCGATCTGCTCCTCGATGTCATGGTATTTCACGATCGGTCCCGCTATGAGCTGCGGGAAGAAGGAAATATAAAGCATCATGTTGAGCGGATTTTTCTGTGCCTGATTTTCGCCCCGGTACACATCCACCACGTAGGAAAGCGCCTGGAAGGTATAGAAGGAAATTCCGATCGGCAGCGTCACCTGAATCGCCGGAAGCGCTATATCAAACCCGCGAAGCAGCGGATTCAGCACCTCGGCGAGGAAATTGTAATATTTAAAATAGCCGAGGATCAGAAGATTGAGCGTCACGCAGAGCGCCAAAAGCCATCTCTTTTTCCCGAATTTCTCCACCAGACGCCCGAAACCGTAGTTGAGCAAAACCGAAGAAATCATGAGCACCACATACCGCGGTTCGCCCCAGGCATAGAAAAAGAGGCTGAATACGGTCAGGATGCAGTTTTTGAACGGTTTGGGGCTCACGTAGTAGAGGAGCAGGATGCAGGGGAGAAGAACCCATAGGAAGATGATTGAGCTGAAAACCATTTTATGTAAACTCCTATTGATAAGTTGTCGCAGAAGGGAGCTGCCGGAGGCGGCACTGGCAGCTTTTCAGATTATCGTTGTTCGCATCTCGATAATCTAATAGCCATCAACACCATCTACAGCAGCTCCCTTCCCTTCTACAGTACGTCTGAGAAATGGGGACGAAGTTTTTTGAATACCTTCAGTCCTATTATCATCAAAATAAATGTTACCACCCAGAAATAAATCGTCATCGTCGGCCGCTCGAAGAACCAGCTTCCCGTAAGCATGCTGTCGCGGTAGCCTGCGGCGATGTAGTAGAATGGGTTAAGCTTGAATACCCACTCCAGCCAGGATGCGCGGCTGGTAAAGATTGCCTCGTCGTACATGATCGGGGTCAGCCACATGCCGAACTGGAGGCAGATGCCGACGATCTGCGCCATATCTTTAAAGAATACCTGCACGGCGCTGGTAAAATAGGTAAACGCCAGTCCAAGCATCGACGCCGCAAAGGAATAGTATAACACCTGAATCCAGGTTGCAGACGGCATACGCCCGTCAATCAGGTACAGCCCCGCCATAATGATCAGGAAGCAGGCATGTACCAGGAAACAGGAGATAAGCTTGATAACCGGAAGCATCTCCACCTGGAATACTACCTTTTTAACCAGATAATGGTACTCCTGCAGGCAGTTTGTGCCCGTATTTAAAATCTCGCTGAAATAAAACCACGGGATGATACCCGGCGTCAGCCAGATGACATAGGTCGCCCCCGGAACCGGCGGCGCATTTTTCATGCCATGTTCACCGAAGATGAACGCATAGATCGCGATCGTAACCATCGGCTGAATAAACATCCAGACAATTCCAAAGTACGAGCCGACAAAGCGCTTGCGGAAATCCGCCTTGGCAAGCTCGGTGACCAATTTTCTTTTTCCTATCAGTTCCCGAAACAGGGAAATCAGTTCCCGCATTCTATCCTAACTCCATTCTTAAAATTTGAATGCATCCCGGAAGCCGCCCCATTTCTGGTCTTTCTCCGAAATAATCAACTCCATGCCTTCCTCGATCGGCCACTCAACGCCAATCTCCGGATCGTTCCATGCCATACCGCCCTCATCGCCAGGATGATAAAAATCGGTACATTTGTATGCAAATTCTGCCTCATCGGACAGTACCAGGAAGCCGTGTGCAAATCCTTCCGGAATGTAGAACTGCTTCTTGTTCTCCGCGGAAAGAACCACGCCAAACCATTTTCCGTAGGTCTCAGAACCGGTACGAAGGTCTACCGCCACATCAAATACGGTACCGCGCACAGCACGCACCAGCTTGCCCTGCGGATACTGTTTCTGGTAATGAAGTCCGCGCAGAACGCCCTTGACAGACATAGACTGGTTGTCCTGTACAAATACCATGTCGAGTCCCGCCTCATGGAAATCGTTCTGATTGTATGTCTCCATAAAATAACCGCGCTCGTCCTTGAAAACAGTCGGTTCGATTACATAAAGTCCCTTGATGTCACATGGTGTTACTTTAATCTTTCCCATTTTTCTATCTCCTTCTTATGCAGATATTTCAATTCATTTTTCAATACGTAACTGGCATCATCCTTTTCGGCTGTGCCATCTTTAACTATATCATTCGTTTTTCTGGCTGACAACCTTTTTTACAGATGTTTGTGCCTCTTTCCCCCGCTCATTTTCATCCAGCGCAATCTTCTGCGCCAGATCCTTGACCTTCGTCTCCAGCTGCGACTGTTTGATCGACATATGGAACATTTTCACAATCAGGAGGAAAATAACCGCCAGATAGATAAAATTGGCAGTCGTGTACGTTCCCGCCAGCTCCGCCAAAAGATCCGGCAGCCCCGGAAAGATACTGAACACAATGAGAATGGACGAGAATCCCAGCCAGAAAATCGAATCCTCGATCTGGAGTTTTGACTGCCGGATCTTCCGCATAATCATAAAGGTTGTCAGGATCGACACGACGATCAGGACAACTCTGAGTGTTGGCGTCATGGCGCTACCTCCTCTTTCTGAAATTCTGGATTAACAGAATCGAAATCAGCATTTTAAGCATATACCGCATCGCATTGACCGGTGTCAGGTAACTGACTCCCAGAATCCGTTCATCCATGATGACCGGCACCTCCGCCACCCGCGCGCCCTGGCGGATCAGGTAGGAAACGGTGTCCGGCTCCGGACCGTAGTTAAGCCCCGATGCAAATTCGCAGATCATGCGCTTGCTGAACATCCGCATTCCCGAGGTCGGATCCTTGATATTGACACCAGTTGTGAAGCGGATCGCCATCTCGATCAGATTACTTCCAAGCATCCGCATCGTAAATGGCTTTTTCTCCCCGACAAATCGGGAACCGATGACGATATCGTAACCTTCTTCCATTTTCTTGATCATGGATTCCAGATACTCCGGACGGTGCTGTCCGTCTCCATCGAGCTGGACCGCATATTGATATCCGTACTTGTCGGCATATTTAAGTCCCGCCTGAAATGCCCCCGCCAGTCCCAGATTGACCGGAAGGTTCAACAGATTATATCCATTTCTCTGGCAGATCGCCGCCGTCTCATCGCGCGATCCGTCATTGACGACCACATAATCATACTGCGGAAAATTGGCAGTCAGATGGTTCACAACCCGCTCTATATTTTCGGCTTCGTTGTACGCCGGTATGACTATCAAAAGTTCGGCTTTTTCCGCCCCAGAAGCTTCTTCTGTGGACAATAACGCCTTATCTTCCATCGCCCGCTTCTCCTTCCCAGTATGCCGGATTCATCGTCAGGCTTCGAATCAGCCCCTCCGGCAGCTTTTTATAATGCTTTCCCAGCCAGTATCCGGCATATTTGCTTCCGCTCGCCATCACAAGCTGCGGCAGAAGAAGCGCGTGGCCATTTTCCACCAGCCATTTCGCTGTTTTCTTCACCAGACGGATTCCCTCGCCCTCCGAATGAAGTCGCCCAAACACCTCGGGGTGATCCGCCTGCGATACGCCGAGGTCGAAATTCCGGTGCAGCTGCTGCATCGCCGTATAATTGTGGGAATGGATGACCTGCGCGTCCGCCGCGTAGGCAATCTGATACCCGGCTTCCACCGCGTGTCCGGCAAAAATCATATCCTCGTTGAAAATGGTTTTCTTCGTAAATCCGCCAAGCTTCAGGTAAATATCCCGCCGGTATGCCGCGCAGACATTGGAACAGAAATACGTCTTGATTCCCAGCTCGTCCTCGTCCTCTTTCCCTTTCAGACGGCTCACCGCCGGATAATTAAAGTCCCTCGTATACCGTTCAATCACACCGCAGTCCGCCGCCGGAAGCTGTCTCGCATATGCTGCCGCCACACGTTCCGAAGCATCCAGCGCCTCCAGAAGCTCTTTCACCAGATTCCGGTCATACGGCACGCAGTCGTGCGTCATGCAGATGCAGACATCCGCATCTGATTTCAAAATTCCCTCATGGCGCGTCCTTCCATGGTCAAATTCCGACTGGCGGATATGGCACACGGTCAGCTTTGTATCTTCCCCCTCAAATAAGGACTCAAACCGCTCAGCATCCCAGTACTTTTCTTCCGTATTCATGATGATCACACGGCCCACCGGCACACTCTGTTCCAACAGCCGCCGCAGAAGTTTTTCCAGCTTATCCCCCGGTTTGAACGTAGGTATAATCACATCGGCTTTTCTCATTTTTCGTACTCCTTATAGGCTTTTCTGTAAAAATGCATCAGAATCTTTACCATCCAGTCCGGCCACATTTTCCGGAACATCGCCATCTCATCCGCCGGGCGCCGGTTGTCCTCGATGCAGGCTTTCGTCGTCGCCGCCGCATGAACGCGGTAGGCAATCAGCGGTTTTTCCGAACAGATAAAACGCCCTTTTTTGCCCGCCAGCTCGTAAAGGTTGTCCCAGTCCAGCGCAAAATCATACTCCGAATGGAACATATCGTCCCCAATCTGTTCTTTATTGTACGTGCAGGACGGACAGCAGATTGAATTGCCAAACCAGACACTGCTCCGCTTGATCCATGTGCGGTTTGCCAGGAAACGAAGCCGCAGCGGCAGGCGCAGTATCTTTTTTACCAGCCAGACCATGTTAAATGGCTCCGGAATGGCTTTCATTT
This sequence comes from Clostridium sp. AF12-41, assembly GCF_003461685.1. Classification (NCBI taxonomy): domain Bacteria; kingdom Bacillati; phylum Bacillota; class Clostridia; order Eubacteriales; family Clostridiaceae; genus Clostridium; species Clostridium sp. AF12-41. The sequence goes on along the minus strand of NZ_QTXO01000009.1, from coordinate 76,975 downwards.
CCCCCTCTTTCTCCGTCATGCGGATCGTGAGATAATCGCTCGTAAACAGCAGCAGATCCGGATATTTCTTCCAGGCTTTTAAAAGCTTTTCGGCATAATCGCTGCGGTATCGGTCGTCCTGATGCGCGATCGTGACAAAACGCCCCTGCGCTTTTCCATAGGCAAACATCCAGTCCTCACGGATATTGCTCGCCCCGTCCCGCACATAGAGCGGCACCTGATACCGCGCTGTCAGCTCCCGGACATAGCTGCTCGGCGTCGAGGTACAGCAGATCACCTCCGATTTGACCGTCTGGCTCGTCACCGAACGCAGACATTCTTCCAGATACGGCGAATCCTTGTATGCACAGACCGCAAATGTATGAATGATTTCCTGCTGCATCTCGTTTCCCCTTCTCTCCCGTTTTTCATGCCGTGGTTCCGGCTTATATCGCTCTTACTGACAGAACCTCATCCAGATATCCAGATAAACCGTCGCCGCCAGAATCAGCGCCGCCGCTCCCAGCACCAGCGCATGATAATTTTTATTCTCTATCCGCACCATCACCCGCTCCGGGTTTAAAACCAGCCAGACAAGCGGCAAAAATGGCAGGTAATAGCGCCCCTGTACGCCGTCGATATAGGTATTACCCGGTCTGGTGAATGCAATGTACATCGAAGTCCAGACCAGCACTGCCGTTCCCGCGCAGAGTATAAATATCCACAGCTTCTGTTTTTTTGACAGACGTTTTCCACAGGACGACTGCCCGGCTGTGAGGATAACTGCCGCCGAACCGGCGTACAGCGCCCACGGAAATGACATCGTTCCCGTGTGTCCCAGAAGCCCCAGCGAATTTTCGCCCAGCACATAGGACGGAAGCGTCCGGAACAGGTTGCAGATCAGCACCCACGCGTAGGCAAGCGGCTGTCCCAGAATGTACGCCATCTGCCCTTTCTCGCTGGTGCTGTCGCCTCTCGTATCCCCGATATCGCGCGGCGCGATCAGAACCGGCAGGATGAAGGATAACATCATCAGACCGCAGATCACGATAAATCCACCCTTCATCAGGTACATTTCCCGTTTAGAACGGAACTTTTCTGCCGGAATCATCAGTCCCAGAAGAATTAGCGGCGCATATACCGCCTTGACGCGGCAGCCCCAGACAAAGGTAAGCACGATGAGCGCATACGATTTCCAGTCCATTTTCCGCCCGCCAAGCGCCGCTTCCAGAATGCCCGCGAAGGACAGCCACAAAAATGCCGTGACGGTCGGGTCATAGGAATATGCCCCCGCCAGCATCATCGGCTCAGGCATCAGCGCCAGAAATGCCAGGATTGCCTTGCCGACCGGTGTTTTTTTGATGGCAAAATACAAAACTGCCACATAGACATAGAGATTTCCCAGCCGCCCCAGCTTATACAGGATTCCAAATGGGATATGAAGCAGCCCGCCCGCTTTCAGCACCAGCGCCGAGCCCACATATCCGGTCATCGTCGTTTTGTTGAGATCCGTACTCCAGAGATGTTCACCGTGCCGGTAACCCGCATTCTGATTCAGATACGAAGTGAGCGCCGCCTGCTCGTCCTGGTTTTCCGGCTGGTTGTACGGCCAGGTATCTACGCCCGCCGTAAACTCCTGTAAAAGCGCCGGATCCGCCTGCACCGGCGTCCGGTAATTTGCCATCCAGAACGCCTGCGCGAAATGCACTTCCTCATCCCAGCTCACCTTATTTGCCGGGAGCGACAGTGAAAATATTGTTCCAAACGTCAGGGAGATCAGCAGAAATCCAACCTCGATGCACTTTGTCACGAAATCCCGGAAACAGAGAAGTGCGATCAAAACCGCCGCCGCACACCAGAAAAGTCCCAGCCGGTACCAGTTGATACCTGCCCGCGCCACCGTCGCAAACCCGGTCAGTGCAAGCGGCATCCCGCCAAAATTCATGTAGGAAAGCCCTTCTTCGTCTAGATCCTCCCGCGTAATCAGAAGATCCACGTAGTCCAGCTTCCCATTCACCGGAACCGAAGAAAATTTCAGCACCCGGCAGTTGCGGTCCACGACCATCTTTGCGTTGTGCTCCCGCTGCTCGCCGTAGATGTTGCGGTAACCGAGGCGGACGGTAGCATTTAACAGACCATCGTAATCATAATGGTAAAGAAACTGGCTGACATAGCTGCCGTCCAGCGGAATATGGAGATAACCGCTTGCATCCGAAAGCTGCAGCACCTCTGTTTTTTCTGTCTCTACCCGCTCAAATCCGCTCACCTGCACCTCGTCCAGAGCGATCGTCCGCGTCGCCTGCCGCGTCCATCCATTTGCCCGGAGCGCCGGGAAATTGCAGACAAACTCGCCCAGAACACCGATCACAAAGACTGCCACAAGCGCCAGAAGCAGCCGCAGCACATCTTTTTTCTCTATTCGATTGATAAAATGCCTGTTAAACTGCATCTGTACTTCTCCCTTATTTTTCCCGTTTAAATTCGGTAAATTTCTGCTGCCACCACGTTTTCTTACGGCACTTTCGGTTCCAAAAGCGCCTACCCGTGAACCGTGTTTTGTCTTTCAAATCAAGCGCTCTAGCGCACTATCTTCTCCACGCCCCTGTGTTCCAGGATGCGCTCATAATCCTCAATATAATCAACCTCCGCCCAGAAATGCCCGCTGACGTCCTCGACATAGACCGGCTGCTGCCCGGTCATGCTGTAAACAACATTTTCCCACCAGACGCCGTGCTCCTGGCGGTCGATCATCTCCTCCATCCGGCAGATAAATTCCGGCATAAATGCCGCTGAAAACCGTCCGATTCCGATGTACTCGCCCGTCACATCATCCCCGGTCAGCTCTTTTCCATATTTTTTCAAAATTCCATCTTCATAGAAGAACTTATAATCCGCTGTCTCCCGGCGGCTCTCGTCCGCAAACATCACCGGGCTCCTGCCCTGCGCGAGGATCCGGTCAAGCAATTTTTCCTCCAGGTATACATCACCGTTCATGATCAGCAGATCGTCCCCTGTCAGGAACTCCTTCGCAAACCATGCAGACGCGATGCTGTTTGTCACATCATAAAACGGGTTGTAGAAAAAGGAAACTCCCTTGTCTGCCAAGACCTCGCGGATCACCTGCGCCTCATAGCCCAGCACGATGCCGATATCCTGGATGCCGCGGGAATGAAGCAGGTCAATCGTGTACTCGATCAGGCATTGCCCGCCGCCGATATCCACCGTACATTTTGGTTTTCCCGACAGATAACGCGAGATCCGGGTTCCCCGTCCCGCTGCCAGAATCAATACTTTCACAGAAGTCCCCTCCTTTGCATATCTTTCCACGCCGCAATCAGGCTGTCATTATCTTCCGGCGTCAATGCGCCGATATGACCGACACGGAACACCGTGTCGGCAAGCGCGCCGCCGTTCGGGCAGATCCAGATGCCGTATTCATCCTTCAAAATCTCAAAAATCCGATGCGCTGAGACCGCTTTCCCCTCTTTGTCCACGCCCGTCGGGTGAAGCGGCGTCAATGCCGCCGAGAGAGAATTGGAAACGATCTCAAACGGAAGATCTTTTATTTTGCTTCGGAAATCCTCCGCCTGACAGCGGATCCGTGCCTGTTCTGCCGCAAGCCCTTTTTCCTCGATCATCGTCAGCCGTTTATGAAGCTGTAAAAGCACTCCGACCGCTGGTGTAAACGGCGTCTGCCCCCGCTCGCCATTTTTCAGGTAGTCGCGCAGATCAAAATACATCGAGCGGACCGCCGTCTCCTGCACTCTCGCGATCGCACGCGCCCCCAGCACCAGAATTGAGAGTCCCGGCGGAAGTGCCAGCGCTTTCTGAGAACCGGTCAGCACCAGATCAACGCCCCATTTTCCCATCCAAAATGGATCGGCAAGAAACGAGCTGACCGCGTCAACCGCCAGAATCAGCTGGTTTCGTCTGCAAAAGTCAGAAATCAGCTCCATATCATAGAGAACGCCCGTGGAAGTCTCATGGACATTGACTAAAAATCCGGTAAATCCTTTTCCCTCATACGGTGCCAGGTCTTCTGCCCGAAGTGCCCGTCCGCTCTCCAGCCGGATCTCCTCGTGAGGAACTTCATGGATATCACAAATTTTCGCAAACCGCGCGCCAAAACTGCCGCCGTTTACGACCAGCACGCGGTCGCGCTCTGTAAAAAGGTTCATGACTGCCGCTTCCATCGCCGCCGTGCCCGAACCTGTCAGAAAAACCGCCCGTGCATCCTCGGGCGCCCCGGTGAACTGCTTCATCAGGCGCTCATTTTCCTTCATAATTGCAGAAAATTCCGGTGTGCGGAAATATGGTACTTCTTCCGCCCCGATCGCCCGGATTTCCTCGTCCATCTGAACCGGTCCTACCGCAAAATTAATCATACATTTCCTCCAAATCTATCTAATGTACTCTCGAAATCTTTCTGTGCTCGATTTTGTGAGATGATTTTTTGTCAGTTGTGCCCAAATTTCTGAGGCGTACGCGGTGCGTACGTTGATGAAATTCGGGTGCGGCTGGCGGAAAATCAGCCACAAAAGCAAGTGCAGAAAGACTCCGAGAGTACATTCTAAACAAGTTCTATATCCCGCGTACCCGTCTCCGGTACATCACAAGCGACGTCAGTCCAAAGCAGGCAGTCAGTGCCGCCATCAAAAGCAGATACGAAAGCGCTCCGCCCAGTAGTCCTGCCGCGCGTACGCAGGGCGAAGAAATAAGGAGCGCCGCTGCCGTCACACCGACATAACCCAGAAAAATACGTTTCTGCTCCTGCATAATGATGAGTGCATAATAAAACAGATTCACATACGCATTGAACGCGCCGCCTAGAATGATAAACACCAGCGCCAGACGGCATTCCCGCAGCATGTACGCAATTTTCGGATATAATATTGAGAGAATCGGAATTCCGAGAATCCAAGCACCCCCGACTGCCAGCACCGTAAGCGCCGCGATGATTGCCGCCAGCCGTCCTATCGTCCCGGCAAATTCCGGGAGCACATTCCGCTCCCACTGATCCGAGAGTTTCGTGATATACGGGCGGATGACGAAGCCTGCCACCAGATTGATGACGCTGGTCGGCATGAAGATCGCACCGAATACCGCCTGATACTTGTCCGCCATATTGCCCTCGATCGCATATTTCGCGGCAGAAAAAATATAAAAATCCAGGATAACCGATAAAAACAGGACTACATTTTCTTTAAACAACAGCCCGACACGTCCGGAGCGGACCTCCCAGTCCACCTGCGGCAGATGACCGATTACCGAAAAATCAAACAGGCACACGCCCGCCAGCTGCGCCAGTACTGCCGCCAGGCAGGAGCCGACCAGGTTATGGGTCGCATTCAAACAGCCCAAAAAGACACCGACTGATAAAACCGTCCGGAATGCGTTTGATTTGCCCGTCAGATACAGGCGTCCGTCACGCTGAAATTCTGCCTCATAAGCGTCCGCGAAACCATCGATCACCTTGTACGCTACCATCAAAAATACCGTCGCCGCCTTGACAAAGGCATAGTCCCGGTTGATCACCGTCACATAAAAAAGCCCGGCCACCAGTGCCGCACCACAGGTCATCAGGCGCAGCCGCAGATATTCGCCAAACGTAAACCGCCGCCTCGTATCCGTGATCTGGAACGGGCGGATGCCAAAATAGGCCACCATAAACATATGCTGACCAAATGTAGAATACGCAAAGGAGAAGATACCGCCCTCATCCTCGCCGACAATCTGGATGACCGCGATCGTCAGCACCATGGACGCCAGCGCATAGAGAAAGCTCCCTATCATATTCCAGCTCATATTTCGTTTTTCAATCTGCCCGTCTCCACCAATCAGGGCGTTCGCTAAATATTTTATCACTACAGTATCTCTTCCTTTGAAAATTCCAGCCGGCTCGGTGTGTGTGTTTTACGCTTCTCAACCGGCGGAAGCTGCATGAAATCGCCGTACATATTTGTCAGCATTTCCTCGATATTTCCCGGAAAATTCATGCGTCTGCCCTCAAATTCCAGCTTCCGGAGCGGATAACAGCGTGTCCGGTCCACGACATTCCAGTATGGGCTTGTGTCCGGCAGAAATGCCATCCGGCGTGTCCGGTATTTATTGTATTTACGGCAGACCCGCTCACAGCGCATCCGCAGCCACTGAGGCGAGATATGGAGCAGCTTCATCGCCTTGTAGACCATCCCGCAGACCGCCCAGATAAGCTTCGCCTTGATGCCCCGCTGCTGCAGCGTCGGGCGCGGAATCGCCCGCAGAATCATCAGCTTACTCCAGAACCATGCCGTCCACGACTGAATCTGATATAGAACCGGGTTGTCCGCCACATTGTCAAGCACATACAGATCCAGAAAGATACCGAACGGACAGTCCACATCCTTCATAACCTCCTCGACAAACACCGTCCCCTTCTTTACCAGACGGGTCGTCATCAGCGGATAATTGGGATATCGCTCCGCATTGAGAACCAGATACCGGTCGCTCATCTTCTTTTCCACGATCCGGAGCAGGTGCTCAAAATCCCGCCGCGGCATCGCAATATCGATATCATCGTCCCAGGGAATAAATCCCTTGTGCCGCAGCGCACCGATTCCCGTTCCGGCTATCCCGAAATATTCCAGATGATAGTCTTCACAGATCCGGATAAAATCATCCAAAATCGACAAAATCTCTCCCTGCAGCTGTTTCAGAACTTCTGGCTCATAAAATTTACTGTCCATATCGATGTCTGTCCCCTCCACCAAGCCCGCAGAATACCCCACTCCTGCCGCAGCCGATCATATTTTCCTTAATAGTACGAGGGTATTCTACTATATTTTAAAGGAAAAGTAAACCGCGGCTACTTTTTACCTTCTTTCCCAGGTTCCCACACCTCTATCTCCCGCTTCCATCCAAACAGATGTCCCGGAAGCGAATATGCCGCTCCGATCCCCAGCCCGATTGCGATCGCCATCTTGATTGTATCCATGCCATACTGGAGCGCCAGCGCTTCCTGTCCCATGAAGAAGTTGTAGGCGGTATAGTAGATCGCCGCTCCGGGCACAAGCGGGAAGATGCCGCATACCAGAAAGAGGATCGTCGGCGCTTTCCGCTGTATCGCCAGACAGCGCGACAGCATCGTCAAGACCGCGCTCGCCGCGAAGGTCCCGATGATCGGCGTCTGATAAGCTGCCATGACCGCCAGATACACGCCCCAGCCGACTGCACCGCAGATACCACAGTCCAGCCAATACTTCTTCGGGACTCCAAACAGTGCCGAAAAGGCGGCAGTTCCGACACAGGCCGCCAGAAGCTGCCCCAGAATTTCCCCTGTCATTTCCATCAGAGCATACCTCCCATCGCAAACATCCAGAACCGCAGTGCCACACCAACTCCGATCGCAATACAGCCCGCCGTCAAAAAGGCGTCTACAAAACGGATCAGACCGGATAAATAATCATTTTCCAAAAAATTCCGGATCGAATTGGTCAGCGGCACACCCGGCGCCAGCGTGAACACAGCTCCGATCATGACATGATCCAGGCTTTCTCCCAGCCCGATCCAGCACAGCAAACAACAGCACAATGCAAGCACGCTGCTCGTCATGATCGTCTGCATCATCCGGGACGAAGAAAAGCGCGGAGCTGCGTATAAAAGGAACAAATACAGCAGCACTCCCGCCACAAATGCCGCCGCCGTATCGCGCAGGCTGCCCTGGAACAGGTAACAAAATCCAGCGCTTCCAATTCCTGCCGCCAGAACCTTTCCCCGATTTTCGAGCACTTTCATCTGTTCAATCTGCTCAAGGCGCATCCGCATCTCATAAGGACCGCATTTACCCGCCGCAATCTTTCTCGACAGATCATTTAAGGCATCCACCCGGCATAGAATCGTAGGTGCCAGCGGCACATAACAGATACGGCTGGAATAAAACCGCCCGTCAATCACCACATTTGAAAAAATTCCATTCGCAATCACATACGCATTAAATGCTTCAAGACGCAGCGCCCGCGCCGCATACTCCATCGCCTGCTCCGCCCGGAATACCTCCCCGCCGTTAGAAAGAATCGCATTTCCCAGACGGGTCACCAAACGGAATCGCTCGATCTGGGAACAATCCTCGATCGAAGCACGTACTATTTCCTTCATTCTGTTTCTCCCCCTGTTTTTTATTTTCTGTCCACCCGTTTTCTCTATCCCATTCTCCTGCCTCTTCTATCCTCTCACTGATTCACTTTTCCAAATCTGCCGCCCATTTCAGCCTTTTCAAAAAAAACGTTCCATTTTGAATTAAATTTGCCCGCCAAAACTCCCCCTTTGGTTGACGTTCCACTGAAAATCCTGTATAGTGGATATATTATATTAAAGAATGATGCCGCAAGGGGGATATATCTATGGATCATAATGTTACCATCGGTGCCAAGGTGAAAGCCTTCCGTACCGCAAAAAAATACACACTGAAACAGCTCAGCGAAGAGTCCGGTCTGTCCATCGGCTTTCTTTCCCAGTTGGAGCGCGGTCTCTCTTCGATCGCAATCGACTCTCTGGCAAAGCTTGCTACGATCCTCGGAGTTAGTCTGTCTTCGTTCTTTGACTCCTCCGCCGATCAGGAGAAATCCCCGGTCAGCCGGAGTTTTGCCATGCACTGTTCCCAGATCAACCCCCAGATCGTACAGTACCTGGTCAATGGAAATGCACAGGGATTTGCCTGTCTTCCGCGTATTTTCCACCTGATGCCGTCTGCCACCACAAGCTCTGAAAACCAGCTTGAGATGAATCAGCACGACGGTGAAGAATTTATCTACGTTCTGGAGGGTATCCTGACCGTATATCTGGACGGCAGCGAATACTGCCTGAATCCGGGCGACAGCATCCAGATCCACTCCCAGACCCCGCATGACTGGGTCAACAACACAAACCGTGTCGTTAAGATTCTGACCGTACACACGCCGAATCCGTTTGTTCATGGGAATGAAGTCGTATTTTAATTACAGTCTGCGCGGTATAGAAACATAATAAAAGCTGTCTCTTTTAGAATTTCAAGATGTTTTTATTTTCTTTTTGGTTTTCCCATCTCAGGAAACAAAAACTCCTGCACTTCTGAAAAAGACAGCTTTTTCATATCTTTTACACCGTATACACCATTTTTCCTGCCAGATACACTTCCAGCACATCATCCAGCGCACGAATATTCTTTGAGACATCTCCCTTTACAACCAGCAGATCCCCCGCCAGGCCCTCTTTCAGGCTACCCGTCTCCTTCTCGATTCCAAGCACGCTCGCCGCATTGTATGTTGCGGTTCTCACTGCCTCCACCGGCGTGATTCCATAGTCTACCATATAGCCGAGTTCCTGATGAATCGGAAGCGGCGGTGCCTTGTAAAGCACCATATCGCTGCCTGCCAGCACCGTAACCCCTGTGTCATAGAGCTTTTTAAAATTATCCCGGTATGCCTCAAACGCCGGTTTGAAAAATGCCTGATCGTGAACGGCTCTGGCGGCGATCGGGTTGTCCATGTCCACCCCCGCCTCGATCATCTGCTTCGTCTGCTCATACAAATACGTGTATGCCGTGATCGTCGGCGTCCACGCGATTCCTTTTTTCGCCATCTGGCGCGCCTGCGCCTCTGTTAAAAAGGTTCCGTGCTCGATCGTGTCAAATCCCGCGTCAATACACATCTGAATCGACGGCTGCGTACCCGAATGAACCGCGATCTTCACCCCCTGACGGTGCGCCTCATCGACCGCTGCATCCAGCTCTTCCTGCGTAAATTCCGGGATATCGCCACGGTTGCTCGTCAGGATCTTGACCCAGTCAGCTCCCGCACGCAGCTGTCTTCGGATAGCGGCGCGCACGCCCCACGGGCTGTCCGCCTCCTCGACCCCATCCTGATGTCCGTGTCCGCCGGTCATGCAGATACCTGCGTCCGCATGGATGATACGCGGAACCGTCACATACCCCTTCTGCCCTGCCAGACGCAGCTGCTTCATCAGATTGGGCGGACAGGACAGATCGCGCACCGTCGTGATGCCGAGCCGCAGCGACTGTTTCGCCTGTTCCAGCGCATAGTATGCCACCATATAATCGTCATAATTATCCAGATCCGGCTGGCTGTAGTAGTAGCCGAAATGCACATGCATATCAAACAGTCCCGGCAGGATCGTCGCCTCGCCGTAATCCTTTACCATCTCTTCCGGGTAGCGCCCCGCCGCTTCCGCAGCGTCTCCTATCCAGCCGATTTTTCCCTCTTTATCCAGATACACCGCCTGATCCTGCAAACAGGTTCTGCCATCTCCGGTAATTAAATACTTCGCCCTTAGAATCATTTTCACGGACTTCCTTTCTCTTTTTCATAAGCATGAAATTTTCAGTCGAATATCATCATTTCACGCAGTTTTTCAGTTTTCTATATCGTAACACCGGAATTTTGTTCTTGTCAATATTGGAATGCGGAGTATCCGGTGAAACCTGTTTTAAAAAAGATGGGCAAGCAGAAAAAGAGCGGCACACATTTCTGCATACCGCCCAAACCAGCGACTGTCCACACACAAGCAGTCACTCTGAATTGATTCATTTTATTTTTTAGTAGAACAATCTGTTTACCGCACTGAAGATACCGCGGATAGATGCTCTCGTAATGTTAGAGCTGATGCCGACACCGTAGGTTGCCCGGCCGCTCTTTACATCCATCAGATGGATGTAGGACGCTGCCTGTGCGCCGGAACCGGAACGAAGTGCATGCTCGTTGTAGTCCAGAACACGGATCTCGATGCCAAGTGCCTCCTCGATCGCTCTCTGTACCGCATCGATCGGTCCGTTACCTACGCCCTCAACGGTGCGCTCGGTGTCATGAGCGGTAAAGGTAAGAGTTGCAACGGTTGCGAATGCGCCGCCCTCGTACTCCTTGTCTGTGATCTGGCATTTTTTGAAGTGCATCGGCTCTTTTCTGTCCAGGTAGTTTGCACGGAACTCGTCCATGATCTGCTCCGGAGCTACCTCGCCCTGCTTCTCTGCAATCTTCTGGATAATGTCAGCAAACTCTTTGTGCATTCCCTTCGGAAGACGGAATCCGTAGAAGGAATCCATGACGAAGGCTACGCCGCCCTTGCCGGACTGGCTGTTGATGCGGACAACCGGCTCGTACTCGCGTCCGATATCACTCGGATCGATCGGCAGGTACGGAACCTCCCAGATGCCATCGGTTCTCTTCTGAAGCGCCTGCATACCCTTGCTGATCGCATCCTGATGGGAACCGGAAAATGCGGTAAATACCAGCTTGCCTGCATACGGATGTCTCGGGTCAACGGTCATCTTTGTGCAGCGCTCACAAACCTCGGTGATCTCCTTTACATTTTCCAGATTTAACTCCGGGTTGATACCCTGGGAGAACATATTGTAAGCGATATTTAATACATCGATATTACCAGTACGCTCGCCGTTTCCAAGCAGTGTACCCTCGACACGGTCTGCACCTGCTAAGAGCGCCAGTTCGGTCGCTGCAATGCCGGTACCACGGTCATTGTGCGGATGGATACTTAAAATAATGCTGTCACGGTTCTTAAAATGCCTGTTCATCCACTCGATCTGGTCTGCATATACGTTCGGAGTCGTCATCTCAACCGTTGCCGGAAGGTTGATGATGATCTTATTGTCCGGTGTAGCGCCCCACTCTTCCTGTACAGCGGTGCAGATATCCAATGCGAAATCAAGCTCGGTTCCGGTAAAGCTCTCCGGAGAGTACTCAAGGATTACTTTTCCGTCGTAATCTTTCATATATTTCTTTACCATGCGGGTACCATCGATCGCGATCTGCTTTACTTCCTCGCGGTCTGCATGGAATACAACCTCACGCTGTAAGGTAGAAGTTGAATTGTAAATATGTACGATCGCCTTCGGAATACCCTGGATGGCATCAAAGGTTCTCTTGATCAGGTGCTCGCGGCACTGGGTCAGAACCTGTACAACTACGTCGTCCGGGATAAGCTTGCGCTCTACTAACTGGCGCAGAAAATCGTACTCAATCTGGGAAGCTGCCGGGAAGCCAATCTCGATCTCTTTAAATCCAAGTTTTACCAGGAGGTTGAACATCTCGATCTTCTCCTCTACGACCATCGGCTCAACCAGTGCCTGGTTGCCGTCGCGCAGGTCAACGCTGCACCAGATCGGCGCTTTCTCAATCTCTTTATTCGGCCACTCACGCTCCGGGTAATCTACCACCGGAACTCTCTTATATTTCTTGTAATTTAACATGTCTTTCTCCTCCATCACGCTATCCCTGATCTCGTTCCAGGTACCTCATCATCAAAAAACGCAGTTCCTATCATCCTAAGCTTTGGAGTCGATAGATCACGCCGTACCTTTTAACAATGAATAAAATTACTGATTCTGGTCTAACCCCATCATAATCATCCCTTTTCTATCATAAAAGAAATTATTTCGATTATAGATTATACCATCGGAAATAAAGGATATCAAGAGAAAAACGGGGCAATTACAGGTATTCTGGCATTACTGTTCACGTATGCGTGCCCAGTAACTTCTGGCATCTCTTACATAAAATTATCTATTTTTTCTGTCCTCTGGTTTTTTCATCTTCTGTCTCCAGGACCGTATCAGATGCGCCGCCAGCCGGTTTCCAAAATACCCCGCCGCGCACCCCACAATCATGCCGCCCAAAACATCGGTCGGATAATGCACATATAAATACATTCTTGAAAACGCCATCAGGATCACCAGAGGCAGCGTGATTTTCCACCATTTTTTCGCCCCGGCAAAGTACAGAGCCGCGACCGCAGCAAACGAAGCTGCCGTATGCCCCGACGGGAAGGAATAGTCCGCCGGGCGGGCAATGATCAGCTGAACTGTCTGATTCACATCGCACGGACGGATCCGGCAAACCATAGGCTTTAGTAAGATATTACAGATGATCGCATCCAGACAGAGCGCTGCCGCCAGCGCAGCTCCCCATCTTCTCGTCCGCGGAATCATAAGCAGCAGGCATGTAAACAGAATCCAAATCATTCCTGCATTTCCAAGCCGCGAAATAAACACCATCCAGACATCGCCCACCGGCGTCCGCATCTGCTGAATCCAATCCAGTATTTGTAACTCCATTTTCATTTTGCTCCCTCTGTTTTTTACACAACTTTATGCGCGAGCCATCTCCGGCCCATAAAGCGGAATGTGAATACGATGCCCCGGATCGTCCAGTCTGTAAACATGCCGATCCACACCGCGATCGGTCCGAAGCCGTGGACGCGGCAGAGATAAATGCACAGCGTCACCCGGAACACCCACATACTGATGCAGGAGAGAATCATCGAAAACCTCACATCCCCGGCAGCCCGCATTCCATATGCCGGAATAAATGCGAGCGTCCAGACAATCGGCTTTACCACCGTGATCCATCCGACCATGTAGAGACACATCTTCGCACTCTCCGGCTCCATGCCGCCCAGAATCGTGACCGGTTTCGTCGCCAGAAATACGAGCGCACAGCTTGCGATGATGACGATCTCCGCCACTGCCGTCAATTTTTTGATATAATAGATCGCCTCATCCTTGCGCCCCGCGCCGAGACACTGTCCGACCACCGTCATCATGCCGATTCCGATACCGATCGCTGCGATGCCGTTTAAGTTTTCCAGAATATTCGTCATCGCCTGGGCTGCGATCGCGATCGTCCCGAGGGTCGAAACGGTTGACTGAATCGCAAGCTTTCCAAACTGGAACATCGCATTTTCGATACCGTTTGGGATTCCCAATGAGAGAATCCGCATAATCCGGCGTCCGTCCGGACGGATATGCAGATAGTCACGTACCGCAATTTCCTGGCTGGAATTGTGCAAAAAAGCGAACACCACCACTGCCGAGATAACGCGGGAACCGAGCGTGGCAATCGCCGCACCGGCAACTCCAAGATGGAAGCCCCAGATAAGCACCGCATTTCCGGCGATATTTAACCCGTTAGAGACGACCGCGATCGTCATCGGAAGCCTTGTATTTCCCTGCGCCCGGTAGATCGAGGAACCGGCATCATAGAGGGCGATAAATGGGAACGAAAGCGCCGTGTAGAAGAAATAGATCTGCGCTGCCTCCATGACATCCGCCTCGACGCTGCCGAAAATCAGCCGCAGCAGCGGTCCGCGTGTCAGAAGGCAGACTGCCATGACCGCCGACGAGATGCACGCCACCACAAAAGATAACTGTCTCGCGGATTCCTCCGCATTTTTCTTATCTTTCTGTCCGATATACTGGGAGCAGACGATTGTGCCGCCTGCCGCCAGCGCATAGAATGCCTGTATCACTAAAATATTGATGGAGTCAACCAAAGAAACTGCCGAGATCGCCGCCGATCCCACGTTGCTGACCATAATGCTGTCCGCTGTACCCATCAGGGAGTTTAAAATCTGCTCTACGATCAGCGGAACCAGAAGAATCCGCAGATCGCGATTGCTGAAAAGATGATTTGTCTGCTCTTGTCTGCCCATATGCTGTCCTGTAACTTTCTATATTTTATTCTCTGTCTGAATGCCCTGTTTTCTAACGGTCAGGCGGTTCACATTCGCTAAGGAATAAATATAACAATTCCGCACCATTTCCCTATCCTTCGTTCACCAGCGTCAGAATCCAGTACAGCCATGCCCGCACTGAACTTGACCTTCGCACGATCAGATTCTCCCCGCAGACCTGGTATCCCCGCATTTTCTTTGCAACATACTCCTTGTCCGGAACATCTCCGATCTGAAGGGCAGCTTCAAATAAATCGTGGAAAATCGGGTGTTCCAGAATCAGGTGGACGTATTCGAGCTGGCGCGCCCTATACGGCAGTTTCAAAAGCCGTCTTCCTATCGCCGTGATATGCACTTTCACGCCGTCCTCATCCGTCTGCTTCTCCGCCAGTCCCAGATAGCGGCACGCGTTGAAATAATAGTCCGACTGTCGCTCCTTAAATCCAAAAAGCTGCGCGATCTCCCCGCCCGTCATTGGATTCTCGTTCAGCCGTTCCACCAGTGAAATAACCTTGTAAAAGCTATCCGCCTGGATAAAGGTAACCGCCGGTTCCGGCTTGACCTTTGTCCGTGCCCAGACATCGTATAAATCATCCAGCGTAATCTCGATTTCCTCTAAGCTGTAATTTCGCTCCTGCACCAGCCGCAACGAATTGTAGTAGCGCAGGTCCGTAAATTCATATTCCAGCAGACGGAAAATATTATTCGAATACACCATAAATACCGGACGGATCGGCTTGTGTATCTTCTCCGCCCAGAGTCTCGTCGGATAATAGAGCTGCCGGATCAGGAAATTGCTGTGGACGACGTTTTTTCCCTCGATCAGCGTAAATACATTCTCATTTTCAAATCCGCCGTCGATCTCGACCTGCGAATTTTGTACCTGGATAAGCGGCTTTTTCTCAATCAGCTCTGATTTTTGATAGTCGCTGACATAAAACTCAAAATTTCCAGACCCCATCCGCCCCGAAACCGTCTGCACCATGCGATCTTCGCCCAGAAAATCATCCAGAATCCCCGTGATGCTCATAACGTTGATCGCGCTGGCTTCCGAACGGATGTCATGAAGGTCGATCGACTCAAAGTAATCGGGTATCTTCGCGCTCGTCACCCGCTTGATACCGGACGGAATCTCCGGAAAATCCTGATATAAGTCAAACTCGCCCAGCACATAGCCGCCGCGCGACACCGGAAGAATCGAAATTTTCTTTCCAAACACCCGCGGCAGGGATTCCCGCGTATCAAATTTCGTCATCAGACGCGGTTCCTTGACTTCGCGGATCTGGTCGGCGGTAATGTAAAACCGCCCATGTTTCTCAATTTCCCGCTCAATCCGGTATTTATCAAATAAAATTCTCCATTTATCGTCAATCAAGCTCATAATTGTGTACCAGAACTTCCTGAATCTCCCCGCGCTTCTCCGGTTTCACGTTGATCGCGCGCTTGGCATCCACGTGGTCGATGATGTAATCTTTATATAAATCCTCGATAAATTCGCAGGACGAATTGGAAAGCAGGAACTTGATGCCCTTTGCATTCAACATGTCACACTGCTCTTTTAATGCGATCTGCTCTTCCTCCCCGAAGCCCCCAGCCGTGTAGCCCGTGAACGACGCCGACGAGCTGATCGGCATATAAGGTGGGTCAAAATAGACGAACGCGCCCTTCCGGATGCCCTTTAACGCCTCGCGGTAATCGCCGCATTTGATCGTGATATTCGCTTTATTTAAATACGTATTCAGCGCATGGATAGTCGCCTCGTTCGTGATATTCGGGTTCTTATATCTGCCCCACGGAGAATTGAACTCGCCGGAGCTGTTGACGCGGAAGAGACCGTTGTAGCAGGTCTTGTTCAGATAGATAATCCGCGCTGCCCGCTCGACGTTGGTCCGCGTCTGATACGTCTCCTTGTCACGATCCCACGCCCGCACCGTATAATAATACTCCTCGCAGTTCTGTTCCTTATGTGCGCTCAGCGCCGCAATCAGCTCTTCCGGCTCTTCCTTGATCGTCCGGTATACATTGATCAGCTCTTCGTTGGAGTCATTGATCACCGCCTTGTTCGGCTGTCTCCCAAAGAGCACCGCACCGCCCCCGATAAACGGCTCATAATAGGTCGAACATTCCGGGATCAGCGGATTGATGCTGTCCAGCAGCTGCCGTTTGCCGCCTACCCATTTGAGGATGGGCATGACGAACGGATTTTTTCTTGACATCGGATAGGGTACCTCCTTCTGTTTGTCTTTCTATTCACCTACAGAACCTGCCGCCGGCAGCTTCTTCCGGATACATTGCAACACAAAAACGGGAAATCAGATGTCCGCTTGTGCTCTGATTACCCGTTTATTATAATCGTACAACTGTTCTAGTTTATTATACTTGACTTTGGGGTGGATGTCCAGCATTAGAAGTAGATGTTATCCACTTTACTATTAATTTGTTACTGTTCACTGCGTTCTCAGTAACACGCTTCGCGATGCACAGAATTTACGCTTTCTGCGTAAATTCCTTATGTATTCTCAATACTATATCATTGACTAGTCATAGTTCTCCCCCAAACCCAATTTACATTTTTCATGTGATTTATTACAATCATACGCAATTGAATATCCTTTATCCTTCTTAAACCTAACTGCACAGTATCCAGCCTTCATCTTAACCTTATGCCCATCTAAAAAAGTCACCGACTGCCAGTCATAATCGCTCCCTGCTACATCAATCACTTTAACCTTCGGATTCTGCTTCTGGGTAGACATATAATCTGCCTGTATTTCCGCATAATATGCCCTAAGATTCGCCCAGTCTGCCGCCACCTTAGCCTTGTGCATCTGTGCCGTAAAAATCGGAATTGAAATTGATACCAGTATTCCAATAATAACAACCACTATCAATAGCTCAACCAGTGTAAAACCTTCCCGTCTCTTCATCACAAATTTCTCCTTCTGTCAGTTTATGTTATTATATTCGTTTTTTCCTCTAAAGCAAATACCTATTTTTAACAAAATCGATATTCATAAATCAAACAAGGCAAAAGTATGTATTTCGTTTCCATACATCCAAATTTATCGGGATGGCTCCACGTTCTCAGCCGGCCAGGATTTTCTCAGTGCCGCATAGGACACCAAAAAGTTGGCAAGCCATCCTGCCGGCACGGCAAGCCAAACAAAATCAATGCCAAAACGTGGTGCACCGATCAATGCCACGGACAGGCGGATCGCAAGGTTTACCATGTTGGCAATGAGGAATGGCTGCATGATTCCGAGTCCGCGAAGGACTCCATCGGTCGCCATTTTAATTCCCATAAAGATAAAGAAGTAACCAAGCCATCTCATATAATCCCCAGACACCTGATAAGCCAGGGCGGTTCCGTCTTTTCCAAGGAACAGTGAGGAAATCTGCGTGTGCAGCGTTTCAATGACAAGGAAAGCAAGCGCCGCAAAACACACATCCAGCACCAATGCTGCATGGTAGCCTTTTTTGATGCGCTGGGTTTTGTTTGCGCCAAGATTCTGGGAAACAAACGGAGAAACCGCATTGCCGATGGACACAAAAATCAGGGAAAAAACATTCTCCACCCGCATCGTTGCCGCGTATCCGGCGAGTGCCTGTGTGCCAAAAGGATTTACCACCGCCTGTACGATCATCATACCGATGGATACGGTAGACTGCTGAAGAACCGACGGAACAGCAATCCGAAGCATCGAGCGCAGCTCCTGTCCGTCAAACCAGGCAAAGATACTCTTATACCGCCGCATCCGGTAAAAGAAAATCAAAAGTGAAAACACAGCCGAAATGCCCTGTGCGATC
Source organism: Clostridium sp. AF12-41 (assembly GCF_003461685.1). Lineage (NCBI taxonomy): Bacteria > Bacillati > Bacillota > Clostridia > Eubacteriales > Clostridiaceae > Clostridium > Clostridium sp. AF12-41. The sequence goes on along the minus strand of NZ_QTXO01000009.1, from coordinate 58,693 downwards.
AAAGTTGCAAGCGCCGCACCGAACACGCCAAGTCCCAGACCAGCTACCATCCAAAGATCCATTACAATATTCAGGATTGATGAAAAGATCAGCAGTCCCAACGGAATTTTTGATTCACCGATGGAAGTGAACATGGTAGAGAGAATATTGTACATGAACAAAAACGGAAAGCCCACAAAATAGACCCGCAGGTACAGCACTGCTTCCTCCAGAATATCGGCAGGAGTCTGTAATCCGCTCATCATCGCATGGGAAAAACAAAAGCCAAAGACACCAAGGATGATGCTCAGCAGCAAAAAGCTAATCAGTGATGTAGACACAATCGTTTTCATTTTTCCATACTCTTTGGCACCGAAATAGCGGCTCACAAGCACACCTGCACCAGCACCGGCCCCCAGTGCCACACAAATGAAAACATTCGTCAGCGCTGCACAGGCGCCAACCGCCGCCAGTGCGGAGGAACCCACAAACTGGCCGACGATAATGGAGTCCGCCATATTGTATACCTGCTGAAAAAAACTGCCGAGAATCATCGGCATTGCAAAAACCGTCAACGCTTTCAGCGGCGCATCGGTAATCAAATACTCATCTTTTGACATGATCCTATTCCTCCACAACTTCCTGCTTTTTACCCAAAAGCACGAACTTAGCAAGTGCGATCCGTAATTCGTGTGCAAAAATTCCGGCAAAACCAAAACAGGGTCCAGAAATAATTGGCATAACATTGTTAATTCGTTTCATAATTTCACTCATTCACTTTCTGCGCCACAGTTGCAGCTATGGTTATCCGGTGCCTCCATTGCCTTTTACTGTGTTCAGCAGCTGCTGGGAATGTATGTGTACCCAGCATAATATTTATATAAACCGCCAGTTTTTCTGTCTATTTATATTATAATCGATCTTCCATTTAAGATACAATCATTATACACAAAAAAGCTCCGCCTATATTTTAGTATAGACGAAGCTTCCTAATTCTAACTCCTAATCCTCCATATTTTCTCTTCTCAATAGCTCAAACAATGTCAGCAGTCCCTCACACAAAACAGGATCCAGAACCGGAATTCCTACTGTCTTTTCGATGGAAGGAGCAATACGGATACTGGACATTCCTGTACAGCTAAGGGCAATCACATCGGCACCCATCTCTTTCTGCGCAGCCGCTGCTTTCATGGTGGCCTCATATCCTCTGTCTGTCATCAAATCCAGGACATTTTCTACCCCATCTCCCTTTGCATTGTCTACGATCCGATCACCGAATATCCGCTGATATCCTGACGGTACATCTTCAGTAATCCCCAACACAGCCGGATGACTGCCAAAAAACAGACTCAATGCAGCAGTACTGGATCCCGCTCCTATAACCGGAATCGGTACGGCCTGTCTTGCCTCCGGAACTCCCGGGTCACCGGCACAGCTGATAATAATAGCCTGACAGCCTTCCTTCCACAGTTCCACTGCAAGATTCACCACCTTAGGTACACCTACAGCGAATGTTTCATCGTCATGAATTCCCTCCGGTTGATCCGGAATACATCGTGACACCACCTGGAACATAGGGAAATACGATTCTATCAGCTTTCCATGCAGCTGCAGCAATTCCTCGTCCTCTGTGGTCAGCACCCGAATCAGACCAACTTTATATGTTTTCATATTATACGTTCCTTCTCTCTTGGTTTCCTAAAAATACTTTCATGAGCAAAATACTCAGGCAGCAATTGGAATATCTCCGTGACATACTCCCTCCACTTAGCTAACGCTTGAAGTGGGGGCTTCTCGTTCGATTGCCCTATTGGGCAAAGCATAGGCGAGCTATCCCCGTGTGTCCCACGGTTCTGTTATTATGAGCGGAACTGTTTCGTATCTACGCAGTCCCAAACAAAATCTATGTTCTTTGGGGAAAATCAGGAGATTTTTCTTTCTGCATCAAGTTCAACTCCCAATATTCTCAAGCCTTCTCTGCAAATATTGATAGCTGCATTCTCATCACGATTCATCTGATTTCCGCAAGTGCAGCTATACATACGGTCTTCCAGTTTCAGCTCTTTTTTGAGTTTTCCGCAGCAGCTGCAGATTTTTGAACTGGGATACCACTTATCGATACGAACCAGTTTCTTACCGGCACGTTCTAATTTGTAGGAAAGAAAATCAGTAAACATTCCCCATCCATTATCATGAACACTCTTTCCAAACCTTGAATCCTGGCTCATTTCTTTCATGTTCAAAGATTCTATGCACACAAGATCATAAAAATTGGTTATCTTTCTGGATTCCTTGTGCAGATAATCTTTCCGCTGACGTGCAATATGAGCATGGAGTCTGGCTATTTTCTTTTTCTGTTTCATGTAACGGCTACTCCCCTTTTTGCAATGACTCAACCTGCGCTGCTCCCTTGCAAGTTTTTCCTGGGATTTTCGGAAAAAATGAGGATAATCTGCATGAGTTCCAGTGGAATCTACATACAATTCATTCATGGAAAAATCAAGCCCGATTGCGGTTTTTACTGACCTGATTTTATGTTCCGGTTTTTCTACCGCATACAGTAATGATACATAATATTTGTCATCTGCTTCCTGGCTGACGGTGGCGCCCTTCAAAGTATAACTATCATCGATACTCCGATGCTGTTTTATGCGGATCCAACCTACTTTCGGAAGTTTCAGTTTACCATTCTGCAAAGTAATATTTCCATTTACGCAGTTTGTCGTATAACTTCTTACCGGATTCTTTTTTGACTTGAACTTCGGAAAACCAACCGAAGAATCCCGAAAGAAGTTCTTATAGGCTGTCTGCAGATGCAGCTGTGCATTACACAATGCCAGACTGTCTACCTCCTTCAGCCACGGAAACTCTGCCTTATACTTTGCAGGAGTAATCTTTAATACTTTTCCGGTTTTCTCATAATATTCTATCTTCTCTGCCAGCATCCGGTTATACACGAAACGCACACAACCAAATGTCCTTGCAAATAGTTCTTTTTGAGATTTATTCGGGTAAATCCGAAAACGGTACACGATGTTCACTCTTATTTTCTCCCTGTGTTTCTATGTACTGGTGGATAACCTCAATGGGAGCACCACCAGCACTTAACAGGCAAAAACTCTGGCTCCAGAACATTTCTTTCCAAAGCTTCTGCCGAATCTCCGGATACTCTTTTTTAATCAATCGGCTGCTTGCGCTTTTATACGCATTGATAAATTTGCTGAGTTCCGATTTCGGATGGGCCCGGAACATAATATGAACATGATCCCGATCATGATTCCATTCCTCTAATGTAACATGATACTTCGGAGCGATATATTCAAAAATCTCCCGGGCACGCTCAGAAACAGGATTCGTCAGTATCTTTTTTCGATATTTTATAACCAGAATCAAATGATAATAGAGTAGAAACACTGAATGTGCATTACTGTCCAATTTTCTCATAAAATCAGCCTTTCTTTTTACTTTCGACTGATTATATTATAACACAGGAACGCTTGTTTGTCTATGCTTTTCAGAACATTTGTTCTTCTATATTTGTTTTCATTCATGTGCACAGATATGCGCAGTTTTAATATGCCAGATATTGCATGATTTTCCCAAAAGGCAATTCATCTCACCACCTAGAGAGGATGGGAGAATTCTTGCAAAGTGTTGTTAAATCTGGAAAACTCCATTCTCCATAATTCCAAACGATATCCCTTGGTCGAGAGCACAGCCTGACCGGAAAGGTCATACATATTAGAAGTCATACCGCACCACCTGGCAGTTTTTTACGCCAAAGGATGCAAATTCTTCATTGGTCATATCCGTAAAATACGACTGAATCATCCTTGAAATTCCATTGTGTGCCACCAGAATGTATGTCTTATGGTCAGACTCCTGTTTTATCTCATCCAGCAGATTATAGATACGCTGCGCAAGCTGCAGCATGGATTCTCCCCCTTCATATCGGCAGGCAAATGACTCTTTCGCCTTCTTAAACTCTTTCCCGTCTCTCGGCGTAGACTCCCATTTTCCAAAATTCTGCTCTATGAGTCTTGGTTCTTCCCTGCAGGGAATCCCGCTCATTTCAGAAATAATTTTTGCTGTATCTGCCGCACGGCTAAGGGGTGAATAGAGAATCTCATCTGCCTTGATTCCGCTTTCTACAATATTTTTCCCGGTTTCAGCCGCCTGCTGCCGTCCATGCTCCGTCAACGGACTGTCTGTTGCTCCGCAAATCTTATTTTCCACATTCCACACAGTCTGTCCATGTCTCACAAAATAAAAATGTCCCATGATGTCATCCCTTCTCATTAGCTTCGCAAGCTTTTTTATACCCAGGAAATTCCCTGCTGCCTATCATCGTCATACATCATTTCCGTCATTGATAATCCTGGGAAAGCAGCTGTCATAATTGTATTATAACTATACTCAGGTTAAGATACAACTCTATCCTTTACTGGGCACGTATGCGCAAACAGTTCCAGTGCTGTTCTCAAAATCCGTTTCTTTGTACCTTCTGCCATAATTATTTTCTTCATTAAAGTAACCATTCGATAACTACGCTATGATTACCGAATGGTTACTTATCAAGAACTAATGAATAATTCAAGTCGATCGTCTTCCATTTGACTTGCCTCCCTCGAAAACCCTTCGTTTTTCCTCGAACGGCAGCCCTAGATCAATGCCGGCTGCTTCCGACGCCCCCAACTTATCAGCAGATACTTTCAGAACCACACCATACCATTTATTATTGTCGTTGCGCCTCAGCACAGCTTTCCAGTCATTCCAGGGATATTCCAGCTCTGCGCCGTAATGGTCATCCATCTCATCGTAAATAATATGCTCGATAATTGCCGTGGTCTTTGTTGAATAGACCACAACTTAAAGGGTGCTTGCTTTCTTCATGAACTCCAGATAAAGGCTGAACAGCACGGCGCAGACGGGAACGCTGAACAGCATCCCTAAGATGCCAAATGCTTCGCCGCCAATCGTAACAGCCATCAGCACAAGCAGTCCAGGAAGTCCGACGGACTTGCCGACCACCTTGGGATAAATCAGATTGCCCTCCACCTGCTGCAAAACGACCAGAAAGAGAATGAACCACAGAGCCTTGCCAGGTTCTGCCAGCAGAATTAAAAACGCACCAAAGCCGCCGCCAATCCATGCGCCAAAAATCGGCATCAGCGCAGTGATGGCCACAAACGCGGAGACAGCACCGGCATACGGAATCCCAAGAATCAGCATTCCAAAGAAGCACAGAACACCGATGATAACCGCTTCGGTAAGCTGCCCGCTGACAAAATTTGTGAAGGTCTGATTGGTCAGCGCGGCAATACTAAGAAGCCGCTGCGCCGTCTTTTGCGGAAGGACTGTCACAATGAGTTTTTTCAAATGTGCCGCGACGACCTCCTTCTTTGCAAGCAAATAAAGTGCAAAAACAAGCCCCAAGAGAACGTCTACAAAAACCGACAGGACAGAGGTTGCCGCGCCCCATGTCACGGTGAGAATCCCGCTTTTCTCGTCACTGATCAAGGCGGTGACCTTCTCAATCAACAGGTCAGAGTCTATGACATATTCGGGCAGGACAATGTTATATTTTGCAGCAAACTGGACAACGCCAGCCCACCACCGCCCGATTTCCTCCACATAGACCGGAATGTTTTGGATAAACTCATCGCCGGATTCCCGCAAGCTGGGGAGCATCATAAACACCACAGCAAATAGAATTCCAAGGATAAGCACGGTGCTTGCTGTCAGGCACACGGGGCGAGTCAGCTTTGCAGGAGCTTTGCGGCACGCCTTGTTCCAGCAGCATTCCATTGGTCGAAGAACTACGTTGATCAAAAAAGCAATCGCGCCGCCGATCAGAAACGGAGTAAACAGTGCAAGCACCTTGCCGAGAAAACACAAAACAGCGTCAAGGTTTACCAGAGCCCATGCGAATACAATAAGCAGCAAAAAAGCACGGATGATATAGCGAATGATCGTCTCGTCCGACCATTTGCCTCCCTGCGGTGCGGGTGTTTCATTTTTGTTAGAGGTTGGATTTTGCAATTTTTTCTCCATGTTTTTCCTTTCTGTCAGTATCGGAATCCCTTTTTTAAATCCGAAAGCACTTTTGCAGGGCTTTATACTCACTCCTTGTGAATCGCACGATAGCTTTATTGTGCGCAGGTCAAAGACACGTCACATTGGCAAGCTTGAAATAATCAATATATTTTTCATTCGTTTTTTCTCCATTTCATTTGATAACATTATGTTGCGACTCAAAAATAGCGGAGTAAAATCAATTTTGTAAACCTGCCAGCGCCAGGAATTTTTTATCTGACTGGATACTCTGTGTCAGAAACTGACCGTCCCGAAACAATGCATAGGTCGTGACCGGTGCAGGTACATTCTGTGCTGATTCTTTGTCAGTGATATGGATAACCTTAAACGGGATACCATGTTCCTTCGCCGCCTCCTGCACCTTTGGTACCCAATAATAGGTATATGGGCATTGATCGGTGTAATAAAGAACAAAACCTGCTTCTTCAATCACCGGATGTTTCGCACATTCCTTGAAATACGGCGGTTGTGCCCCCGATTCAATGGAAAGATACATAAGATTGATCCCGCAGTCGGATATGTCTGCCACACGGAAACCCTTATAAGTAAGGAATTTCGGATCAGCGAGGAATTCCCGCTTTCGGCCCTCCGCGCACAAAATGCAAATACCTTTCTTTCCCTGCACCCTGGCATCACAGATACACGCCTCCAGCAGATCATTTGAGTATCCGTGTCCCTTCATGGAGCCGGATACCCATAGACAGTTAATGTAAAGATAACCATCTGCCGCAATCGGCACCCAGGCGTTTTCAGCCGGAATGTATTCAATAAAGCATTTACCGCGTTCCTCACTGCGATAGAAAACAAGTCCATCATCAAAGCGCTGCCGCAGCCATTCCTTTTTTACAACACTCTGCTTACCGGACATGGCGCAGCAGATATGTTCCTTGTCAATATTGTCTTTGGTGATCCGAATATAGTTCATCCGTTATTCCTCCTGCTTAAAACAGCTGTCCCGGCAGCTTCTGATCTGTAACCAGCCTCAACCTTGGCAATAAAGCGATCAATGTGTGTCGCCAATAAGGAAGAAACCGATTCTTTTTCCTCCGCACCGTCGTAGACACTGTATAGAAGATACATTGGCCCATAGAATTCCAACGCCAGCTGCATAGCCTCCTCATCAGAATCTGCCAATTTGCGGAAGATGGCCGCCATATACTCCAGAGGACCGCCCGCCAGATAGTCGTGGTGAAGCTGTGCAAGCTTGGAATCACGGTATTGCTCCAGCGTCAGCATTTTACGGAAATTGGAGGAAAACGGCTCCTTTGTCCAATGGTCAAACTGGGCAAGGCTGTATGTGCGAATTTTTTGAATTGGTGTATGCAGATATGCTTCCGCAAAGCCGTCTGGTTCCGTTTCCGGCATTTCATACGCCTCAGCGCGCTCATAGTCCATCTTGTTCATTCGCTCCACGATCTTATCTAAGATTTCCTGTTTGCTGGCATAGTGCTTATATAAAGCAGCTTTCGTAATTCCCAACTGCCCTGCAATATCATTCATAGATGTCCCCAGATAGCCGTTCTGCGCAAACAGTTCCAGTGCTGTTCTCAAAATCCGTTCCTTTGTACCCTCTGCCATAATTATCTCCTTTATCAAAGAAACCATTCGGTAACTACATTATAGTTACCGAATGGTTACTTGTCAAGAACGAATGAAAAAATTATGCCCTTTCGTTAAAATGTGCAAACTCCGGCGCAAATTCGCCAAGCGCATTTCTTCCTGCTGTCTGTACCATTTTTTCCATATTCTGTATACTTCCATAACACTGCTGTTTATAAAGAATTTACCCACTCACTGACTTTCTGTTTTGTTCCGCGGTTTAACAGACTGCCTTCTGTGATAACAGCCTCTGGTGCGGATGGCTGCAATTCTTTTACAGTATTACCGAATCTACTTCCACCGGATGTTGCAAAAAGAACGATCTTTTTACCGCTGAAATCATAGGCTTCCAAAAATGTATTGATAATTGTTGGAGCTACATACCACCAGATAGGGAATCCCAGAAGGATTTCATCATAAGAGCTCATATCTATCTCTTTCTTCATAATCTCCGGTCTGTATTTCTTATCACTCATTTCCACACTGCTCCGAGATTTTTTATCCATCCAGTCAAGATCAGCCTTTGTATATGGAACTTTTGGCTCAATCTCAAATAAATCAGCTTTTGCTTCCTCTGCAATCATCTCTGCTACTTTTTTTGTTGTTCCGCTTGCACTGAAAAATGCCACTAATTTTTTACTCATAATAAAAAGCCCCTTTCTTTGCAAATTTCTTGTATAAAAATAGATGTATAAGATTTGAATTTCTCTTATACATCTATTTTATACCCATTATTTTATTATGTCTAATGCTTATATTGAATTCTATCTACAAGTCCTTTTTTCATCATCTCATAAACCGTATCTGCTGTTGCGGTATGAAGTTCAATCTGAATCAGTGGGTATTTTTCTTTATACGTTTTACATATCCTTGCCAAGGTCTCTACTGCCGCAAATTCACCGCATAGCTCAAATTTTATGCTGTAATGCCATTACGATTTCTTACAATACAAATTCCGTCATTTCGGTCATATTCATCCAGCAGTTCCGGATAATGCGTAGTGAAAATAAGCGTTTTAGAACATAGTAAATAGCCTTTCCACTCCTGCGCCAGCGAACCAAACCTTTCATGCGTAAAATACGGATATGGTGAGAAACAGCGGACTCTGACCTATTCAGTTTGTCTGCGACTTCACTGACACATGCTTCTGAGGGACCAATTTAAAATAAAGCCTTCATGCGGGAAGGGTCCCCCCTTTTGTTTTTGTTTATTTCTGAACTTTAAAGATTTTTCACAAACAGTGCCCGGATAGCGTTGAGGACGGCTATAATCATCACGCCCACATCCGCAAACACGGCCAGCCACATATTGGCGAAGCCCAGAGCGACCAGCACGAGGCAGACCAGTTTTACGCCGATGGCCACCACGATGTTCTGATAGACGATGCCAAGGCACTTGCGTGAGATTTTGATTGCTTTGGAAATTTGCATTGGATCGTCATCCATCAGTACTACATCCGCAGCTTCAATGGCAGCGTCAGAACCCATAGCGCCCATAGCAATGCCGATGTCTGCCCGGCGAAGCACCGGGGCATCGTTGATGCCATCTCCCACAAAAGCCAGTTTTTCTTTCTCCGGCTTGTTCTGAATCAACTGCTCCACTTTCTCCACCTTGTCGGCAGGAAGCAGTTCACTGTAAACCTCATCCAGCCCCAGTGCGGAGGCTACACTATCAGCCACCTTCTTGGCGTCACCAGTAAGCATCACAGTCTTGCGAACCCCAGCCGACTTTAATGTCTGAATGGCTTCCTTGGAGTGAGGCTTCACGATATCGGAAATAACAATGTGCCCGGCATATTTCCCGTCAATCGCCATGTGAATAATGGTGCCTACGCTGTGGCACGGAATAGCCTGGACCCCCAGACGATTCATGAGCTTGTCGTTTCCAGCCGCGACCTGATGATCATCCACTGTGGCGATGACACCGTTGCCGCTGAGCTCCTGAATATTGGTTACACGGCTGCGGTCAATTTCCATGCCATAGGCTTTCTGTAAGCTCTTGCTGATGGGATGACTGGAAGCGCTCTCTGCCAGGGCCGCGTACTCCACCAGCTTGCGTTCGTCCATCTCGTTGTGGTGGATGGCGTTGACCTCGAACACGCCCTGGGTCAGAGTACCGGTCTTGTCAAAGACCACGATCTTAGCCTGTGACAGGGTCTCCAGATAGTTGGACCCCTTCACCAGAACGCCCGCCTTACTGGCTCCGCCAATTCCTGCAAAGAAGGACAAAGGAATGGAAATGACCAAAGCGCAGGGGCAACTGGCAACGAGGAAGGTCAGCGCACGATAGATCCAGGTCTCCCAGCCTGCATCCAGCCCCATGGCAAACATCCGTACCAGCGGCGGCAATACAGCCAGCGCCAGCGCGGCATAGCACACCGCAGGAGTGTAGATCTTGGCAAAGCGGGAAATGAAGTCCTCCGACTTGGACTTCCGGGAGGAGGCGTTCTCCACCAGATCCAGAATCTTGGAGACAGTGGACTCGCCAAATTCCTTGGTTGTCTGAATATGGAGCAAACCTGTCATGTTGATACAACCGGAGATGATCTCATCGCCAGTCTTGACCTCACGGGGCAAACTTTCACCAGTGAGAGCGGCAGTGTTCAAAGTGGATTCTCCCTGCACTACGGTACCGTCAATAGGAACTTTCTCACCGGGCTGTACCACAATAATGGTGCCGATACCCACTTCGTCCGGGTCTACCTGTTCCAGTTTTCCCTCCCGTTCGATATTGGCATAATCAGGACGGATGTCCATCAGATCACTGATGTTCCGGCGGCTCTTGCCCACAGCGTAGGACTGGAACCATTCGCCCACCTGGTAGAACAGCATCACCGCAATGGCCTCCAGATAGTCGCCGTTTTCATATACAGCCAGTGCCAGAGCCCCCAGCGTAGCCACCGCCATCAGAAAGTGCTCATCGAACACCTGACCGTTACGGATACCTTTTCCGGCTTTTTTCAGAATGTCGTAGCCAATAACCAGATAATCCACCAGGAACACAGCCAGACGTACCCAGCGGCCTGCCGAGCCAAACACTTCAAATGCGCCTGCGCCCAGGACCTGCAAAATTAACAGTAGAACCGTAGCAGTCAGAATCCGCCACAACATCACTTTTTGTTTTTTGGTCATACCGGCGGAGGGCCGCATGCCGATGATCTGAAGGATCACGGCCAGCAGAGCCACCACGATCAGTAGACCGTTGATGATATACTCCTGCATCTCGTTTTACCCCTTTCACAATTGCTTATTCGTTTATTTATCTAAGAGAAAAAATGCCCTGCAAGCTGCCGCTCGACAGGGCATTTCGTTTCGCTGGCTTACAGAAATATCTCGCAGTCGGGTTCCACCTTCTTGCAGGCTTTGCGAACCTCCTGCATAACAGCCTTGGGATCCTGATCTTCCTCGAACTCCACGTTCATCTTGAGGGTCATAAAGTTCACCGTAGCACTCTGTACGCCGCTGGTCTTGCGGGCGGCATCTTCCATCAGGTTGGCGCAGTTAGCGCAATCCACATCGATTTTGTAAGTCTTTTTCATTTTGAAAATCTCCTCTCTTAATTTGTTCCTGTTGTCAGAACAATTAAATCATCGTTTAATTGTATCTTCATCATACGCAGGAAAACCGTCCTCGTCAACGCTTTGAACCCATATCCTGCTATTCGGGAAAAGGGTTCTTCTGTTTGGGCAAAATGCAGCTTTTATCGGCACATTCCAGTACCCGGTAAAAAGCCGGGAGGCATTGACAATTTGAGTCAACTTCCCGGCGTTTTATTTTCTGCATTTTCTACTGCTGCAAAGGATTCAGAAAGCAAATTGATTCATGAGAGTTGATAGCTCCCACCGCCTGCAAATAGGCATAGATGATTATGGTCCCCACAAACTTCATGCCTCGCACGCCTCCCGGAGAGCAGGCAGCAGCTCATCCAGCCGCCCGTCCAGTCCGAAGGACTTCTCTTTGATATTGTCCGCAATGTAGATCTCCCCCAGATTGATGGTCACATAAGTGGCGTTTGGCTCGCCGGCCACCAGGCGCATCATCGGGGCCTTGATCAGCTGATTGCGCCAGCCAATGCCCAGCTCTAGAACCACCAGTTTCTTTCCGTGGTAGGTTTTCAGAAAGTTTTGGAACCGTGCCTGGGCAGCGGTATCCGGAATCATTCTCTGACCCGCGCCCATGTGGATGTCCATGGGACCTCCGCACTTGGGACAACGCGGCACCAACTCTGTAGGCACATGGCCGCCCTGTTCGGCAGCCGATAATTTTTCGGCCACCTCTAAACTTGAATAGAGGGTGTCGTGGCAGGGGCGGGTACACTGCATCGTAAACCAGTTGCCCTCAATCTCATAGATTTTCGTCGGATCGAAACCACACCGTTCAAAGTGACCTTCTCCGTTTGATGTGACGACAAAGTAATCCTTCTCTCCCACAATGGCCTTCAAATCGTTCATCACCGGCGTAGGCTGGTATTGCCCGCAGTAATGATGGATGAGCCGGGCCCAGAAGGCCCATTTTTTCTCCTCGCTGGGCCATCCGGCCATCATTCCCTGCAAAATACAATGTAAGCCGTATTTTTGTTTGAAATCTCCAAACAATTCATCAAAGGCTGCATTATCTGCAAACAAATGCAGTCCTTCGGTGATGGACAGGCCGTTACTGGCCCCGATCAGGATAGCGTCCGCTTCTCTGAATTTTTCGGCAATGGGTTTCCAATCAATCATATTCGTTCGCTCCTTTCTATTTTATGGTTGCTGCGATGGATCGCACCTGCCGGAGGGCAGCTAGAGTTTTCGTGCATCCCGTAGCACTTGAGCAATGTCGGCCACAATGGTCATGCCCTTGTCCTCCAACTGTTTGGGCAGGAAGTCATACTTGTTGTTGACAGCAATATACCGGGCATGGGGAAAGCTGAGGGTCAGGTTCCAGAAAGGCTCCTGAATAAACATGGGAGTCATTCGGCCAACGCCCAGTTCCAGAAACAGAATTTTGCTGTCTTTGTGTTCCAGCACATAGCGAGAAATTTTTTCGTACTGTTCTTCGTATTTCTTTCCTTGCAGAAAATTCCCATATCCTCGCACCCAGGGGAATGCCTCACCGCCGCAGTGGGGGCACCGGGGAATGAGATCCGTAGGAATCTTCGTGCCATCCCCCATAGCGGCTACCATATCAGCCACCGGCTTTACCGCATCCCAAGTGTCATCGGTACAACAGGCGGCACACTGGAGGAAGCGGTGATCCCCCTGGACCTCCGCCACCTTCTCCTCCGGGTAGAGTTTGACAAACTGGGTATCCTGGTTAGTGGTGAGGATGAAGAAGTCCTTGCCTTTCAGCAAAGCGTCCAGATCCAGATAGGGATGACGCACAGGTGCGGTCTGGGTGGTGTGAAGGAAGGTGGCGAGATACCCCCAATACTCTTCCCTTGTCTTCCAGGGGTGCATCATCCCTGCAAAAGCACCTTTGAAGTGGTATTTCTCGGCAAAAGGTCGGAAGTATTTGCGATAGGAGTCGTTGTCCTCGTAGTAAAAATCTCCGCCACCGGCAGCGGACAGGCCGGAGGCCCCGCCCACTACCACACAATCAGCTTCCTTTACCTCCTGTACCAAACGATGGATCTGTTCGCTATACGGCAGCGGCTTTTTGTCAGTCAGCTGATAAGGCGTACTGCCGGAAGCATAGATATGATAGTGTCTGGAATAATTCATCTGGGTCTGCATGACCAGATCATCATAGAAGTTCATTGTCACCATTCCTTTCAAGTGGGTGTTATTTTTATTCTTACTTCAAATTATTTTAGCATCCCCTTGCGTCACTGTCAATATGCTGTTATAATAAAAATAACATCAAAACAAAAAAGGAGATCAGGCCATGAAATATCCAACCCGCCTTAGCGATGCTGTTCATATTCTAGCTTTTATCGCTCTGTACCCAGACTGCGATCTGACCAGTAACAAGCTGGCAGAGAGCATTCAGACAAATCCTGCCTATGTGCGCCAGCTCATGTCCGCCCTGCGGAAAGGTGGACTGCTGATCAGCGTGAAGGGACATCCCCGACCTGCTCTGGCTCGTGAGCCGGAGAAAATCACTCTACTGGATGTCTATCGAGCAGTAGAGGGCAACAAGCCCCTGCTCCATCAGGACATCCACACCAACCCCGCTTGTGGCGTGGGCGTGAACATTCAACTGGTGCTGCGGGATTTTTACTTGGACATTCAAAAAAAAGCGGAACAAAGAATGCAAGAAATTACACTGAAAGATGTACTGGAACAATATCACATGAAGTTAGAAGGGACGCTCTTGCAGCGTTTATGACGGATTGATTTTCAGAAACTCTTCCATTTGGGAGAAAAATTCTTCTGAACGGGAAATACAGAACCTCCTTGCGGAGCTATACTGAGAACCGGAGAGACCTATACCCCGTATTTTGTGAATGATTAAAGAGGATCGCTACTACGAGGACATTTCCATCCAGCTGTTGGAAAATCTGGTTACATAATAATAGACAATGGACCGGCCAAATCTGAATGGCAGGCCCTAAATTAAGGAGGAAACTAATATGAAACTTGGCATTATTCGTTGTATGCAGACAGAGGATTACTGCCCCGGAAGCCGGGATTTTCGGACAATCCGAGAGAGAAAAGGCGCTTTTATGGGAGAGGATGATATTCAGTTAGTGGGCTTCATCAACTGCGGCGGCTGCCCCGGGAAAAAAGCGGTGCTGCGGGCCCGTTCTCTGGTAGAACAGGGCGCTGACACCATTGCTTTTGCTTCTTGCATCAGCAAAGGGACTCCCATTGGTTACCCCTGTCCTTTTGCTAAGCGTATGCGAGAGCTGGTGCAGAAAGAGGTAGGCGATGGTGTCCGTATCTTGGATTACACCCATGACGCTGGCCCTGAACCAGAAACATCTCAAAAGTAAAGTTTCTTTTCTCTCCGGTCTATGATAAGATAGACTTCAAGGAGGAGTGCTAAATGATTCAGAACCACTTACCCCACGACCACGGACAAACTATCGAGCATGAACTGGAATATATGCCCAGCGTAGAAAACTTTCAAACCGTAGCTGATATTTTCAAGCAGCTGGGAGATGGCAGCCGTATTCGCATTTTTTGGTTGCTTTGCCACTGTGAGGAATGTGTTATCAATCTTTCAGCCATGATAAATATGAGCAGTCCTGCAGTTTCTCACCATCTCAAGCAGTTGAAATCAGCGGGTCTGATCGTTAACCGCCGGGACGGAAAAGAGGTCTATTATAAAGCAGCTGATACCGAGCAGGCCCGAAATTTCCACCACATGATTGAGTGGCTTGTAAAAATCGCCTGTCCGTCGCAAGTAGAAAAACAAAAAGGAACGCCATGAAAAAAGAAGAATCCAAAGTTATCGCTCAAAAACTTCAAAAGATCCCAAACGGCACCCTCGCCTTGAAGCATTGCCGGGCTGGTGGAACGGGTACTACACTCTTTGGAGAACAGTTTCGAGCGGTTACCGCTGGAAAAGGGTGTATGGAGGCATATGAAACTTTTCCTGGAATAGAGGTATCCTTCAATGTTTTTCTTGCTTCAGAGGTCAAGTTTCGGCATGATGCTTCGGATTCTGTTTTAGAAATTTACTATTGTCGCAGTGGTCGCGTGGGTTGGAATATGCACGGCAGTACTGCCGTCTATTTAGGTACAGGTGATGTGACAGCACACAGTATGGCCTGCTGCGCGGATTCCGCCATGATGTTTCCCCTAGGATATTCAGAGGGAATTTCCATTTCCGTGGATCTGAAACAGCTCTCTTCCATTTGCCCGGAAGTTTTAAAGAATGCCGGTGTGGAAGCAGACCAGTTACAGAATCGATTTTGCTCCGGAAAGCCATCCGCAATCCCGTCTTGTTCCGATTTAGAGCATATTTTTGCCCCACTCTTTTCTGCTCCTGTGTCCGTTCGAATTTCCCTCTTGAAATTGAAGGTGCTGGAAATTTTGATTTATTTGAGCAACATGAAATCGGAGCATAAAGAATTGACTCAATACTTTTCCCAGCAAACCGAATTGATAAAAGAAATTCATCAACAGTTGACAGAGCACTTGGAGCAACGATTTACGATTGCAGAACTTTCCAAACAGTATTTGATAAATACCTCCACTCTAAAGGAGATATTCAAGGCAGTCTACGGTCAGCCTATCGCCACCTATATGAAGGAATTTCGAGTGCGTCAGGCTATGAAATTATTACGGGAAACAAATGACACTATCGCGGATATTGCTTCCCAAGTAGGCTACCAAACCCAGGGAAAGTTTTCAAGCGCTTTTCAGTCTATCGTCAAAATGTCACCCAGAGAATACAGAAAAATCCAGGGTATAGCTCCATTGGATTCCTTTAGCAAAACACTGTAATGAAAAATCCCGAATTGTCATTCCCAGTATAACATGCCTTCTCCCCGCAGAAAAGCATGGCGAAAAACAAAAATGTCCCCGGAGAGCTTGTGCGTATGTTTTTTCAGCGTTTCCGATCTGAATTTCTCAGAACAGAATATCCTCCGGCTTGAACTTATCTTTTTCGGTAATGGGGCGGATCACCTTGCAGGGCACCCCTGCTGCGATGACACCGGCGGGAATGTCATGGGTGACGACGCTTCCCGCCCCGATAACCGAGCCTGCCCCGATGGTAACGCCGCCGCAGACGGTGGAATTTGCACCGATCCAGACGTTTTCCTCCAGCGTAATAGGTGCTGAGGTTCCAATGCCGTGGCTGCGCTGCTCCGGGTCGATGGCATGACCGGAGCAGGCAAGGCATACGCCGGGGGCAATAAAGGCACCTGCTCCGATGTTTACCGGAGAGGTATCCAGAATGACACAGTTATAGTTGATGACCGCCAAGCCGTGGGTATGGATGTTGAAGCCATAGTCACAGTGGAAATCCGGTTGAATGCCGGTCATGGGAGAGCAGGTGCCCAGCAGGGTCTGCAGGATGCTGCGCCGCTTTTCCTGTTCGTTGGGAGCGGTGCGGTTGTACTCCCAGCACAGTTGCTTTGCACGGTTCTGTTCCTCCGTGGGGGTGTTTTCATAGCCGCTTACGTAGGCGGCAGGGCGTTTCATAATATCCAGAGCGTTCATCGTGTTTGTCCTTTCCATACAATGTTTCCTCAAGGATTATACCACATTCTCTGTCGGTGTGTAATAGGCTGCTTTCCCCTCCCTCATTTGTTTCTCCGCTTGATCTTCTCCATCACTTTGCCCTTAGCCAGCTCATCCACCAGCATGGGATATATTTTTGCAAATGGCATGGCATATACTTTTTCAGTTTCCATTTTCGTTCCTCCCTCAGGTGCGTCTATGTGCAGCGTATACCACGCTTCCGGATAATAAAGAATATGTGCCGCCGCCCGCAGCGCCAAACATCAGCCGGGGAATTTCCAGTCTGACAAACCGTAATGTACATTACTCAAAATTTTACAGATTGATAACCTTCGGTTCTTCTGTGAATGAATAAATAGTTGCGATGCCACTTTCAAAAACGAATACCGTCATCAAATTGTCATCAACCGTATACATAGACTGGAGAGCATTTTTATTTGCTTCCATCATGGCTACACGAGCTTCACGGCGAGTATCTTCTTTTACTGCACCTTTCACACGAATCCAAGTACCTTTGTTCATTCCACACATTTCAACTTTTCCATTTACTTTCATCTGGTTGTAAACATCTTTTTTATTATTCGTTACAATATAAAGTTTTCCTTCAAATTCACATACAGCACCAAATGGGCGTACATGTGGCTGGTCTCCTTCTACCGTGGCAAGATAAAAAGTTCCGCATTCCTGCAAATATTTTACTACGTCATTCATTTCAAAATCCTCCTGAAAACAAATTGTATTTTTATTTTTTATGCGTATAATTATATATCATAGGAGAAAACAAACAAGTACGATATTTTACGATACTGGTATCAGAAAGGAACGTATATATGGAAAAGAAAAATCTATTTGGGCTTTGCCCGTATGTGACTTCGCAAAAAGTTTTAACAGGTAAATGGTCTATGTATATTATGTATTTGTTAACAGATGGCCCCATCCGGTTTAATGAATTACAAAGAAAAATGCCAGAAGAAATGACACATACAACGCTATCAAGACAGCTGAAAAAGTTGGAAGAAGAAGGCTTGATTGAACGCATAGAATATCAGCAGATTCCACCAAAAGTAGAATACAAATTAAGTGATATTGGAGAAAAATTCAGGAAAGTACTGAAGGAGTTGGAAATATGGGGAAACGAGTATATTCAATATTTAAACGATAAAGAATGATGAAATATTCTCCTACGAATATGGGTAGCATATAAGCTATTCAGTTTTCAAGGAACATCCGTTTTCGCGTTGGCCTCGTAGGCGCGCTTTGGTTGTCCTTGCAGGACTACCTAGGGTTCGTTTTGACTTTTTTAGTGTCCTATGCAGTCGGATTGGGGCAAAAAAATACCCCGTTGGTTTCCCAACGAGGCATCGAAGACGATTCTATTCTGTTTTCTGTAAACTGGTACCCGTTTATCTCCTGGTGACCATTTGAGTCACGGCCAATGTATTAAAAAAGCAAAGCTCATCTCAGCAAATCAGACAAGCTGTATTCTCCTTTGGGGATATTTGCTGTTCTGCGATACTCTTTTATGGCTTTCACCAAGAGCTGTGGGTTACTGAAATACTGCTTCACAAAATCATACGACTTCACATCATGCATCCGAAGATTTGTTTTACAAAATTCGCTTGTTTTTTTCCAGAACGCTTAAACTGATCATATGCTTTACTCAATCGAAATTCCTCTCTGCGAGAATCCAAAATCCGTATCACAGAAATCTGCTCATCAAATCCTTTCCGTAAGTATCGCTCCTCGAATCGTTTAGCACTTCTGCAACGGATAACACATTCTTCCAACATTTCTTCTCTTTTGAAAATCAGAAGATCATTATCAACCAGTATGTCGATAATAGCTTCTTCGGCAGATCCTTCACATATACACACCTTATATTTTGCTAATTCCATTCTGCTGCCTCCTTAATTGATTGAAGCAGCCAGGCTTTTCTTCAAGCGCATATACGCTTCATATGCTGGCGTTGTTCCCTCAAGGAAACCGCTCTGGTAGGCATCACTCTTTTTAATATCATTACGTTTCAATATATGGCTCAAATTTTCTGCTGTAATGCCATTACGGTTTCTTACAATACAAATTCCGTCATTTCGGTCATATTCATCCAGCAGTTCCGGATAATGCGTAGTGAAAATAAGCGTTCCGCCATTTTTGTTCAGTCGGCTGTCCATAAAGAAGCGTAACCGCCATGTTGAATTCCAAAAGAAAAGATACCATAAAAACAAGCAATCAAACAATCAAACTGTACTTTTTTTATTTGTTTAGGAGCACTGCTTCTTTTTTCCATTGTACGCAAGGAAAACGTTATCAGTACACTGGAAAAACGTTCTATAACTTTTTTGGCAAAATTTATTCAATTTTTTTACTTCCGTGATATAATGCTTAATTATAAAAACATCAGTCAGAGACCCAACTCCCACTGAGACAAATTTGCTATTACTCACCACCTGAAGAGGTGAGAGTCTTCTCGACTGAGATAAAACGAGGTGAATCAGGTGAAAAAAAAGACACTTGTGCCTCTTCTCGTTTTTTTAATGGGCATATGCCTTGTTAGTTTAGTCGTATACAACACAGATACTCATGAAAAAGAGCAGAGCCGCACAACAGCACAATTAAATGCAACAACCTATGGAGAACGTATAGAGAATGAGATTATAAATGGAATAGAGATTACAGATGTTCTGAAACAGCTTTTGATCAGCGGAACTGGAGAAATCAATCAATTTGACACAATTGCAAAAAATATTATGTCGGATTCTGTTGAAAGCGTACAGCTTGCTCCGGCTGGTATTGTAACGGATATTTATCCGGCCGATGGAAATGAGGCAGGTAAGATTGATCTGATTCATGATAAAGAACGTGGTGAAATTTCCATATATGCAAGAGATCATCATACAATCGTTACACAGGGACCTTTTGAATTGAAACAGGGTGGATATGGAATTGCTGTCCGCAATCCTATTTATCTGAAAGATGAAAACGGGCAGGAATATTTTTGGGGATTTACCATTGTTATCCTTCGTGTTCCGGATATTTTTTCAGATGCGATAAGTGCACTTTCGAAATTTGGATATGAATATAGTCTTTCAAAAACGGATAATCCATGGAGTGATAATTATAAAGTTGTTTATCAGTCAGATCGTCAATTAACGAATCCGGTTTCCTATGACTTTACGATAGGAACGGAGAACTGGAAGTTTGAAGTAATGCCTGAAAATGGCTGGGGAAACAATACATTAATAGCAGTAATCAGTGTTTTCTTTATTGCGATTACCATGCTTTTGGTAACTCTTACCCGGATGTGGCTGGTATCAAAAGAAAATAAAAACAAATTTCAAATACTGGCACACACAGATTCTCTTACAGGTATTTACAATCGCTATGGATTCGATGAACTGGCAGAAAAGATGATTAATAAAAATCCGAAAGCGAAATTTGTGGCTGTACTCCTTGATATTGATGATTTTAAATTTATTAATGATATCTATGGACATGTTTACGGAGACAAAGCATTAAGGAGTCTGGCAGACAGTATGAAAGCTTTTTTCCCGTCTGATGCGTTACTAGGAAGAAATGGTGGAGATGAGTTCTGTATTCTTTTAAAAAATTATTCCTACGAGGATGTAAAAGAGAAGCTACAGCAATTCACTATGGCTCCAAAGACATTTTCATATAAGGGAAAAGAATATCCATTTTATATTTCTCTTGGATATTCGGAATATCCGACATTTGCGTCTAACCGTTCACAGCTTATGCGCTGTGCAGATGCAGCCCTTTACGAAATAAAACTTCATGGAAAAAATGGCTGCATGGCTTATAGGGAAGGACTTGAATTAAGGGTTCGTAAACAACTGGGATTTGCATTTAGGGATATCTCCGAGCACCTTCCAGGAGCATTTATCATATACAGAGCAGACAAAGAAGATGATGAACTCTTTTATGCAAATCAGGAGTTTCTTCATATGGCCGGATATAAAGATATGGATGAACTATTCAGACTTACAAAGAAAAGTTTCAGCAACCTGATACGGGAAGATGAGAAGAAGAAGATAGAAGCAAGCATTTGGAAACAGATTGATAATGGCAATGGAAATGACTATATCCACTTTCATTTACGAAGAGCGGATGGATCGTATCTGTCTGTGCTTGACCATGGGAGAATTGTTGAGAGCCAGCAATATGGCAAAGTATTTTATGTATTGTTCATGGACTGGGAGGATATGAAAAGTCATTACAGTGAAAAATTTTCCGGATAATCGAAGGAAATATTGTAAAAAATATCGTTGTAAATAGAAAAATCCTGCTCATATTCATATATTGAACAGGATTTTTTTTAAATCGCATGTGGAGCTTCTATTTTATTTGCCAAGCTATGATCTGTTTTCGCCAGTGAATTAAGCAATGCCCGCATCTTTGGATCCAGATTCTTTTTCCCATAAAATGCTTCTTCAAAACCCATGATAACTTAGAGGATGACACCCATCAAGGTATCCACCAAGTTAGCCACCAAGATTCTACGCCGTCAGCAGTTATACTGCGCCTAATAAAATTGTGTTAATAGGGTTATTTAAATACAGCAGATCAGCATGAGCAAAAAGTGGGATTCCAAGCCCGCGCTGGACGAGCATGGTTGCCGTGGAGCGTGAGGACTTTGACCGACTTTCCACTCTGGCAAAGAAGTACGTTACAGCAGAGAAAAAGGAATCCAAACTGCAAAAGGCGGTGGATGCGGCAAACAAGCTAATTGCAAAGCTCAAGGCTGAGATTGACAGTTTGAAACAGGAAATTTCTGATTATAAGTCTGTCCACAGCAAGCTCCGTGCGGCGGAATTGGAGCGTGAAAATATGGAGAGGGACGCCGCAGGGCGGCAAGCGAAGCAGCGAAAAACGAATAAAAGTGTTTTAGGGCTTCGTTGATTGTTGCGTTGGCAACCCCACCGCAATGGTAGTGCCCTTCTCCGAACTTTTCTCCACCCAAACGGAGCCGCCGTGGAGGTCGGCGATCTCCCATACCAGTGAGAGCCCCAGTCCTGCGCCACCGTATTCCCGACTGCGAGACTTGTCCACCCGGAAGAAGGGCTGGAAGATACTGCGCTGATACACCTCCGGGATGCCGCAGCCGGTGTCGGAGACGCGGAGCAGGAGCTTTTCCAACTCCTGAGTGACAGAAACCCGTACCGAGCCGCCCGGCCGGTTGTACTTGACAGCATTCTCCGTCAGGTTGAAGATCAGCCGGTAAATCAGTGCATCGCTGCCGGTCATAATGCCGTCGCCCTCCGCCGTCAGCGTGACGCCGAGCTTATCTGAGAGCGGCGCAAGATCTGTGAAGATCTCCTCGATCATGGGAGCGAGCTGGATCCGCTCGTTCCGCGCCACCTGCTGCAGATTGCTCATCTCCAGCAGTGTCCTGGTCATCTGTATCAGCCGTTCCGTCTGCTCACGCAAAAGCGTGAGGAACTCCGCCGTCTCCGGTCGCACATCAGGATGCTCCGCGGAAAACAGCTCCAACTGCGCCTGCATTAGTGCCAGTGGCGTGCGCAGCTCGTGGGCGGCGTTGCCGGTGAACTGCCGCTGAGCGGAAAAGGCGTTGTTCAGCCGCTCCAGCATCTGGTTGAACGAGCGGCTCAGCTGCCGGAACTCCGAAATAGCGTCTTCATCGATCCTCATATCGGCAAGATTGTTCAGCTGCACCTGCTCCACCTGCGAGGTAAAGCTGCGCAGGGGCTTGAGAGCGCGTCCGCTGACGAAATAGGCGAGGATGCCGCTGAGCAGCGTTATCGCCGCCGTGATGTACCAGTTGGTGGTGCGGAAGCGCCCCTGCACCCCATCGACAATGATCGTCAGATCCTCGCCAGGGGCTATGAGCTGTGGGTCAAAGCTCGCCGCTCCGCCATCATTCAGGATCACCGTGCCGCCGCCTTGTAAGTTGTCCGCAATGGTGTCCATATAATACACACCGGAGGAGCACAGCAGCAGATTCATGGCCACGCAGGTGACACCGATGAGCAGGACGGACATCAGCGTGATGCGCCACTGCAGGGAAAGCCGCTTCATTCCTCCTCACCTCCCATCAGATAGCCCTCGCCGATGCGGTTGCGGATGGGGTCATAGCCCAGCACGGCGCGGAGCTTTTTGCGCAGGGCGGAGATGTGGACGCGAATGGAATTGCTGAAGCTGTCCACGCTATTGTCCCAAACGTGATCCATCAGCTCCTCCTGACTTACTGGCCTTCCTTGATGCACCATCAGGTATTCCAGGATTCCTGTTTCCTTCCGGGTGAGCGTCAGCGCCTGCCCGTTGACGGTGGCGGTACGGGAGCGGGTGTCAAAGGTCAGTCCTCCGCAGCTTAGCAGCACATCCTGCTGGGTGAACTGCCGCAATGTCAGGCTGCGGATGCGGGCCTCCAGCTCGGCAAGGTGGAAGGGCTTCGCCAGATAGTCGTTCGCCCCGGCGTCCAGCCCCTGCACCTTGTCCTCCACTTCGCTGCGGGCGGAGAGGATCAGCACCCGCGTCTCCCGGTCGGTCTGCCGCAGGGTGCGCAGCACCGTCATGCCGTCCTTTTTCGGCAGATTCAGATCAAGAAGCACCAGATCGTATCGTTCCACGCCCAGAAGCGCCAGCGCTTTTTCCCCGTCATAGCAGTAGTCCACGCTGTAGGCCAGCCGCCGCAGGCTGCGGACGATGGTCTCGCACAGGGCGCGTTCATCTTCAATTACTAAAAGGTGCATGAGAGCCCTCCTTTTTATTTCTTCGTTTTTGTGTTGCTTTCATTATAGCAAAAACAGATAAGGTTTGTGTTAAGTTTTCGTTCTTAACAGAGACTTTAACTCTCCCGCGCTATGATAGGGACAGAAAATCGGAAAGGGTGATGAAAAATGAGCTGCGAGAAAAAGGCAGCGGCGCAGATCGTGCTACTGATGGCCGGAGCCGCCATGCTGTGCTTCGGTGTCTGGCGGGGCGAGGCGGCGACAGTGCTGAGCAAAGCAATCAAATTATGTCTGGAGTGTGTGGGCATTGGGTAAAAAGTTTTCAGGCGTTTCACAGACCATGTCCCGCTTCCGGGGCTGGATTCAGGCGGGGGCGACGCTGCTGACCAACCTGCATCTGCCGAACTTTCTCAAGGGCGGACTGTATCAGGGGGCGGGGAAGACCGTCTGCGTGCCGGGGCTGAACTGCTACTCCTGTCCGTCGGCGTCCGGGGCCTGCCCCATTGGGGCGTTTCAGGCGGTGGTGGGATCTTCCAAGTTCAGCTTCTCCTACTATATCATAGGCTTCCTCATTCTGCTGGGCGTGCTGCTGGGGCGCTTTATCTGCGGCTTTCTATGCCCCTTCGGCTGGTTTCAGGAGCTGCTGCACAAAATCCCCACTAAGAAGCTTTCCACAAAGAGGCTGAAACTGCTGACATACCTGAAATACGCTGTCCTGCTGGTGATGGTTTTCCTGCTACCGGCATTCCTTGTGAACGATGTTGGCATGGGAGACCCGTTCTTCTGCAAATACCTCTGCCCCCAAGGCGTGCTGGAGGGAGCCATCCCGCTGTCCCTTGCCAATTCCGGCATCCGGGCGGCGCTGGGCAAGCTGTTTATATGGAAATTCAGCATCCTGCTGTCGGTGATTGCGCTGAGCGTACTGTTCTACCGACCGTTCTGCAAGTGGCTCTGCCCGCTGGGCGCGTTCTACGCGCTGTTCAACCGGGTGTCCCTCTTCCAGATGAAGGTGGATAAGAATAAGTGCGTTTCCTGCGGGAAATGCGCCAGAGCCTGCAAGATGGATGTGGATGTGACGAAAACGCCCAACCATACCGAGTGCATCCGCTGCGGAATGTGCATCCGCGCCTGTCCGACGAAAGCCGTGTGCTTCCGCTACGGCTTCGGAGACGGTAAAGATAAGGCAAAAGCAGCGGAAACACTACAGACAAACAACACTAACAGGGAGGAATAAAACGAATGAAGATGAATAGGACGAATACTGCCGGCAGAATTCTGGCTCTGCTGCTTACTGCACTGATGGTGCTCTCTCTGGCAGCCTGCGCCACAAAGGGCGGAGACAAAATGGACGGAATGAGTAGCGAACCGAAGAATGCCGAGGAAGCGGTTGCCATGCACAAGGAGCTGATGGCGCAGGAAAATGCCATTCTCTCGGAGAACACAGCGCTTTGGGAAAAAGTTTTCATAGCGGCCGACAAGGGCATGACCATGCAGGAGGACGGCAAAAACTATGGTGAGTTCTTGTTGGACACCATCGAAGGTTCCAAAGATCAGTTTACGGAGGATGAGCTGAAGCTGCTCAAGGAGGCGGCAGAGAAGATCCGCGAGATTGAAAACAAGCTGACCATGATAGAGAAAAAGTACCCCGAGGCGGCACAGCAATCTACGGATGGCGCTATGAGCGTGCCCGCGGACAGCGACATGACCACGCCGCCTGATGACGGCAGTATGCAGAAATTCCCCGTCTTTGAGGGCAAGGACCTGGATGGCAACACGGTGAAGAGCGACGAGCTGTTCTCCGCCAACGCCGTCACCGTGGTGAATTTCTGGTTCACCACCTGCAATCCCTGCGTAGGCGAGCTTTCCGAGCTGGATGCGCTGAACAAGGAACTGGCGGAGAAGGGCGGCTCCCTCATCGGCGTCAACACCTTCACGCTGGACGGCGACGAAACGGCAATTTCCGAGGCGAAGGATGTTCTTACCAAGAAGGGCGCCACCTATCAGAATGTGTATTTTGACTCCGACGGTGAGGCGGGAAAGTTTACCACCAACATCTTTGCCTATCCCACCACCTATGTGGTCGACCGCAGCGGCAATATCGTGGGTGAACCCATCGTAGGCGCCATCACGGAAAAGAAGCAGGCGGAGACTCTGCAAAAGCTCATCGACCAGGCTCTTGCCGCCGATATGGGCTGACAAACGAATTTATCTTCTCCGAAAGGAGGGATACACCATGTATCGGAGAGTATTGCCGCTTCTGCTCACCGCGGTACTGCTGCTGAGCGGCTTTCACAAAGCCCATTGAAGAGCCTGCCGTGGTGGAACTGGAGGATCTGAGCCACGGCAGGCGCCGTACAGAGGTCAGAAGCCGTGCCGGAGATTCTCACCTTGGTCATGTGTTCACCGGCGAGCCGGAATCCCCCAATGGCGTGCGCTACTGCATCAACAGTGCGGTCCTGCGCTTTGTGCCTTACGCAAAGATGAAAGCAGAGGGTTACGGATATCTTCTGTATCTGTTCGAGGAATGAGTTCGCAAAATACTGTTATGTTTCTTAATATTTTTGCTATCAACGTGTTCTCCTGCGGCCTTACGCTCTGTCAAATCCATCCATGCTTTGCCTTAAATGGAATCAAATATGCCGCATCCAAGACAGTCACTCCATGCTTAAACTCTACGTCCTCATAGGTAACCTTGACTCCAAGAACTTTATCGAGATATTCCATGTCATCACCTGCATTCTTAACTCTTTTTCCGTATTATAACTCTTTTTGAGTTAAGAGCAGTCAAAGATCAACATTATAAAAAATCATTTTCAAAGAAAAAAGCCCGGTGCAGCATGAGCATTACACCCACACTGCACCGGACATTCCATCATCGACTGCTTTGTCTATTTTCTTCTTCCTGCCGCACTTCCTGCTCATGCAGCTGCTCTTTTTCTGCTCGTCCTCTTTCAGGTTTTCCTGCATAATCTTCTGCGCCACAAGCCAATCCTGCATTTCCGATTTGGTCTTGCGGTACTCTGCATGTGTTCGTCCGTCAACGGCAAAATTGGACTTCATGGATTAAACAAATGTGTGTCTCCCTCTTTTTTATCGCAACATCATTCTATCCCTGTTGTATTTGAAAATGTATATGTACTCTTCTGATATATCCCCTTGTTTCTAAAATAATTTTCAAATGCATTTCAAAATTTTATTCTAAAATTTCTATAATTGCATGTTCAACTTGATGTTCTTTTATTTTGTCAATGATTATATGCATATTTTCTATTTCTAATTCTATTTTTGTATCCCCATCCTTTGGTACCATACCAAATTTTTGAAATACAAATCCAGTAAATGTGTCACAATCTTCTGCTGTAAATGTAACACCTATAGCGTCTTCAATATCACTTAATCGTATATTTCCTTTCACTTCCCACTTGTTATCGCTTATTCTTATAATAACAGTTTCTTCTTCCGACGATATTGGTTCAATATCATTTAAATCGCCAACAATTTCTTCTAATAAATCAAAAAGAGTTACTATTCCAACCACTCCACCATGCTCATCTAATACAATCGCCATAGATTGCTTCGATTGTTTCATATTTTTAAAAAGCACATCTGCTTTTGTAGTTTCCATAACAAAGTATGGTGCAGAAATTGCAGAATCTATAACCATATCCTTACTTTTTTCTTTTAATCTAAAATAGTCTTTTGCATTTAAAATACCAATAACATGATCTATCGAATCTCCACAGACGGGATAAAGGGTATGTCGTGTATTGTGGATCGTTTCATCCCACTCCTTCACATCATCAGACATCCATAATATTGTCACATCTGTTCGATGTGTAGCAATCGTACCAGCCATAATATCATTAAATTCAAAAACATTTTGAATAAACTCTTTTTCTTGATGATCTATTGTTCCTTTTTCACTTCCCGCATCAACAAGCATACGTATTTCTTCTTCACCTACTTGATCTTCCGCTTCATTTGGATCAATACCACAAATCCTCAAGACAATATTTGTTGATATTGAAAGAAATGAAACGATTGGCTTAAATAGGATAGAGATTCCCGTAACCAATCCTGAAATCCCCATTGCCAGTTCTTCAGATTTTTTCATTGCGATTCTCTTTGGAACTAATTCGCCAAAAACCAACGTGAAATATGATAAAATCAATGTAATCAATATAACAGCTATGGTATCTAAAGTAGAACGTGGAATATTCACACCCATCCCAACAACCCAATCAACTAAAGGTTCTGAGAAATTATCTGCTGCAAAAGCACTTCCTAAAAATCCCGACAATGTGATTGCAACCTGAATTGTCGCAAGAAATCGTGCCGGCTCTTGCGTTAATCGTACTAATCTCTTTGCCCGACCATTACCTTGTTCTGCCATTCGTTCTAGCTTTGTTTCATTCATTGATAAAACAGCGATCTCTGCACTCGCAAAAATCGCGTTTAATATAATTAAAATAATCTGCACTACTAAAAGAATAAAAATTGATGTACTCATAAATAAAACCTTTCTACAATAAAATTATCTAAATATCACACTTACTTAAAAGCAACAAAAGACATGGTCTATGTTCCGAATACATAGTCCATGCCTTGCGATATATAAATAAAAATTCTATTGAATTGGTTCGCTTCAGAATCATTATCACTTTCGTCCATGTTAAATATTCCTCCTCTCAAATAGTATTGTAGTACAGTATAACAAAAAGACCTAACATAATCAATTCGAAAAAAGCAAAAGTGTGTTAAATTTATGTAAAACATAAAATCCGATTATTTTTAATTTCTTTGGGAAATTCAATTTTCTTTATCATCACTTAACATCATTTTAAAGTAAAAAGCAAGCCATTTTCAGACTTGCTTTCCACCATATCATCTTCCTTATTGATAAATCATTTCTTTATTCACAATCTCCCTTGCACATGCTTGTATATCACTCATTCTCGTCTAAAACCTCTTTCTTTGTGCGTCTATGCTTTCCCTGCTCATCATAAAACATATTTCGGGTAGCAACCTTTACTTCGGGTTGTTCCAACATTTTCCGTTCACTAAATACCAGATGAATATGATAATTCGTCTTTGCAATGGTATTTTCAATCACACATCGTTGTGTCAATTTTACCAAGGAAGGCTTTTGCCCCAGGTCACGATACCTTTTGAGGAAAAGCCCACAAGTAATCTGCCCGGTGACAATCTGAGGTATTACAGACAGAGAAAGTCTCTGACTACCAGACAGCTTGCAGAGCAAATAGATGTTGTACCCGCAACTATCCTGATGTATGAACGAAATAAGCACCCGATCAAAGATTTTGAACATAACCCTATTTCTGATCAGTTGCTGGAAAGTATGGAAGCCAGCAAAAAAATAGCAGATAGTTTAGCGCCCATTCTGGAGCAAGAGGAAAAACTCAAGCGAATCGCAGAAGGTGCTACTGCACATATCCCCAATTTTGAGATTCCGACGCTTGCGTTGGATGCAATTTCAGAACCTTCGCCAGCTATGAAAGCGATTGCTGAACAGAGTAAAGCTATGAAGTTGGCTACCAGCGTAGGTACTGCAATAGATGCCCTACAACACAGTAGTACCATCCAGACTTTAGGAGAACTTGCAATAGTCGCTAATGTCCCCAACTATACTTTCAAGAATCCGCTGCTTGAACAAGCCAATTTAGGGATGACGGCGATGCTCCAGTCTTTCAATAATAGTGCGGTAAAACTACTTGCGGATTCTGTTCATGGAATTATAAGCTCCTTTGGGTCTGCACTTACAGCGACAATTCATTCGCCTGTGATGGATTGGCTTCAGAGCATTGACATCTCTCCAATGCGCTCTGTGTTGGAGAATCTTGCACTGGAACCGGATATTCTTGGGAGATACAAGAAGTTCAATCAAGCGTACTTGACGGCTATGTATGAATGCAAATGGTTCCCCTACGCTGGCTGGGCAGCGGATATTACCATGACAGCGGAAATATCGGACATCCTGGCAACAAGCCGAGGTGCAAGTAAGCGACGAGAAAAGCGTATCGACAAGGTCATTCTCGACTATTACGACAAGAATGAAATCAAATTCATCAAGCGAATATGGAGAGAATCTGATTTAGAACCACATATCAAACGAATTCTGGGACAGGCTCTTGAAGCACATCTCCGTGGTGAATATGCCCTGTGTATTTCCAGCTTGGCAACTATGTGGGAGGGCTTAATCTACATAAAGGCAAACAATGCTACCATGCAGGATCGTCACCGGCAAAGGATGGCGATCACTAAAAAAGAACTGGAAGATCTGATCGAGGCAAACGACTACGACAAGATCTTCAGCGATTATTTTAATACCTTCATTGTTTCTCAGTGCAATAAGGTTGATGATGTGGTTGATGGTGTGCCGAACCGGCATGGCGTTTCTCACAGCTGGTATCACAGCTATCCGAGCAAAAAAGCTTCTCTGAATGCTATTTTGCTTACCGACTTCATAATTGGTCTGGAGCCACTTGAAGGCACCCAGGCCAGTGCATAAAGAAAATACGAATCGAGGTACACACGATGTCTAACGATAAAATCCAAGCGGTAGGAGTAAATATTGCAGAAAAAGCAACGATGATCTGGAATGTGGCAGATATGCTCCGTGGCCCCTTTAAGCCCCATGAGTACGGACTTGTAATCCTTCCTATGACCGTGGTTAAACGTTTCCACGACTGTCTGCTTCCCACCCACGAAGCAGTCTTGGCACAGTATGAAAAGGTCAAGAAGCTGGCCGTCATTGATGGCTTTCTGACCAAGGCTTCCGGTTATCAGTTCTACAATACCAGCAAGTTCACATTTGAAAAGCTGCTGGCTGACCCGGATAACATCGAAGCCAACTTCCGGGACTATCTGGCTGGGTTCTCTCCCAATGTCCAGGATGTTCTGTCCAAATTCGATTTTGACAACATCATCAAGAGAAACAGTATGAATGTCATAATCGGATCAGTTGGCATATCCCATTATTTCGGATGTGTTAGCCCTGTCTATTATGTTTTCAAGGAAACAGAAGATGCTGATTTAAGGTTTATTAGTTACATCTTTAGCACTGTAGGTTTTCAGAAAGAGCTGCGGAAATATGCCAAGGGTATTATGGAAATTCGTTTAAGAATATCCGTATCAGATACACTTAGACGGGTTGTGCCATTACCAAAACTGGAAGAACAAGCCTGCCAGGTATCATGCTGATACAGCACCCAGCAGTGCTTTCTGAAAATATGGTTTCTCTGTACTTTTTCTTATCACCCCAGAGATGTAGGATTTCTCACAGGCGGCAGTGTGCTTCACTGCTCCATTGGAATTTAACCATCCCGCCTTCCTTATGGCCGGACCGCGAATTACGGAAGTATCATTGTCCCTGTCTGGCTTTAGCACCGCCGCCGGTTGCAATCCGGCATTTGCTTCTGCGAAACCGCTATCGCCCCGATGGGCTTCATGGCGTGCAGTCGATGGCTCGACCAAACAGGAATGTACCTGAAGAATGAGTATTCAGTTTTCAAGGGACATCCGGACTTTCGTCCTTACAAAGTAAGTTTAACAAGAATCCTCCGGTTTCGCGTTGGCCTCGTAGGCGCACTTTGGTTGTCCTTGCAGGACTACATATGGTTTGTTTTGATTTTTTCAGTGTCCTATGCAGTCGGATTGGGGCAAAAAAAATACCTCGTTGGTTTCCCAACGAGGCATCGAAGACGATTCTATCTCATACGACTTCACATCATGCATCCGAAGATTTGTTTTACAAAATTCGCTTGTTTTTTTCCAGAACGCTTAAACTGATCATATGCTCCTTCTGCATGAATAATCAGCATTTCAATTTCTGGAGCAGTAATGACATTTACCACGTCAATTTTCTGCTCATATGCTTTACTCAATCGAAATTCCTCTCTGCGAGAATCCAAAATCCGTATCACAGAAATCTGCTCATCGAATCCTTTCCGTAAGTACTATGCATAAAAGCACAGCCGCAGAGTACATCTGTGGCTGTGTTTCGTGTTCAGTTGCTCACTGTTGCGTGGACTGGATATGGAGAGACAACATATCTCCCGATCTTACATGGGTGATCTTATCTGCCATCACTCTGGCAGTTTTCCTTGCAGATATGTCGGCATCCCCACTGCGGTCGTATCCGGCCTGACCTTAAACATGGCTTTTTCAATCTACCTTCCTTATCGGTTTTCCGCGATATATTTCTCCGCCATGTGGACTGCCACCGCGCCGTCCGCCACGGCGGTGACCACCTGACGGAGGGGCTTCGTCCGCACGTCGCCCACGGCGTAAACGCCGGGAATACTGGTTTCCGTGGTCTCTCCGGCCACGATATAGCCGCCGCCGTCCAGCGCCAGTTGACCCACCGCCAGCGCCGTGGCGGGCTGTCGGCCCACGCTGACAAATACGCCGTCGCAGTCCACCACGCTTTCCTCACCGGTGACGGTGTCCCGCAGGCGTACGCCGGTCAGCCTGTCCCCGGAAAGCAGCGCGGAAACGGTGCTGTTCCAGCGGAATTCCACATTTTCGGTCTGTTCCAGTGGCTCGTGATAGATCTTGGTGGCCCGCAGGGTGTCTCTGCGGTGGACGAGGATCACCTTTTTCGCCACGCGGCTGAGAAGGAGGGCATCTGCCGCGGCGGAATTGCCGCCGCCCACCACGACCACCGTTTTGTCCTTGTAAAACATCCCATCGCAGGCGGCGCAGTAGGCCACGCCCCGGCCCAACAGCTCCGTCTCTCCGGCAACGCCCAGCGTTCTGGGGTCTGCGCCGGTGGCCAGCACCACGGTTTTTCCCCGGAAGATCCCCTCGCTGGTCTCCACGAGCTTGGGAACCGCCGTCAGATCCATGCGGAGAACTTCCGCGTATTCGCTGCGTGCCCCAAAACGCTCCGCCTGCTTTTGCATCTTCTCCGCCAGAGAGAAGCCGTCGATCCCGTTCTCAAAGCCGGGGTAGTTGTCGATCTGCTCGGTCAGGGCCATCTGCCCGCCAGCAGACAGCTTTTCCAGCACGACGGTGTCCAGCCCCGCCCGGGCCGCGTACAGGGCGGCGGTGTAGCCGCCCGGGCCGCCGCCCACCACGAGCATATCATAAACATGATTGTTGTTCATATCTGAATCCTCCGTTATTTCGCCAAGGCTTCCTGAATGAAGCGGTCGATCTCTGCCTTTGAGCCGGGCGCGGTGATGGAATCCACGGCCTTTCCGTTCCGGTACAGCACCAGAGTTGGGATGACCTCGATCCCCTCGGCCCCCGCCAGCCGCGGCTCCTCGTCAATATTGATCTTGCTGACAACGAGGCTGTCCGCGTATTCCTCTCCAATCTTCTCATACGCAGGGCCGATCCTCCGGCAATAGCCGCACCAGGGCGCCCAGAAATCCACCAAAACGGGCTTTTCGCCCCGGGTCGCCTGCTCAAACTGCTCCTGATTCATATTCATAGCTGCCATATCTGTCAGCTCCTTTCTTTTGTTTGGGTATTCTCAAGACTCCGTTCTCGCCCCACACCACATCGTGACCTCAACCTGAGATGACGGTACTCTGCCCTTGGGACATAAAGCAGATGAGTAAGACCATCATCTGTACGAGAATAGCTGCGGTTTGTTGCAGCTTATTCCGCGCAGAGCTCCGCCACAAGAGCGTCCATCTGCGCTTCGCTGGTTTGGTTCAGTGCGCCGCGCAGCGATACCTCCGTTTCACACAGTCGGAGTTCCTTCATCTTTTCCAACTCGGCGCGCATCAGCCGCGCGGCAGCAGGGGCCCATGAGCCGTTTTCCATGAGGCCGATCCGGCGGTTTCGGAATCCCTTTGTCTGTAAATGATCCAAAAAGGCCTTCATGGGCGGGAACAGTCCTCCGTCATAAGTGGAGCAGGCCAACACCAATTTCCCGCAGTAGAACGCACTGGCAACAGCGTAGGAAAGATCTGTCACAGTGAGATCACATATGCTGACCTGCACGCCTTTTTTCTCTAATTTACCCTTGAGGGTCTTCGCCGCATGGGCAGTATTTCCATGGATGGATGCGTGGGCAATCAGTATGCTCTCCGATTCTTCAGGTTCCCATTGTGACCAGAGATCATAGAGCCGCAGACACTCCTCCAGCCCTTCTGTAAGCACGGGACCATGGAGCGGGCAGATCGTTTGGATCTCCAGCGCGGAGGTCTTTTTCAGCAGAGCCTGCACCTGTGCGCCATATTTCCCGATAATATTGTAATAATACCGTCGGGCCTGCGGCACCCAGGGGGCACGGGCAGTCCGTTCTAGTGAGCCAAAGCGTCCGAAGGCATCCGCCGAGAACAGGATTTTTTCCGTTTCCTCATACGCCGTCATCACCTCCGGCCAGTGTACCATCGGTGCCAGCAGGAAGCGCAGCCGGTGTGAGCCCAGAGAGATCGTGCTGCCCTCGCCAACCTCCAGCATACGGTCTTCCGACAATGCACCCGTGCCAAAGAACTGCTTGATCAGGGTAAATGTTTTCGCGTTTCCCACGATCTTCATCTCCGGGTACTCTTGCGCTATCCGCATGAGGCTGCCGGAATGATCCGGCTCCATGTGTGTGACCACAAGATAATCGGGGTTGCGCCCCCCCAACACCTGCGCTACATTGGAAAGCCATTCCTCCGCCGCCCGTGCGTCCACGCTGTCCATCACGGCGATTTTCTCGTCCAGAATGACATAGGAGTTGTAGCTCACTCCCATAGGCTGGACGGGGTACTGGTTTTCAAAGAGTGCCAATGTGTTATCATCCACCCCTACATAGCGGATGGCATCTGTTACCGTTCGGATATCCATATAAAAAATACCTCCTATTCTGATGTCTTTGGTTTTCTTATAAATCGTCTATCAGTGCGGTGCTCTTGGCGTAGGCGGTACTGCGTGCCTCAAAGAAATCGGTCTTGACCATATTGGCGTCAGCGTACTGGCTGACCCATTCCATGCTCTC
Organism: Clostridium sp. AF12-41; assembly: GCF_003461685.1. Taxonomy (NCBI): domain Bacteria; kingdom Bacillati; phylum Bacillota; class Clostridia; order Eubacteriales; family Clostridiaceae; genus Clostridium; species Clostridium sp. AF12-41. Next base: position 24,237 of record NZ_QTXO01000009.1, on the reverse strand, counting down.
CGGTTCGCTCTCAAAGCCCGGATACAATGCCGGATAGCCAAGGCTCGTCCAGCGAAGATTCCCGAGATAGCGGATGTAATCGCTAATCATCTGCCGGTTCAACCCCGGGATGTCGTCGCCGATCACATAATGCCCCCATGCGATCTCCTGCTCCACGCCCTCACGCATCATCTCGCGCAGCGCTTGTACGCTCTCGGCGGTGAACAACTCCGGCTGCTCCTTTTGCAGCTCCGTGATGATATTGCGGAACAGCCACAAGTGCGTGTTCTCGTCGCGGTTTATATAGCGGATCTCCTGCGCCGAGCCGGGCATCTTCCCGTTTCGGGAGAGATTGTAGAAGAACATAAAGCCGCTGTAAAAATAGATGCCCTCCAAAATATAGTTCGCCATCATCACGCGCAGCAGCGTGGGAGCGTCCTTCCGCTCCTGAAACTCGTTGTAGCAGTCCCCAATGAAGGTGTTGCGGCGCAGCAGATGCTCGTCCGTTTTCCATTGATAGAGGATGTCATTGCGCTCCACGGGGGAACAGATGGTGTCGAGCATATAGCTGTAGCTCTGTGAGTGGACACACTCCTGAAACGCCTGAATGGACAGGCAGAGATTGACCTCGTTGGCTGTAATGTAGGCGCCGATATTAGGCAGGTTCGCTGTCTGAATGGAATCCAAAAAGACAAGAAAACTCAGAATTTTATCGTAGGCGCTGCGCTCGGCTGACAGCAGGCGGGGATAGTCCTTCACATCCTGCGAGAGATTGATCTCCTCAGGGATCCAAAAGTTGTTCATGGCCTGCCGGTACCAGTCGCTGACCCAAGCGTACTTCATATTGTTGAAGTCGTTGAGGTTGGTGGTATTGCCGCCGATCATGCGCCGCAGGCGCACATCAAGGTCGCCCTCCGGGTTAAAGAGGGGCTTTTTCTTCAGTTCCATCATGCTATCCTCCTTATGACGAGCAGCTTTCACAGGCCTCGACCTCAAGGGCCTTGCTGCGGACATAATAAATGGTCTTGACGCCGGCCCTCCACGCCTCCAAATACAGTCTGAGCACCTGACGCATGGAATAGTCGTTGGTGATATAGAGATTCATGCTCTGCGCCTGGTCAATATGTCTCTGGCGAAAGCCCGCGGCGCGTACCGACCAGCTTTGGTCGATCAGATGCGCCGCCTTATAGTACCACCATGTATCCATAGAAAGCTCCGGAGCAACGCGGGGCAGCATGCTGCCCTTTTTTTCCTCTAAAAAGAATTTCTTCATAATTGGATCGATGCCCGCCGACGTGCCGGAGAGGATGGATGTGCTGGAAGTGGGTGCGACAGCCAGCAGATAGGCGTTGCGCATTCCCTGCACCGCCACCGTTTCCGCAAGCGCCCGCCACTTTTCTGAGGTATAACCTCGCTTTTCAAAATACGCGCCTGTCTGCCAGTCGCTGCCCTCAAAGAGCGCATAGCGGCCCTTTTCCCGTGCCAGTGCTGTGTCCGCCTTGACGGCGGCGTAGTTGATATGCTCGAATACCGCATCGGTGAAGGCAAGGTGCTCATCGCTCTCCCATCGGATGCCGCGCTTTGCCAGCATGTGGTGGTAGCCGCTGACGCCCAGGCCGATGCTGCGGTACTTCTGATTGGTAAGCCGCGCGTATTCCAACGGGTAGAAGTTGAGGTCGATCACATTATCCAGTGCGCGGATGGCCGTTTCCACCGTGCGTTCCATATAGGCCTCGTCCTCCACCGCCAGATTACCGAGAGACAAACTCGCCAGGTTGCAGACCACAAACTCACCGGGGAGTGTGGCCGTCACCACCACTGTGTCGCCGTTCTCCGTGTGCACCTCAGTGCTGATATGCTCGATGGGCGCCATGTTCTGTGCGATCTCCGTGCAGAGATTGGAGCAATAGATCATTCCCGTGTGGCCGTTTGGGTTCATACGATTTACGCTGTCGCGGTTGAAGGCGAAGGGCGTGCCGGTCTCCACTGCCGAGCGAAGCACCAGCCGCACGATGTCCTTGACGGTGACGCTGCGCTTTTCGATGCGCGGGTCATTGACGCAGTCCAGATACCGCTTCTCCCATTCCGTACCCCAGTAATCCTCCAGTGCGTAGCCCTTGACCGTGAGGATCTCATGCGGACACATGAGATGCCACGGCGCGTCTATGTTCTCCTCCGCCAGTCGCCAGAAGAGATCCGGATAGCACACGGCGGGAAACACATCATGCGCCTTCATGCGGTCGTCGCCGTTGTTGGTGCGCAGTTGAAGGAATTCAGGCAGATCCCGGTGCCATGCGTCTAAGTAAACCGCCGCAGCGCCCTGCCGCATCCCCAACTGATCCACCGCCACGGCGGTGTCGTTGACCAACCGGATCCAGCGGATAACACCGCCCGCCGCCCCTTGAAAGCCGCGGATGGTGCTGCCTGCAGCGCGCACCTTACCGAAGTACATCCCCATTCCACCGCCAAATTTAGAGACCTTTGCGAAGTTGTCCAGCGAGCGGTAGATGCCGTCCAGACTGTCCGGCACAGTGTCCACAAAGCAGCTTGAAAGCTGATGGTAGGGCTTTCGTGCGTTGGACATGGTAGGTGTCGCCATCGTGACCTCCATACGGCTGAGCATATCGTAAAAGCGTTTTACCCACCCCATGCGGTCAGAGCCTTCGTTCATAGCAAGATGCAGCGCGATACCCAAAAACATCTCCTGCGGTGTTTCCAGCGGCACGCGGCTGCGTGACTGGATCACATAGCGTTTGAGCAGCAGGTCAAGGCCGGAGTAGGTGAACAACTCGTCCCGTTCCGGGCAGAGAAAGTCCTCCGCCATAGCGATCTCCTCGTGGGTATAGTGGGCAAGAATATAGTCACCGTAGAGTCCCTTATCCGTCAGATAGCGAAGCCTGCCATAGAGGTCGCCGACGCCGCGCCCCTCCCATTCCTGTGCGTTGCGACAGCGAAAGGAGTGGTTCAGAAGCCGCGCCGCGATGAACTCCCACTTGGGTGCCTCTGCCGTAGTCAGCTCTACCGCTGCCTTGGTCAGTGCCTCAGCCCTCTCATCCTCCGTCATGCCCGGGCGACAGAAGCTCTCAAACTTCATTTGAAGCGCCGCGAGGGAGTAGATTTCCTCGGTAAAATCCATCTGGATACGGCGCAGCACCTCGTCAAGCGAGTTATCCCCCACCGTCTGCGCGATGGTATGCCGGACGCGGCGCAGCGCAGACCGCTTTTCGCGATAGAGGATGTACGCCTTGGCCACCTCATAGTGTCCGCGCTCCATGAGCGTCCGCTCCACCTCGTCCTGCACACGTTCCACGGTGAGCGGTACTGTGACGGAGAGATTGTTGAGAACGGCGGCGAGGATCTCCTCCAGTTCTCCGCCCCCAATCTCCCTTCCCTGTCCATCAAACGCTTTTTTCATGGCGTTGAAAATTTTCTCCTGTTGAAAAGGAACAGACTTCCCGTTTCGTTTTCTGATCTCCATTTCGATCCTCTCATCTTCTCCGGTCACTTTTCATGTCCTTTTGGGCAAAGAGCGGGCAAGCGCAGTATCACGCTTGCCCGCTCTATTTTTGAAAGCCGGTTTTTCTGCAGCCGACACGGCGGGGCTGTTTGTTGTCTGTTGTCTGTTGTCTTGGTTTTGGCTTTCCTGCCAGTTACTTCATAGATTCCAGAATGGCGTCCGCCAGTGCTTCCAGCTCAGTGCGCTTGTCCGTGCCCATGGACGAGGCGAGGCTGAGCCGCTCGTTGAGCACCGTCATGTTCTTAAGCTCATCGTTGACAAATTTCTGCATGAGGTCACCGGACTTCACCGCCCATGAGCCGTTTTCAATGATGGCAAAGGTGCGGTTTTGCAGATTCAGTGCCTTCATATCCATGAGGAAGTCATGCATGGCGGGGTAGATGCCGAGATTGTAGGTCACAGAGGCCAGGACAATGTGACTGTACTTAAACGCCTCGGAGATCAGCTGGGAGACATGAGTGGAGGACACATCGTACATCGCCACCTTGCTCATGCCCTTATCGCAGAGCGACGCCGCCAGCGCCTGCGCCGCGTTCTCCGTGTTGCCGTACATGGAGGCGTAGACGATGAGCACGCCCTGGGTCTCAGGGGCATAGCGGCTCCATGTGTCGTACTTTTCGATGAACCAGCCCAGATCCTTGCGCCACACGGGGCCGTGGAGCGGGCAGATGTACTGGATCTGATCCAAAACGCCGCCGGCCTTTTTCAGCAGGAGCTGGATGTGGGGGCCGTACTTTCCCACGATGTTGGTGAGATAGCGGCGGGCGTCGTCCAGCCAGTCCCGCTCGAAGTCCACCTCGTCGGCGAACAGCTTACCGTCCAGCGCGCCGAAGGTGCCGAAGGCGTCGGCGGAAAAGAGGACGCCGTCGGTGACGTCGAGGGTCACCATGGCCTCCGGCCAGTGAACCATAGGCGCGCCCACAAAGGTGACGGTGTGCTTGCCAAAGGAGAAGGTGTCGCCCTCCTTCACCTCGATGCACTCATGTCCGTCCACATGGAAGCCGAACTGCCGCATGAGCATGAATGCCTTCTCGTTGGAGATCAGCTTCACCTTAGGATGGCGCAGCAGGATCTCCTCGATGCAGGCGGCGTGATCCGGCTCCAGATGGTTGACCAGCAGGTAGTCCAGCTCGCGGCCATCCAGCACATACGCCAGATTTTCCAAAAGCTGGCGGCAGGCAGACCAGTCCACCGTGTCAAAGAGCACCGTCTTTTCATCCAGCAGGCAGTAAGCGTTGTAGCTTACGCCCCGGGGAATGGGAAAGCAGTTTTCAAACAGGGCCAGGCGATGGTCGTTGGCGCCCACCCAGTAGAGGTCGTTTGTTACTTTACGCACGCAATACATCTTATCTTACCTCCTTCACGGCTCAAGCCTTTACAAATTGATCCTTCGTCTCCGCGCACTCCGGGCACACCCACTCGGCGGGAAGCTGCTCAAAGAGCGTACCCAGCGCGATCTCGCCGTCCTCGTCGCCCAACTCCGGCACATACTCGTAGCCGCAGCCGCTGCAGACGTAGCGGTCGCCGATGGGGGCGGGCTTCGGCGGTGTGGGCCGCTTCATCTTTACCATAGGCGGCGCGGGCAGCTTTTCGCCGCTATCCAGCGCAGCAGTGAGCAGGGGCAGGATCTCCTCCACATCGCCCACGATGCCGTAGTCGCAGTTCTTGAAGATAGGCGCGTTACCGTTCTTATTGATGGCCACGATGGTGGAGGCGTCCTTGATGCCCTTAAGGTGCTGGGATGCGCCGGAGATGCCACAGGCGATGTACAGATTGCCGGTGAACTTCTGACCGGACATACCCACATAGCGGTTCAGCGGCAGATATTTGAGAGTCTCCGCCACAGGGCGGGAAGAACCGATGGCCGCGCCGGCAGCCTTGGCCAGCGACTCTACCAGTTTCATGTTCTTTTTCTCCCCGATGCCCTTGCCCGCGGAGACCACCCGCTCCGCCTGCGGGATGGGCGTATCCATAGGGATGCCCACGGAGAAGTCGTGACCATCCTTCTTCAGCGCCGCTACAAGGTCGGCCACCTGCTGGGCAGCATCCCCTTCCCGGAAGATGGTCTTTTTGCGAATGCCGGTGATGGGCGCGGGTTTCTTGGCCGCCGAACGGCTCTCGCCGCCGGAGCTCTTGCCCAGCCTGCCCACCAGATGAGAGGCGATGACCACCCGCTGGATCTCGTTAGTGCCCTCGTAGATGGTGGTGATCTTGGCGTCGCGGTAGGCCCGTTCCACCTCCATGCCCTTGAGGAAGCCACTGCCGCCGTGGATCTGCAAGGCATCGTTGGTGACCTCCAGCGCGATGTCCGAGGCGTACATCTTCGCCATGGCGGACTCCATGCCGTAAGGCGCGTGCTGCTCCTTCAGCTCCGCCGCGGAGTAGATGAGGAACCGGGCGCAGCGCAGCTTGGTGGCCATATCCGCCAGCTTGAAGGCGATGCTCTGCTGGGCCGCGATGGGCTTGCCGAACTGGACGCGCTCCTTGGAATAGCTCAACGCGTGCTCAAACGCGCCTTGGGCGATGCCCAGCGCCTGCGCGGCGATGCCGATGCGTCCGCCGTCCAGCGTGGACATGGCAATCTTGAAGCCCTCGCCCTCCTTGCCCAATAGGTTTTCCTTGGGAACCTTCACGTCGTTGAAGATCAGCTCCGCCGTGGAGGAGGAGCGAATGCCCATCTTGTCATAGTGGTCGCCGAACTCAAAGCCCTTCCAGCCCTTCTCCACGATGAAAGCGGAGATGCCCCGGGTGCCGATGTCCGGCGTGGTGACGGCGAAAACCACATAGGTGTCCGCCTTAGGGGCGTTGGTAATGAAGATCTTGCCGCCGTTGAGGAGGTAGTAGTCCCCCTTATCCAGCGCCGTGGTCTCCGTGCCGCCGGCGTCGGATCCGGCGTTGGACTCCGTGAGGCCGAAGGCGCCGATCTTCTCGCCCTTGGCCAGCGGAACCAGATATTTCTTCTTCTGCTCCTCGGTGCCATAGGCGAAAATGGGCCATGAGCCGAGGGAGACGTGGGCGGAGAGGATTACGCCCGCGCCGCCGTCCACACGGGCCAGCTCCTCCACCGCGATGGCGTAGCTCAGGGCATCAAGACCGGCACCGCCGTACTCCTTGGGGTAGGGAATGCCCATCCAGCCCAGCTTACCCAGCTTCTTGACAGCCTCCTCGGGAAACTCATTGTTCTGATCCATTAAAAATGCGAGGGGCTTGATCTCCTCCTCCGCAAAACTCCGGATCTTCGCGCGCAGCTCTTCGTGCGCCGCCGTGGTTTGAAACAGCATATGGGTACCTCCTCTTAAAATTTTACAGCTTGCTTGTATCTTGGGGATCGGATCCGCCGGTCAGCAGCCTGCGCAGGCTCACGGCACGGAACGCCTCGTCCTGCTTTTGCTGCAAGGCCGCCAGCTGACAGTGGATGGCGCACCGCCCATGCTTGTCCTGCCAGCGGCATTCATATCCCGGCTCCATGCAGGCGCACAGGATGCCCCGCTCCCCCACGACCCCCATGAGATCATAGAGGGAGGTCGCGTCCAGATCGCAGGACAGCGCGCAGCCGCCGAGGGCGCCGCGGCTCACCCGCACCAAATTGCCGGCGGAGAGCTTGCGCAGAATCTGGTAGGCAAACTGATTGGGGATCAATTCCGTTTCCGACATCTCGGCCACCGAATGCTTCTCCCCGTCCAGCAGCACCCGCAAAATGCGCAGTGCGTAGTCCGTCTCTTTGGTGATGATCATGCTCCACATCCTCTTTTCGCTTGCTTGTTAATGCCATTATATCAATCTTGATAAATTTTATCAAGATAATTTCCAAAAAAATATATCGTTTTAACACAGACCGCTCCAGCCCGGGTCAGCTTCGCTTTCCATTCAGCGAAAAGCCATGTTCCTTACAATATAGAAGCCGAAAAAGCTGTGCCGTGGCAGTCCGCCGAAAGCATAAAAGACTATGCCTGAAAACCAGAAAGCGGAGAAATTGGTTGGGGCTCGCAGGGGTCGCCCACCCAAGGCGGATAAGGCGGTCCCTGGCAAGTCCAAGGCAAGCACCAAAGTGCGTGCTTTTCATTTTATATTCGACACATTATGTTATGATATGCAGTAAATGTTCCATCTTACCGTCCCATTCTCTGCTGGAATCGGCGCACTCTTTCAGTTCAGTTTCGACTTCAGCATTTATCGGCAAGTTTTTCTTATAGCGGATGGTATGCTCAAGGCTTGCCCAGAAGTCCATAGCGATTGTACGGAGTTGTATCTCCACCGGCACATGGATCACTTTTTCCGCAAAGAATACCGGCAGCCGGAGCGTCAGGTGCAGACTGCGATAGCCATTTGGCTTAGGGTGTGAAATATAATCTTTCTCTGTGATGATTTCAATGTCAGACTGTTTTTTTAAGCACTTTGCCAAAAAGAACACATCCTCCTCGAAAGAGCAGATCACCCGCACACCGGCAATATCCATGATATTTGTCTGCATGGTCGGAAAATCCAGAGGAAGTCCGCGTTTCTGCATCTTATTCATAATGCTGGACGGCGACTTCAAGCGGCTTTTTATACTTTCTATCGGATTGCGATCATGCTGCAATGAAAACTCTTCGTTTAGAATTTCCAACCTGCTTTCCAGTGCTTTCAGCGCACATCGGTATTGCAGCATGACTTCCTGATACCTGCGATTTTCGCTTAAAAGGCGCTGGCACTGCAAATCATCTAAGCCTTTATCTGCCGCAACCGTCAAGCCAAATAAATTCTCACTCATAGCTTCTCCATTCCGCAGGGATAGGCGCTCCGCGCTGTCTGCCGCTCTTGTATTACGACCTGATAAAAACTGTATCCGCCGGAGAGATGGGAACAGGTGAAACCGTACTGCGTCAAAAGTCGGCAGGCCAGATAACTGCGAAGCCCTGTCTGGCAATTCACATAAACAGGCTTACCCCGGTCTAACTCGTCCAAATGCTCCCGCAGATCGTCCAGTGGAATATTGCGGAATCCATTCAAGTGCCCACGCCGATATTCACCTTCTGTACGGACATCCAGCAGTGTCGCATTGCCATCGCAAGGCAAGTCCTCAACCTCATTCCAATGGAACTGCCGTACCTTCCCGCTCTCCAAATCCTCGATCATAAAACCGGCCATATTGACCGGGTCTTTGGCAGAGGAATAGGGCGGCGCATAGGAAAGGTCAAGCTCCGTCAGTTCCAAGGCTGTCATTTTTGCGCGAATGGCCGTTGCCAGTACATCAATGCGCTTGTCCACGCCCTCGCCGCCAACGATCTGCGCACCCAGCAGCCGCAGGCTTTCTTTTTCATACATCACCTTCATTGCCATAGACTGTGCGCCGGGATAATAGATAGCGTGGGATGCCGGGAATAATACGACTTTGTCGTAAGCGATCCCTGCTGCCTGCGCTGCCTTCTCATTGATCCCCGTGGAGGCCGCTGTCAAGCCAAACAGTTTCAGAACAGACGAGCCCTGAGAGCCGTGAAAGCGGCTGTTTCCGCCGCAGATATTGTCAGCGGCAATGCGTCCCTGCTTGTTGGCAGGCCCCGCCAGCGAGGTCAATGCTTTTTGGCCGGTCACGAAATGGGTGACCTCTACGGCATCGCCCACAGCGTAGATATCCGGCACGGAGGTTTCCATCCGCTCGTTGACAGCGATGCTGCCCCGGATGCCCAGCTCAAGTCCGGCCTCTTTTGCCAGATGGGTGTCCGGCGTGACGCCGATGGCCAGCAGCACCATGTCGGAGCGCAGCGGCTCACTTTCCTCCAGCAGCGTCAGCACGGAATCTCCGTCCTGTCGGAATCCGGTGACGGTTTCATCCAACCGCAGAGCCACACCGTGTCTGCGCATTTCCGCATGGACAAAGCTGGCCATATCCGCATCCAGCGGCGCTAATAGCTGCTTCAGACGCTGGACGATGGTAACCGAAACGCCCATCTCCACAAGGTTTTCCGCCATTTCCAGACCGATAAAGCCGCCGCCAGCCAAAACAGCGGTTTTCGGCTTCTGATCCTCTACAAAGCGTCGAATGCGGAGGGTGTCTTCCACGGTGCGCAGGGTAAAGACCCGCTCGCTGTCCACGCCGGAAAGCGCAGGAATCGTCGGCTTTGCGCCGGGGGCAAGAAGCAGTTTGTCATAGGTTTCCGTGTAGACCTTCCCGCTGTCCAGTGCGTGGACGGTGACGATTTTCTCTGCGGGATTGATCGCAGTTACTTCCTGCCGTACTCGCACATCAATGCGAAAGCGATCCCAAAAGCTCTCCGGAGTTTGCAGCGTCAATTCTTCCTGCTCCTTGATCACACCGCCCACATAATACGGCAGACCGCAGTTGGCATAGGACACATAGCCGCTGCGCTCGATCATGATGATCTGCGCGTGTTCATCCAAACGGCGGATGCGGGCGGCGGCAGAAGCACCGCCCGCCACACCGCCTACGATTACAACTTTCATCTTGCGCCCTCCACCATTGCGGCAATCTCCGACTTAGGCCGATAGCCCACCGATTTGGCAACGGCCTTTCCATCCTTGAATACGACCAGCATCGGGATACTGGACACCTGAAAACGCATTGCCAGCTCCATCTGCTCGTCCACATTGACCTTTCCCACCTTGAGCGCGCCGCTTTTTTCTTCGGCAAGCTCATGCAGTATGGGAGAGAGCATTTTGCACGGTCCGCACCAGTCGGCGTAGAAGTCCAGCAAAATGGGCTTGTCGGAACGCAGTACCTCATTTTCAAAATTCGCAGCAGTAATTTTCAGTTCAGCCATGAGTAAGGCTCCTTTCTGTTATCTTTGTTTATTCTTTGTTTTTCAGCTTGCAAATCCCCTGCGTCATGGTTCCCATGGGGCAGAAGGCACACCATGTACGGGGCTTGTAGAGCACCATGACGATGAGGCCGATGAGCAGCGAGGTCAGCATGAGGCTGTAAAAGCCGAAGCTGAATTGGGCTACCCAGTCTGTCACCGTTCCGGCGGTGTAGGCCCAGCCCCACGGCACACGGAAGGTCCAGAACAGCTTAATGGCCTCCCGCAGGGACGAAGTACCCGCAGCGACCAGATATGTCTGAAACACCATGTTGCCGAACATCGTCAGGAAAAAGATCAAAAAGCCATAACGGAACCACTTGGAGGACATCCAGCGGGGCGTGGGCTTGCAGCGGGAGCATTTAAGGTCTGTCCCCAGCTTGCTGAACAGTTGACCCCGTCCGCAGAGGTGGTTGCAAAAGTATTTGTTCCCACCAAAGATGGCTAAGAACAGCGGCAGAAGAAAATCGATCATGCCCAGCCACGCGAACAGGATATTGAAAAAGCCCAGTGCAAAATAGATGATTGCATATACCCACAGATAATCGTACCAATGCTTTACTTTCATGCGTCAGCCCTCACTTTCACCTCAATGCAGCCGACGGGACAGATCTTTGCGCACTTGCCGCAGCCTACGCATCGTTCCGCCTCCACAGCGGCGTAGCAGCCGCGGCGCACCTTGACGGCCCCCAGTGGACAGGTATTTTCACACACGCCGCAGGCGACGCACCGCGTCTTATCTATGGCGGCCAGTTTCTTTGACAGCATAGCGTTCCTCCCTTAATCCTGCAAGGATTTGTAATAGAGCATACAGTGGCAGAATCCCTCGAAGCCCGGATCTGCAATTTGATCCTTAAACTCCTGGCACATACATTTGGTCGCCTCTGTGCTCTCCCTGCGGCAGGGGCAGTACCCGCCGGTGCGCTTGAGTCCTTCTCTGATGGTGCTGACAATCTCCTGATCGGAATTGAGCTTGATTTTCATGTTCGCCACCTCTTTCTTGTTGATTGATTGTGGCTTTATCATACCGCAGTACAAAGCATTTTTCTGTGACGAGGTTACGTTACGGCAAATTTTTATATAAGTGAGAAAGAGCCGTGAAGCGGTATCTTACATACTGCTTCACGGCTCTTTGTTTATAGGTTTTGTTGTGCTTCCTTACTCAGCCACAGAAAACTGGTCTTTGCCAACAAAACATAAGGGGCATTCAAAATCATCCGGAATATCTTCCCATTTTGTACCCGGTGCAATGCCGCCTTCCGGATAGCCATTTTCTTCGTCGTATTCCCAACCACACACATCGCATACATATTTCATAATGAAATTCTTCTTTCTTGTTTTTTATTTCGCACACAACATTAGCCCGACTTTATCGTCATCAGAAACAATAACGATTCCTATCTTACTCAAAGAATATCCACAGCTTCCGCTTGTTTTACTCTCTTTGTTTTCTTATTCCCTGAAATCATTTTATGACCCGTATATACTGCCATAACCATGCAGATCAAGGAACTAAGCGCAAGGTACTTATGCGTTGTTTTTGAGCCTTTATATCCAGTGCAAAAAGTTCCAAACATGGTAATTACCGCTCCGATTGACCAATATTTATGTGCTTTCATGACTTGTTTGCCTCCTGCCTGCAATACATGACATTCAGTTCTCTATGTTGGTTCTAAGATACCATGCGCGGAACGATCACGCTTTCCACAGACTGTGGAGGTTGCAGTAGGCGTAGACCGCCTCGACTTCGTCGCCCTCGCAGAGCGCAAAGCAGACCTCCGGCTTCTCGCCCGGGTGCAGTTCCTTGCGCTGGTTGCCCTGATTGGTGTGGAGGGACACCCACTCGATGTAGTGCTCCGGCAGCATGGGATGCTCTACGGAGCCGACCTTGACATGAACGATGCCGTTTTCCACAGTCCAGACAGGGACGTGCTTCTCCACGGCGGCGTCGGTGGTACCGGGGATGATCTCGCTCATCGGCTCACCGCAACAGATGACGGGAACGCCCGTGTCCTTGACCTTGGCAATGATGTTGCCGCAATGCTTGCAAATGTAAAACTTCTGCTCCATGATTCGTTCTCCTTTTCTCTTTAATAGTTTTCTGCGTGAATTTCAAAGTAGCTCTGGGGATGGTTGCAGGTCGGGCAGACCTCCGGTGCTTTCTCACCGATCACGATATGCCCGCAGTTGCGGCACTCCCATACCTTGACCTCACTCTTGGCGAAGACCTCCGCCATCTCCACATTGTGCAGCAGGGCACGGTAGCGCTCCTCATGATGCTTTTCAATGGCGGCTACCAGGCGGAAACGCTGGGCCAGCTCATGGAAACCCTCCTCGTCGGCGGTTTTGGCAAAGCCGTCGTACATATCCGTCCACTCGTAGTTCTCGCCCTCAGCGGCGGAGAGAAGGTTTTCGGCGGTGTCGCCAATGCCGTTCAGCTCTTTGAACCACAGCTTGGCGTGTTCCTTCTCATTATCAGCGGTTTTGAGGAACAGCGCCGCGATCTGCTCGTAGCCTTCCTTCTTGGCCTTGGATGCAAAATAGGTGTATTTGTTGCGCGCCTCGGACTCACCGGCAAAGGCAGCCATCAGGTTTTTTTCGGTTTGAGTTCCTGCGTATTTCGTTTCTTTCATGGCGGATACTCCTTCCTGTTTTTCTGCTTTTATTGTAGCAAATCTATGATTTTCTTCTGTAACGAAGTCACATTTCTTTTTATTTTAGACGATTTAGTCTGTTCTTATCCCGCAGCGTGATTGCACCACGCTTCAGCTCCACCAGCCCGTCCTCCGAGAAGCTTTTGAGCATCCGTGCCACTGCCTCCCGTGCCGAGCTGATGTGCTGGGCGATCTGCTCATGGGTCATGCGTATCGTGTCGGAGCCGGTACGTTCCGCTTCGGCAAAGAGAAATTCTGCCAGCCGCTGATCCAATCCCTTGAACATAATCTGCTGCATCGCCCACATCACATCAGAAAACCGTTTCGTTGCCAGTTCATAAAGAAAACAGCGGACATGGAGATTTTTCTCCTTGAGTGCAGCAATGACATTTGCAGAGATAATCAGAATGTCCGTATCCATTCCGGCAGTCATTTGTGTATCAAAGGTGATCTGACTGATCACGCAGGAGGCGGAAAGCACGCATAGTTCGCCCGGATACAGGCGGAACAGCGTTACCTCCCGCCCCTCATCAGAGAGAAGATAGGTGCGGATCTCGCCGGAAAGAATAAACAGCATTCCGAGACATTCATTGTCGCTGCTGTGAACGAACGCACCCTTTTTATAATGACGGACAAAGGCACTTCGGCGTAGTGTGTCCATTTCGCGTTCGGTCAAGGATGACCAGAACGGAAGTTGTGTCAGTGTGCGTTCCATATCAATGGCAGCTATGCTTGCCGCAGCCGTGGTCACCGCAGGAGTGACCAGCCTCGCCGTGTTCATGGTCATGGTGGTCACAGTGAACATTGGGATCGTAGCCCAAACTTCCGTTGAGCAATGCGCTCACCGCCGCGTCAGCGTCCCCGCTGACACCGCCGTAGAGCTTGATGCCCGCTTCGGCGAGTGCTGCCTGCGCACCGCCGCCGATGCCTCCGCAAATCAAAGTGTCCACGCCGTTCTGCATCAGGAATCCTGCCAGTGCGCCGTGACCGCTGCCGTTGGTATCAACGACTTCCGCATGGACGATTTTGCCGTCCACAGATTCATAAAGCTTGAACTGCTCGGTGTGACCGAAATGCTGAAAGATCTGACCGTTGTCATAGGTAACTGCAATTTTCATAATGGAATCTCCTTTGCAAGTTTTGCCTGATTTTTCCATGTTGGCTCTCTGCATCCGGCAGCAACGGCCGCAGTGAGCTGCCTCCTGTCCTCCGCAGATGCGGTAGTTTCCCCCGGTGATGTGCAGCGGTTTCCCGTGGACAAGACACGCTACGATCTTGCTCCGTGCGCTTTCGTAAATCTCCTGCACGGTAGAGCGGGAAATCTCCATTTGAGCGGCACACTGCTCGTGGGTTTGCTGCTCCAAGTCAACCAGCCGAATGACCTCGTATTCGTCCAGCGTCAGCAGGATCGGCTCGGTATTCTCGCACCCGTTAGGACAGAATGTATCGACCTGTGGTACGCCACAAATTCGACGGCACCGTGGCGGTCTTGGCATGGGAGCTTTCCTCCCTTTGTATTCGGTATATTCCGATTATAGCACTTTGAGCAGAAAAAGCAATTTTTCAAAAGCTGCTACATTTTCCGTCCTCATATGTGTGCTGGCTGATATTCGGTGTCGAAGACTACGTGTGAGCCATGTTCGTATTGTCAGATTATCTACATTTGACAGAACTTCGCAGGGTATCCTCTTCCGAATAGTTCGCATTGATGTCCATCGGGTTGATATACTGCGCGCTGGAAGGGCTGATTTTAATGACCTGCCCCTCAAATTTCTTCACCAGTGCCGTGTACTCGGCTTCCGGATCGCACACAATTACATCGTCATCCGTCACCAGAAACGCATTGGCGATTTCTCGCTTGGCAGAGAAGGATTTACCGGAACCGGGAGTACCCAGAATCAGCCCGTTGGGGTTTTTGAGCTTTTTCCGGTCAACCATAATCAGGTTGTTGGACAGAGCATTCAGCCCATAGTACAGAGCCTCTTTCCCGGTCTGAAACAGTTCCTGGGTGGTAAACGGAACGAAAATTGCCGTGCTGCTGGTAGTCATGCTGCGCTGAATCTCAATCAGGTTCTGTGCCAGCGGCAGACAGCTCATCAGCCCCTGCTCCTGCTGAAAGCCCAGACGGCGCAGGTTGCAGTTGTACTTCTGCGCGATACTGGAAGCTTGAAACACATTGGTTTCCAGCTCCTGCTCCGTCTCGCCGGTATTCATCACCAGAAAGGTCAGCAGGAACATACGCTCATTCTGGCTCTGCAATTCCTTCAGCAGTGCCTTTGCGTCCCTGCCGTAAGTTGCCAAATCTGACGGAATGATGTCCATATCGTATCCGGAACGGACAGCTTTCTTCTGTTCCTCAATCTTGGAACGATCCAGCTCCGTAATGGTGTGCTTGATGGATTTGATTGCTTTGTTCTGGTCTACCGACTGAATGTGCATGGTCACAATCTGGCTGGATTCCATATCCAGAAAGTCCTTCAGCAGCTGATCCGACAGGTCGGAAGCCGTAATCTGGAGATAGGACATGGAACCATACATCCCACCCATCTGAAAAACACGGTTCTTCGGAAAGGCAAACCCGGTCGGGGCAATAAAGTCCTTTACCGACAGCCCGCTCTCCGGCAGCCACTTCCAATCGAAATTGAATCGGTCATGGTCACCCATGTGGAACATATCGTGCATCAGATGAAGCCGTTCCTTACCGTTCAGCAATTTTGCCCGGACACCCAAGCGTTTGAAGTTGTTCATCAGGTCGATCTCAATGTGATTGAGCCTCGGCTTTGCCTGTTTCATGGATTCTGCTTCAATGCCAAACGTCAGGTACTTTGTCTTGGTCAGGCCGTTGTTGCCCTGGGCAAGCTGGCGGCGCAGCATGGTGCTGTACTCCGTGCGCACCGGATTGAAATGATCCTTCTGGTACGGGATGCGCACCATCTTCTCAAAATTCGAGGCATCCGTAGCCATATTCATAAAAGAAAGCTCAAAGCGGATACTCAGAGAGCCGTTCCACCCGCATCTGATAATCTCTTGGGAACTCCTGCCGGAGCTTGCCGTATTCCGTGTCAGAGAGAAGGACATTTTCGTATGAGCCATACCGGTGCTGGATTTCCTTCTTCTCTCTTTTATTGATTGTTTCAGTACTTGTTCTATTAGTACTTAATTGCGCGGGATTTTCCGTAACCGGTGTGTCCGTATCCGGATTTACCGTATACGGCTTTTCCGTACACGGCTTTTTCCTTGGCATCTCATAGATCACATACTCCGCTCTGCCCATCCGACCGTTACTCTCACGCTGCTGGTTCCTTTCCAGATATCCAAGACGTTCCAGTTCTTTCAGAGCTGTAAGCACCCCATCTACGCCATCCGGTGTAATCGAAGATAATCCCCGTACCGAATAGTTCCATGTGTCCGGTAAACTGAGCAGCATAGAGAGAAGTCCTTTTCCTTTCAGGCTGAGACCCTGATCCCGCAGGTGGTAATTGCACATCGTTGTGTAATTGCTGTTTTTCTCAACCCTGAATACCGGCATGGTGCTCACCATCCTTTTTCGCAGGCTCCGTTTTTTTCTTCGGACATTTGCGCGGACGATCTTCGCTGTCCTCCCGTCGATGGTATTTGCCGGTATCCTGCATCATGCGTTCAAACGCCTGAAGGCGTCCCTCTGTAAAAAGCGTCATTCGATCACACCCCATTTCTTAAACAACTTGAAGAGATGATTCTTTCCCTTGCAGGTCACTCTCGTCTGCTGCACCAGTTTTCCGCTTCTGCCGTAGCAATCCCGGACAATAAAATAGCCCCTTGCAGATTTGTCTGCAAAAGGCATCAGCCAGCCGCTTGGACTGCGGTACAGATAGCGATGATCCAGTAAGAGAGCTACTGCCGTCTTCTCCGGGATTCCGATTTCCTTACAGAAATTCCGGATGCAGGTACAATCCTCCGAATTCACAAAGGTGTCGAAGTAGTCTGCCTTGGGCTGTGCCGCATCCAGCTGTTTGCGGATACCCTCAAGCTGCTCTCTCTCGGCCACAAGCTCCTTCGCCAGGGTGTAGATGACCTCCGGATGCTGAATCACCTGATCCAAAATAGAATCGCTCATATACACACCATGCTTTCGGATGGACGGGAGAACTTCATCAAACACCCAGTGTTCAAACCGTTCTGCCGATGGCAGCTTGCTGTGAACGATCAGCCGATAAACATCACCTTCCGTGATAAAGGAGATTTCAACGACCTGCTCTCCAGCATCTCCATACTGATTCACCTTCTGAACGACCCCCTCGCGTTTCGTTAGGGGGCCTCTACAATGGCGTTTCACTGCGGCGTAGGGATTCACATATCCCAACGCTTTCGCCACGTCGCTTGCACAGAAGAAGGTCTTGCCTGCCTCCTGTAACAACCGGATCGAACCAAACTCCTGGTTCTCAAACACCTCCATCATCTGCCTCGACTGTCCGCCATGACTGCCCACATCGGTGTCATGGGTCTTCTGATTGAAATCCGTCATACCTGTTACCTCCTACTCAAATTTGTCTCGCCGGATTTCGGGCGAAAAAAATAAAGCCTCGACCCATTCTCGTTTTCAAAGAATGAGCCAAGGCTCTATGTAACAGGATACCTGATATCATTTTTTTGCAGATTTCGTCAGAACTCGCCAAACGAATCCGACACCATTTTTCATTCCGTTTCAGCCGGATTTTTCCCGAAAATCTGTCAAGGATATGGGGCGAATTTCCCCTCCAAAATGGCCTTCTGTAAACCCATTTTCCCACCCATTAGGCTCAAAAATAGACCGTAAACCCATGGTAAACCCATCAAAATGGGCTAATTTGAAGTCAAATTTCCTCAAATTTCACCATCGGAATCAGGTGATTTCAGGCATAGAAAAAGCCCGGAAAATGGCGTATTTCCGGGCTTTTTTAGCATTATTAAGCTGTAGATTATCGCTTGCTGAACTGCGGAGCGCGACGAGCTGCTTTGAGACCGTATTTCTTACGCTCTTTCATTCTCGGGTCACGAGTTAAGAAGCCTGCTTTCTTCAGTACCGGACGGTAATCAGCGTCTGCCTGAAGAAGTGCACGGGAGATGCCGTGTCTTACAGCGCCAGCCTGACCTGTGAAGCCGCCGCCACGTACATTTACAAGTACATCGAACTTATCAACTGTCTCGGTTGCTACGAGCGGCTGACGAACAACCACTTTCAGGGTCTCAAGACCAAAGTACTCATCGATGTCTCTTTTATTGATAGTAATCTTGCCGGTTCCCGGTACAAGGTATACTCTAGCGATAGATTTTTTTCTTCTGCCTGTTCCGTAAAATTTGTTAGCCATTATAGTTTCCTCCTTCCAGTGCCTTTAATTAAAACTTGATTTCTAAAACTTCCGGCTTCTGAGCTGCCTGCTCGTGCTCCGGACCTGCGTATACATGAAGTTTTGTAATCATGCTTCTTCCTAAAGGTCCCTTTGGAAGCATACCTTTAACTGCTAACTCGATAACCTTCTCCGGCTTCTTAGCCATCATTTCACGAAGGGTTGTCTCTCTCATGCCACCTACATAATCAGAGTGATTGTAGTAGATTTTCTGATCCATCTTCTTACCAGTTACTTTGATCTTCTCTGCGTTTACTACGATTACATAATCGCCGCAATCCATGTGCGGTGTGAAGATCGGTTTGTTCTTGCCTCTTAATACCTTTGCTACCTCAGATGCAAGACGACCTAATGTATATCCTGTAGCGTCAACTACATACCATTTTCTTTCGATTGTTGCTGGACTAGCCATAAAACTCTTCATTGGTTGACCTCCTGTTTTACTTCATATAATTGAGATTAACTATATCATGAAATGCCTGCTCCGGGGCTTTGGTGCCGACATCTTCCTGACTCATGTCATACTGACTTATTATATTACACGCTTCCGGACGTGTCAAGCGGTTTTTCCTTGAAAATACAAGGTTTTTTCCCCGGATTTACAAGATAAGTTCGTTTCATTCCATGCATCTGATATACGCATGGGATACACATGAAAAAGGAAGACTTCCTCCTCTCAGATTCCATCTTCCCTTTTCGCCGCTTTTTAGGTTGGTAATGAACTTTTTCTCTTTTCTCAAGAGAATTTATTTGAAGGAGACTGGGAAATCTCCGTCAAACCTTATTTTTCGATAAAACCGTTCCTGCAATGGCAGAACCGATTCTGCCTATTTCTGCTTCTTCGCCTCCAGATAATCATTCAGCTCCGTATTCAGGACATTGGTAATGAACATATGTCCCGGTGCGTGGGTAATGACTAACGGAAGTTTTGCATTTTCAATCGCTGCCTGAGGGGTAACGCCGCAAGCCCAGAATACCGGGATCTCACCCTCGCGGATCTCGACTGGATCGCCATAGTCTGGTTTGGAAATATCCTTGATACCGATCGCTGCCGGATCGCCGATCTGGACCGGACCGCCGTGTACATTTGGATAACGGTCTGTGATCTCTTTGGCTTTCTGTGCGTTTTCTGGGGTCATGGGACGCATGCTGACAACCATCGGTCCCTTGAACACGCCGGCGCTCTCACACTGGATGTTAGTCTTGTACATGGAAACATTGCAGCCCTGCGCGATATGGCGCACTTCAATGCCGGCTTTCATAAGCGCCTCCTCAAAGGAGAAGCTGCAGCCAATCAGGAATGCAACCGAATCTTCTTTCCAATAAGAAGAAACATCTGTCACCTCATCGACTTTCACACCGTCGCGGTAAATGAAATATTTCGGGATGTCCGTCACGATGCTCGCGCCCTCGCCCATATCGTGGATATCCGGTGTGCCCTCTACGACTTCCAGGATTGGACACGGTTTCGGGTTCTTTCTTGCAAATTCTTTAAAATCATCCGCGTACTTCTTCGGCAGGATAACCAGATTTGCCTGTGCATATCCGGCACACATGCCAGCCGTCGGGCGGGTAATCTCGCCAGTCCGAATCAGTTTCCATACTTCCGGTGGTGTCATTTTGCTATAATCTGCCATATACGTTCCCTCCATATCTTTCAATACATCTGAGGTTTATCTGAATCTTTC
This sequence comes from Clostridium sp. AF12-41, assembly GCF_003461685.1. NCBI lineage: Bacteria > Bacillati > Bacillota > Clostridia > Eubacteriales > Clostridiaceae > Clostridium > Clostridium sp. AF12-41. Next base: position 4,239 of record NZ_QTXO01000009.1, on the reverse strand, counting down.
AGTCTCTTCCTCTAATTCAACCATATATTCAGTTCCATCGATCACAACCCGGTAGGTTCCAATCGGATTCCAGTATCTCTTCGATTCACATCCAACCGCTACCTGAATCACCGCATCGAGTTCTCCGCACGGTTCCGGTACTTTTGCCAATTCTTCTTTGAGTGCCTTGAGTTTTTCCACCTGCTCAATGTAGAGCTTCTGTGCTTCCTCAACCGTTACTTTCTGGAAATGTACTTTATAACCCGGTCTGGACTGTGCAACCAGCGGAAGATCCACAGAGATAACGCCAGCAATCTTCGTATAACCGCCGGTGGTCTGATGATCCGCCATCATGATAATCGGTTGTCCGTGGGACGGCACCTGAATCGCACCAAAGGCGATACCGTCTGTGATAATATCGCCGCCATTTTTATGCTCGATGACCTCGCCCTCGAGACGGCAGCCCATACGGTCGGACTCATTCGTAAATGCATATGTGCTGCTTAAGAAAGTCTCTACACCTTTCTCGGTAAAGCAGTCATCCTGCGGTCCCATGACAACGCGGATGGTTTTCTCAGTCTGGGAGAAGTCCTCCGGCGTCACTTTTCTCTTTCTCATATTTGGAAGGGTCGTCTTCGGAGCGGCAAAACCAATCTCGTCCCCGCCACCGATCTTTCTTCCCTGATAACCGCCTACTTTCAGCTTTAAGTTGGTGGATTTGCTGCCCATCTGTACCGGGATATCCAGCCCGCCTGCTACTGCAATGTACACGCGGCTTCCACTTGTCATACCGGCAAAGTTCATGGAATCGCCCTTATGTACTAAAACTGCCTGATACATCGGAAGATCTTTTCCATTTACCTTTGGAACCAGATTACCGCCGGTTACTGCGATAATATTGTCTTCTGTAAATTCCATCATCGGTCCCATCAGGGTTACCTCCAGAACCGCCTCGTTTTCATCATTTCCCACTAAAATATTCGCGATCGCTGCGGAACGCTGATCCATAACGCCTGATACAGACATACCGGACTCCTGATAGCCGGTGCGTCCCATGTCCTGTACGGTTGTGAGGAATCCGCCGCTTGCAAACTTAATGCCCATCTTTATACCTCCTTATCGTACACAACGTATTTGTAGGTTCCATCTTCGACTTCTTTTTCGATCTTTTTATACTCTTCCTCGGTTACTGCAGCAAACTTGATATACTGTCCCGCTTCCAGAAGCACTGGTTTCTCGCGGTCTGCATCATAGAGTTTTAACGGAGTCCGTCCAATTAACTGCCAGCCTCCCGGAGATGCTACCGGGTAGATACCGGTCTGCTCACCGGCAATACCGACGGAGCCGCCCTCAATCTTCACTCTCGGGCTCTTCAGACGCGGGGTTGCGATCTCTTTGCTCATGCCGCCCAGATATGGGAATCCAGCGATGAATCCAATCATGTAGATTAGATATTCTTCAGATGTATGAATCTTGATGACCTCTTCCACGGTCTTGTGATTGTGCTCCGCAACATTTTCAATATCCGGACCCATCTCTCCGCCGTAGAGAACCGGAATTTCGATAACAGTTGGCGGCGGGATCGGAATGCTGGATAAGGAACCCATCAATTTATCAAATTTTTCTGTGAGTGCCTTGAATCCGATCACTTCCGGATGATAATGTACTAATAAGGAGCGGTATGTCGGAACCGTCTCCACAATTCCCGGTATATCGCTTTTTTCAACCGCAATCTTGAATGCGCGGATTTTCTTGTTGATCTCCGGGCTGATTTCATTGCCAAACTCAACGCACACAGCGCTGTCGCCCGCTACAAGGTATCTTACCTCGCTCATATATACCTCCTGTCAGATAAACGAAGCCCCCGCCTGCCTGTTCTGCTTTTCTTCGAAAAACCTAAAAACTGCTTCCGACCCAACAAGCCAGTTACAGGGAAACGCCCGGCAGACCTGCTGCCATAAGCCAGCCATCTGCGTGCTCATCCAGCCAGTCCGCCGGGCGCCTGTCCGTTTAATCGTTTTTTATTATTTTACCACATTTTTTGCATTTTTTCATTCATTAACCAAAGATGGTAAGAATCTTCGGCAGAGCCTTGATTCCGGAGTAACCGGTCAGAAGAACAACGCATACACCAAGTACGATGAGTACGGTCGGATGTTTGTAATTTTCACCGACGATATCTTTCCTGCGGCTTGCCAGAAGAATGACAAGCAGTGTAATCGGAAGAATCAGTCCGTTTACGGAACCTGCCAGAACCAGAAGAGTTGCCGGCTGTCCAAGTAATGTCATGATAACGGTCGATACAGCGATGAAGCCGATAACGAACCATTTCTCATTCTCCATGATGAACGGATGCAGGGTCTTTAAGAAGGATACGGATGTATACGCTGCACCGATGATGGAGGTGATAGCTGCAAACAGGATAACCAGACCGAAGATCTTGTAACCGATGATGCCTGCGCCTGCCTTAAAAGCTGCTGCTGGCGGGCTTGCTACCCATGCTTCGCTTCCAACTACTTCCGGAGTTGCTGTAACAACGCCTAAAACTGCGAGGAACAGTAAAATTCTCATAACTCCCGATACGCTGATGCCCATTAATACGGAGCGGCGAACATGCGGAAGATCCTTGGTTCCGGAGAAACCTGCATCCAGAAGACGATGTGCACCGGAGAATGTGATGTAACCGCCGCAGCTTCCGCCAAGCAAGGTAATAATCGGGAATACCAGGTTCGGGAATTCGTTCAGATGTCCAACACTGCCGATTGCCTCAACAACCGGAGGTTTGGAACGGAATGCTACATAAAGTACGGTAACAATCATGATGCTTCCTAAGTATTTGGTCAGCTTATCCATGAAGTTTTTCGCATCCTTGGATAAGAAGATCAGAATACCGATGACACCGGCTACAACGGTTCCGACTTTCAGCGGAAAACCGAATACGATGTTAAAACCGGTTGCGGCGCCGCCGACGTTACCGATATTGAATACCAGACCGCCGAGAGACACAAGGAACGCGATGAAATATCCGAGTCCCGGAACAACTTTATTTGCGATATCCTGTCCACGCATACCGGACACACCGATGATGGACCAGATATTTAACTGGGTTGTAACATCCAGAAGAATGGTACAGATGATTGCCAGTGCGAAAATAGAGCCGTACTGACCGGTAAAGGTTGCGGTCTGCGTCAGGAAACCAGGTCCGATCGCGGACGTTGCCATCAGGAACGCGGCGCCAATCAGGGCTGTCGTGTTCGCATTACTTTTTTTCTTTTCTCCCATATTTCTCTTCTCCTTACATATGTATTAGCGGAACAGATTTTTAATCTCCACTCCCTCGGCTACCAGGGTCTCACGAATGTTCTTTACGAACTCCAGCGCTTTTGGGTTGTCTCCGTGTACACAGATGGAATCTGCCTTGATGGAAATGTCGTTTCCGTTGATGCTCTCAACTTTTCCTTCTTTTACCATTCTTACGACACGTTTGATTGCCAGGTCTTTATCTTTGATGACTGCTCCCGGAAGTTTTCTGGAAACCAGGGTTCCGTCATCGTTGTATGCACGGTCTGCGAACACCTCGCTCGCTGCCTGTAAACCAACCTCCTCAGCCGCCTTGATCATCTGGGATCCTGCCAGACCCATGAAGATGATATCTTTATCTACTTCATAGACTGCTTCACACATCGCTCTCGCCAGCTTCTCATCAACAGCTGCCATGTTGTAGAATGCACCGTGTGGTTTTACGTGCTGGATTTTTACGCCTTGGCTCTTAGTAAATGCGCTCAATGCGCCGAGCTGGTATTTCAGATATGCTTTCGCTTCTTCCGGAGTTACCACCATGTTTCTTCGACCGAAGCCCATCAGATCCGGAAATCCCGGATGTGCTCCTACTGCGGTTCCGTATTTCTTTGCCAATGCGATGGTCTTATCCATAACCATCGGATCACCTGCATGCCATCCACAGGCTACGTTGGCGGAAGACACGTACTGAAGAATTTCTTCATCCATACCAATCGTATAGTTACCGAAGCTCTCACCTAAATCACTGTTTAAATCGACATAAAACATGGTTCATTCCTCCCTTTCTTAGCTCACACATCTCATTTTTGCGGCTTAGCGTTTCTTCTGTCTGTTTTCAACAACCATCGGAAACTATTTTTAAGATGAGATGTTTTTTGTATGTTCCCCTTGTTTTTTTGCTTCTAATGATATTTTATCTGACTTTTATGTATTTTTCAATCATAATTTTAATATTTTTTA
>NZ_QTXO01000008.1:0-96027 GCF_003461685.1 Clostridium sp. AF12-41 | reverse complement strand
ATTATGATGATTTTTCATATATTTTATTTTTATCTTTTTATTTTTCATTTATTTGAAATTTTGTATCCAAATACACCGGTGCTTCGGTTTCCTTACCGGTCACACGGTTCCCGATCCGTGGCAAAGTCTTCCACCAGCACATCCATAATGCCGCCGCAGACCATTCCTTCATCTTCCGCCGCCTCGCCGGTCAGATCTACATGAACTACTTTGTACCTGCCGCTTCCGATCAGAGAACGTGCCTCGCCCAGCACGGCCGCCTCGCTGCAGCCGCCGCCGATGCTGCCGAGAATCCGTCCGTCCCGGTAGACAATCATCTTCGCGCCTGCCCCGCGCGGGGAGGAACCCTTTGATTCAATCACCGTGACCACTGCTTTCGGCTCATCCGGCTCCTCTGCCAGGCGTTTCAGCACATCAAAATCCAGATCGGAACGGTTTTTCACACGTTTGTCTTCCCGATCCATGCGCTTTACCTGTATGATCTCCGCCAGAATCGAGATCGCGATCTCCTCCGGTGTCACACCGCCGATCTTTAAACCGATCGGGCTCTTTAAACGGCTCATCCGCTCTGGATCGTAACCTTCTTCCAGAAGCTCCTGTTTCACGATACCGACGCGGCGTCTCGAACCAATCATGCCGAGATACGCCGGTTCTTTTCCTTTTCCAATCATCCGCAGGCAGTCCGCATCGTGGCGGTGTCCGCGCGTAACGATACAGATATAGTCGCTCTCCTGAATCTTGAGTTCTTTGATCGCATGCCCAAAGTCATCACAAATCACCTTCTCTGCCATCGGGAATCGTCCCGGATTCGCGAAGGAAAGGCGGTCGTCCACCACAGTTACCAGGAATCCGACGCGCGCGCCAAATTCTGCCACTGGAAGAGCCACATGGCCGCCTCCGAGAATAATCAGGCGCTCTTTCGGGAAAAATGGTTCCGCCACATTCCAACTGCTTCCGGCGCGCCCACAGACCGGCTGCCCCTGTGTCAGGGCTTCTTTTCCAATCTCCGACGCCTCTGCACCTTCTTTCAGTTCACAGCGCATATCTGCTAGATTTCCCTCTTCTCCCACAAAGCTTCTCTCGAGCGCCAGACACGGCGTCCCTTCCAGTTTTTTCAGAATCTCCCCATACAGATTCATATCACGCACTTCCTCTCTTTTATACTGCATGAGCCATCCATTTCTCATTTCGCAGTTGTGCCATCGCGGTTGCTTCCTCATCGCCTCTCTCTGGCTCGATTATTTACCAAAACCGCAGTTCGGGAAAATACAGGTTGGACAATTTAAGCACAGACCACCTGCGCCCATTTTCGCCAGATCCGCTTTTGTCACTGGCACATCTGCCATCACACGCGGCAGCACCAGATCAAAGATGGTCCTCTTCGCATACATCACGCAGCCCGGAAGTCCCATGATCGGCTTTCCGTCCTTCGTATATGCCAACAAGAACATCGCTCCCGGAAGTACCGGCGCGCCGTAGGAGACAACCTCCGCTCCGGTCTGCTTGATCGCGCTCGGTGTCGTATCATCCGGATCGACGCTCATGCCGCCGGTACAGACAACAAAATCGGCGCCCTGATCCAGCCATTCCTGGATTGCCTCCGTGATTTTATCCGGATTGTCCCCTATAATCTTCTGTCCCAGAACTTCCACACCAAATTCCTGAAGCTTTTCCCGGATGACCGGGCCAAATTTATCCTCAATCCGTCCATAGAACACTTCATTTCCGGTCGTCACAATGCCTGCTTTCTTATTTTTATACGGAAGCAGCTTTAACAGCGGCTCTGAACCCGCTACCTTCTTCGCCTCTTTCATTTTTTCTTTTTCAATTACCAGCGGGATCACACGGGTTCCGGCTAACTTATCACCTTTTTTTACCGGGAAATTCGTCCGGCGGGTCGCGATCATCATCTCCGGCAGGCTGTTGACCTTTAAGAGGCGTTCTTCATCGACCTGAAACAGACCGTCCGACTCCGCAATCAGCTCAATCTTGCCTTCCTTCGGATCGGTTGCACGCATATACTCATTCTGGCAGATGCCGCGCAGAATGTCCGCCGCCTCATCCTCATGATATTTTGTATCGTCCTTTTCCCAGACATAAATATGATCTTTTCCAATCGAAAGCAGTACCGGGATGTCCTCCTCACGCACGATATGTCCCTTGCGGAATACGGCGTCCTTCGTCACGTCCGGAATAATCTGCGTCATGTCATGGCAGAGTACCTGTCCGACTGCCTCGGTTGTTTTCATTAATTTCATATGATTTTCCTCTTTTCCTTTTTACAGTAATGCCTCCGCACGCTTTGCCAGCTGATACCGCCGTTCCACACCCGCCAGCGCCTCCGGATTATCCTTAAATTTCTCCCGTTTTGCCGCAAACCGTTCTTCGATCGTTACACGCCGTTCTCCCTGTACCTGCTTGTCCGCCAGGTACACGATCAGGCTTTCGTTCAGATATCCCAGCTTTTCTTCCGGCAGATCCATATGATCCGCAACAATATCCGCGATCCCGGTATGTCCCAGAAGCCGCAGCCATCCCGCCCCTGTCTCTGGATGTTCGGGGTATGCTTTGGCGATGTCATGAAGAAGCGCCGCCGCGTAGATTTTGTGTTTATCGATTGGAGGACTTTTGTATGTCATCTCCACACACGTTTCCGACCTATGCTTTAGAACTCTATCTGCCAATTCCACGGCCAGCTCCGCAACCGCCCGGCTATGGCGCACCGTCGCCTCCGGCGTGTGAAACCATGCAAGCAGACGTTCACACTCCTCTCTGTCCGGGATAGGACGTTTTCTCTCCCAATCACGCAATTTCTGAAACTCTTCCTGTGTATCCGCATCAAACGCACAGCCCGGATCCGGCACATCCAGGAAAATCCGGCGGATTCCCGGCTGTTCACAGGCGCCTTTAAGCCCCATCGTTCCGTCATGCTGCAGCAGTTTTTCGATCACATCTGCACGGATCAGAAGCGGATGCCCCGGTGTTTTCTCATATTCCGGGAGATAGACATCCCCATCGCCCTCCGCGAACCGGTATTTTTCATATTCCAGCGTAAATGGCGTAAACAGTGGCACATCCACCGGGAAAAAGAAAATGCCATCCAGCGTCTCTTTTCCTGCCGTTTTCCGCTTTTCCTTATAATAGGAAAGCCCCAGGCAGACGGAATCAAACATTTTCGTCTCCGCATACGCCGGATTGTGGATGAAATGGATTCCCGGTCCCGCAGCCGCCGCGCGTATATCTTCCGCCCGGCGTCCGGTAATGATCGTGATTTCATGTACGCCGCACGCCCGCAGCGTCTGTATCTCACGTTCCAGGACCGTCTGGGCGCCGAGCTTCATGAGCGGTTTGAAATCCCCCATCCGCGAGGATCGCCCCGCCGCCGAGATCAAGGCGTCAAATACATAATCCTTTCTTTCATACACCTGTCCGTAGCCAAAGGGAATCTGCAGAAGTTCTGTCTTTTTCCGCTTCTCCCAGCCACTGATCAGTGTCCGAAACCAACCCGCGTGTCCGATTACCAGAATATCGCCCCGGCTCTTCATCCGGAGTTCATTCCAGGTTGTCCTGGCGCGCCCTGCACAATCTGCAAAACTCTCTCCCTGCGGCGGTCGGAAATCGTACATATCTGCCCCTCGTGCCACATACTCCGCTGGAAACTGTTCCCGGATTTCATCGAAGGAATGACCATCCCATTCCCCCATGTCAATCTCCGCCAGACCATCTACGACCTCAATCGGAATACTTCTGTCAATCACTTCCTGCAGGATCGCGGCTGACTCCCGGCAGCGCTTTAACGGGCTGGTATAAATCTTTTCAATTCTGCGTCCCGCAAATGTCTCCCCCAGCGCCCGAATCTGTGTCCGCCCTTCCTCTGAAAGCGGCAGATCCGTCCGCCCGATGCAATATTTCCGTTCATCTGGAAATTCCGGCTTCCCATGCCGGATCAAATAAATCGTCCGCATTCTATCCTTTCCTAGTGCTCGTGTTCCTCTTCTTCCCCACACTCGCAGCTGAAATCATGGCTGTGTCCAAATGGTCCCGGTCCGCCAATGTAATCGCGGATCAGCTCCAGTTTATAACGGTTCATATAGCTATATGCCTTCTGAACCGTATGCCCGCTTCCCAGATAACGGGTCACGCCCGCCTTTACCAGTATCTCAAACGGTTCTTTCTCGATCGGTCCGCAGATGACTGCCTCACAGTCATGTTCTACCACCTTCTTCGCAAATACCAGATTGTCCGGATCCTGTTTTCCATAGACATGGAAAATCTGGTTCTTGTCCGCGTCAATAATCATCAAAAACGGACTCTCCTTAAAAGTCGCCGGCACCAGTCCGTCGATCTCCTCTGTCTCTGATGCAATCGCTATGTTCATTTTTTTCTCCTTGTTCTTGTCAAATTTTACTGATTTTTTTTCAACATTTCTCGATTATTTTTAATTTTATGATACTGCAATTAAAACTTATCGTCAAGTTTTTCATGATATTGAATTTTACCACTCATTTTTCATTTTTCCTCGATGATCAGCCGCCTTTTTCCCGAACCGATATAGGGGGAAATTTCTTTTTCTATCACTGCGACGGTCAGGCAGTTCCCAAAGTATTCCGTTAATGCTGCTTTGACATTTTTCACTCTGCTTCCTACCGCATCTGCATAACCCGCTTTCTTCATAACAGCCACCGTCAGATGCTTCTGCGCCGCATTGTAAGATGCCTGAAAATCTTCCACCTCATCCAGGGCAAATAAAAGCTCATCTAATATGTGCATGGAAAGTACTTTTCCGCCGGACAGCCGGACGCTGTCATCCAGCCGTCCCTCAACCTTATCAAGTCTGGGCTTTAAACATCCGCAGGCACACGGTTCTGCAATCATCCGCCCCAGATCGCCGGTCCGATAGCGCACAAGCGGCATTCCCCGCCGCCGAAGCGTTGTCAGAACCAGCTCGCCGTATTGCCCTTCCGGAACCGGCTGTCCCGTATCCGGATCCAGAATCTCAATCAAAAGGTCCCGGTCCCGCAGATGGTAACCCACACGCGCCCCACACTGTACGCCGCCGCCGTAACCAGTTTCCGTCATCCCCCAGTGTGTAAAGACCCGGCAGTTCCATGTTTTTTCCAAAAAACGCTGCACGCTGACCGGCACATAATCAGCACTTAAAAGCACTGTTTTCGGGCCAAGTCCCGGCGCATGGGCTGCCAGCGCATACATCTGGCTTGGGACACCGATCAGGCAGTCTGCCCCCTCGCCGTCCCGCGCTGCCGCTTCCATATCGTGAATCAGCCCGTGAACCTTCGTCTCCACCTGAATGCGCCCCAATCCTTCTTTTAAAAGTCCTCCAATCGAAAAAAATCCCGGTCCTTCCATATAAACCGTGACCCGATCGCCTGGCTTTACCATGTACTGCATCCCTGTTTCAAAGAAATCCGCCGTCTGCATCAGATCGTCTTCGGTAAAAAACAGGCGCTTCGGTGCCCCTGTACTGCCGGAGGTCTTCAGCGTGATGATCCGCGCGATCTCCTTGGCTGGAACACATAAAAATGTTTCCGGCTCCGCTTTCAGTTCCTCCGGGGTTGTGAGGGGAAGTGTCCGGAAATCCGCCCATGAAAACGAATCCGGCGCGAGCCGTACATCGGAACCTGCCATTTCCCCAAGCTGTCCCCAGACGGATGTAAATTTCTTCTGATAAAATGGACTTTTCTCCTTTACATACGAAAGTGTCCGCCATAACCCGGACGGCTGCGCCGCTGCAATAAAATAACCGCAGCCCGCTTCTTTTAAAATCTTCCGTTCCGCCCCCAGCGCCGCGCAGACGGATTCCAGATTTCCATCGAAGATCTGCTGCCCGATCCACTCCGCCAATGTTCCCGACGCGTCCTGCATCTTTGCAAGCACAAATCCCGCCTCCGCCAGCCGGTCACGGATTGTTTTAGCAGACTCAAGCCGTCCCAGCATCCCGTCTAAGAAAAGCTCTTTCTTCCGGGCATACATATCGCTCATCAAAAGCCATCCTTCCGGTTTTAACACCCGGTACACCTCCCGGAGCGCCGCCACCGGTTCCGCAGCCTTGGAACAACTGCATTCCATCAGAATGATATCTGCCGTCTGATCTGGATATGGCAGTTTCTCCGCACATCCAGTCTCTATCCAGCCAGGTTCATGCACATCCGGATTCTTATCCAAGCCGGAAATCTGCCAGCCCGGGCAATGCTCAGAAAGCCATCGCATCGTGCCGCCGGTTCCGCAGCCGATGTCGATGACGCGAAGCGGCACTGCAGGGTCTGTAGACTCCGTCTCTGCCGCTCCCGCCTCCGGTATCTCAATTCCCGCAAACTGGAACATCTGCCTCGTCAACGCAAATCCACCGGGGCGGCAGAGACTGCACTCATTTGTATCCATTTTTTGCACCTCTCCTTTCTGCGCTTCTATTATCTGCCTCTTTCCATCGGAGACAAGTAGTATGCACAGAACGGAATCTTCTTCCCGTCTTTATACACATGCAGGCTGCACTGGCGCAGGCGCTCAATATCGAGATTGCCGGCATCCTGAAACGCCATGGATGTGATCGTGAAGCCGTGGCTTTTGGCACGCTTTAAGAAGTCCTCCATATTTGTTATGTCAACCGACTCTTCTCCACAGCAGCAAGCCTCACTCTCTGGCTCTTTTTCCCCGCAGCAGCAGGTCTCTTCCAAATCGCGCCGTTCCCAGCGGCGTCCGACAAATTCACGGTTCTTCTCCGCCGGATCCGGACCACAGCAGCAGCCTTCGCCCTCCGGTTCTGTCTCGGTTTTTCCACTATAATTTGTCAGCGGCATCAATTTATCCCCAGGCATCACGATGAAATCCCCGTGGAACCCACACATCGGGTGATCGCAGCAGGATGGCGCGATCTGTTCCTCTTTGATAAGCCCGCCGCTCTGGCTGACAACCGCCTCCAGAAGCTCATCCAGCGTATAGCGGTCATCATCCGCCGGAAGCTCCGGGATACGTCCAAAATAACTGACCGGCTGGAAATGCACGCCGCGCACATACGGCGACCGCTGAATGGCAAACCGGAGGATGTCCCCGATCTGCTCCGTATTGACCCCCGGAACAATGACCGGAACAAGCGTCACGCCGATTCCATACCGACCGCACTGCTCGATCGCCCGTTTTTTCACTTCCAGCATCAGGCGGCGGCGCAGTTTTTCATATACGGCATCGTCCACGCCGTCAAACTGCATAAATACAAACGAAAGTCCCGCATCTGCCAGACGCTTTACAAACGCCTCGTCCTCCGCCAGGCGCAGACCGTTGCTGTTTAACTGCACATATTTACAGCCAACCTGCTTCGCATACGCCACGATCTCCGGCAGATCGTCCCGCACTGTCGGTTCCCCGCCGGAAAGCTGCAAAAGTGTCTTTCCCGGCTCCGTCAGATCGTCGATCCAGCGTTTTACCGTGTCTAAGGACGGATCCTTGGCCCCGTCCGGCTCCGCAAAACAGAAGGTACAGTTCATATTGCACCGCGCTGTGATCTCCAGCAAGGTACAGCAGGTGGCGCGTCTGTGCTCCGCACACAGACCGCAGCCCGCCGGGCAATTTAGATTTTCATTTTCTCCCACCGCCGGACGTTCCCCGCGCCAGTCGGCAAACTTACGCTTATTTCTCCAGATTACACTGGAAAATGTCCCGTGATCTGGGCAGGTTTTTACCAGATATATCTGCCCGTCCCGCTCTTCCCGCTTTGCCGGAATGCGTTTTAAACAGACCGGACAGACACTGTATGTATGGCGCATTTCTTCTGGCAGGAGGGCTCTGTCCTGTAAGTTCATTACCATCGTCCTTCATCCCCTTATCTCAATTCATTACAATTCTCCCATGATGAAGCCAGCCGCAGATGGGCTGTGTTCTCATGTTCACACATGGCAAATCCCCGCAGCCAGCCTGTCTCACCTATCCTTTTCAGATCCAAAAGCATCTCTCATGGATCATACTTATATCTACTATCTACTTATCTTCCAGCTCTCTCTCCACATCCGCCATACGCCCTTTTACCAGCGCTTCCGGCAGATATACCTCGCCGCACTTCGGGCAGCACAGGATCTCGGTGTGGAAATTGTGCCCCAGATAGTCAAAAAATGTGGATTTCGGCACCATCTCCACCTGACACCGGCGGCAGATGACTTTTTTCTCCAACGCCTCTTTGATCCGCTGATCTCTTCCGCCTCCATCAATCGTCGGCATACTCATCACTCTCCTTCCAGATTCATGCGGTGGCTGTAGCCATTCCAGAGCTTATAACCGCCGTCCGGCAGCACCTCGTACTCTGCCCAGTAGGTCATATGCTGGATCTTCAGATGCCCGATCCGATGTCCCGTCTCCGGGTCGATAATACCGCGGTCTTCCCGCTCACAGTGTTCAATGACCTGCTCCATATCTTCGATCAAAATCTGACCCGCTGACAATTTGCGTTCCAGCTCCTTCTCAACTTCTAATTTCATATGTGTTTCCTCTTCGATCGTCTCATTCCAGTACGTCTTAAGCAGTTCCCGTTTCGCCGCCAGGCGGTTGTGCCAGCGCTCCGTCACCGTCGCCGCCGGGCGCCCCGCGCCATTTAACCCAAACAACAGATCGAGGATATGAACCGCCTCCTTGCCCTGTCCGGCAAAGGACTCCCGGCAGTTGACGCAGTAGGTCACATACGGCAGTTCCTCCTCTTTTGCACGGGAAGTTGTCATATAGCTTGTGTGGCTCGGAGAAGCAATCCCGATATGTCCGCCGTATCCGCAGCAGCGCGCCTTTTTCCCGTCATACGGCAGATTTTCCCACGTAATCCCCGCCGCATCCGCCAGATGGCGTACACTCTCCTGCAATTCCGGGTAATAGCGGCTGGCGCAGGGATCAAACAAGGCATACGACTGCGCTTGCTGGGTACTTCCTGCTTCCATTTCAGCCTTTTCAGCATTGTCCGGTTCCAAAGCAGCATCTTTCTCCACGCCCCACTCTTCCATCACTTCCGCCAGAAAGACAACCGGAAGCTCCGGCAGGTATTCTTCAAACATCTTCCGGCAGTTAGGGCATGCTAAAACCACTGTCGGTTCGCCAAGCTCTCTCCACTGCCGCCGCATTTCCTCCAGATGTGCCGCGTGGATGTCCACTTCGCCTGCCCACTCGGCAGGCGCACCGCAGCAGGTCATCCAGATCGCCGCATCCGGCTTTTTGGAACGCAGCCACTCATACGTCCGCGTCACATAGCGCGGATCCGAACCGGCGAGCTGGCATCCCGGAAAGAATGCATAGGAACTCTTCTTAACATTCTCCGGTTTCCGCGTAAGCCCCGCTTTTCCGGAGGCATACGCCATGTCGCGCAGCCAGAAATCGTGGAATGGCCACGGCATCGCGCCTTTTTTTTGCATTGCCCGCATACTGTCAAGCAGAAACTGGCTGAAATCGATATGCTGCGGACAGACTTCCTTGCAAAGCCCGCAGTGGTCGCAGGTGCTGATCAGTCTGGTCGCCCACGTACCATCGCGCGATAACGTACCGGGATGGATTGTTATGTAAACTTCTTCATACAAACGGCGCGGTGTTTTCTCATGCAGGCGCATCAGATCACAGGCACGCATACAAGCATCACACGAACACTTCTGGCAGCGCGTGATCTCCTGTATCGCCTCTTCCTCCGTATACGATTCCCCGTTTGCCGGAACCACCCGATCGGCACGCTCGATCCCATTCGTTTGAAGATTTAAAAGTGTCCCTTCCTTTCGAAATGGCTCATTCATACCGCCCGTTTTCAGATACCGTTCGATCGCAAGCGAAACCGCCAGCCCATCTGCCAGCGCCTTCATGCTGTCGCCGCCTGTCAGGGAACCTCCAATGAAAACGCCCGGTGTCCGGGTTGCAAATGCGCCGTCCGGGTCCATTTCCAGACCAAAGTCCGCGCCATCTGCCCCAGTTGCCACATACACGGCATCATAGTCCGCCCGGAGTGCCTCCAGATCCGTTACCGTTTCACCGAGATGGCGTGAAAATTCCTCAAACTGGAACTGTGCCTCGATCTCCGCATCAAATTCCGCCGGATCCATCTGGTTTCTCGCCTGACCGCCCAGAACCATTTCCCGCTCATAAACCGTTACCTCGTACTTTTTATTGCAGAGACGCAGTGCACAGCCAAGCCCCGAAAGACCGCCTCCGACGATCGCGATCTTTTTTCCTTTCGACGGCAGGTTATACGCATTCGGTGCTTTCCGCTTCGCGTACTCGACAGTCGCCCGCTCTAAAAGCCCGATCGCGATCCCCCCGTCCAGCTTCGCACGCAGACATGCCTTCTCGCACGGATGGCTGCACAGCTTCGACACAATATCCGGAAATCCCACCGTATTCTGATAGGTCCGGTACGCCGCGTTGAAACGTCCCTTTTTCCACTTTTCTTCCAGCCCCTTGATATCCAGCCGGAACGGACAGGCTGCCTGGCAGAACGGCGGCTCGTTCTGATGGCATTTCTCCGCCAGCGTCTTCTCAAAATCTTCCAAATAGCTCACAGGGCGGACCTCCCTTCTTTTCTCCTGCATTTATCGTTACTGTTCACGCATACGTGCCCAGTAACGGAATTTGCCGTGGCTTCGCATTTAAATACGGCAAATTCCTGCTACCACCACGTTTTCTTACGGCACTTTCGGTTCCAAAAGTGCCTACCCGTGAACAGTAACCATTTATCCTCTCCCAGAATCATTTATCCCGTCCTCAATCGATAAGTAAAAATTCCAGAAACCCATTTTAATATTTTTTATTATACACCATAACGAAAGAATGTGTCTTGGCACATTCGGGCGTCTCGCGCGGCCGCTTGCGGCAACCTGCATCTTCACATGAGTACGCATCATTGCTCCAAGGAATTTCCTATTACAAAAAAGCCGCTGCAAAACCTACCTCTCTAAACATAGATTCTGCAGGTTCGCAGCAGCTTTTATTTAATTCTTATTTACAATCACGCGATACGCCTTGCCGCAGCTGCCCGCTTTATGTGCAGCCACGCATTCCTCTTCCTAATCGGATTAGAACGGACGCTCAGCTGTCGGATCATCCAGGGATACGTAGAAGCTCTGGGTTCCTACCTGTACTGGATTCTCTTTGATATTCTCCAGTTCCTCATACATATCGGAACCAAGGAAGTATTTCTTCGGCTCGTATGGTTTCTCGCCCTTTGCAATTGCATCCAGACCAGCTTTTACCTTCTCCGGAAGTGCCGGGATCTCATGGATACGTACGCCGCAGGCATTGTAGATACCATTCAGAACTGCACAGTGGCCAGATGCCTGGAATGCCTCAGAAGCACCTGAAGAACCGAACGGACCATCAGAGATAGCGCCATCAATATGAATCAGGTTGATATCATCCGGAACATCCTTGATGTAGGAAGTACCAGCGCCAAACATGTTCGCATGTTTCTTAACGTCTGCGTAGTCCTCTTTCAGGGCGAAGCCGATACCATGCATGATACCGCTGTATGCCTGACCGTTAACAGCATCGATATTACCGATACGTCCAACGAAGTCAACACAGGTGAATTTCAGAACGGTAGTCTTACCGGTCTTGGTATCAACCTCAACCTCTGCCAGGTTCAGGCAGTATGTGAATGCCGGAGTCGGGTCGCCGATACCGGTATTCGGATCCAGACGGCACAGACCCGGAGTTGTGTTGGTCTCATAACGGCCAAGATACTTGGTCTCGATGCCTTCTGCCTTCATCTCATCATAGGTACGAAGTGTACCATCTTCTTTTCTCATAGCTGCCAGAAGCTTGTTCGCTGCGATGATGGTTGCATTACCATCCATGTACAGGGAACGGCTGGCACCAGCCATACCGGTATCCGGACAGGTCTTGGTATCATTCTGAATCAGCTGGATATCTTCCGGTGTCAGATGCATCTCTTTCAGAGCTTCCAGTGTTACTACCAGAGAACCGGTTGTAGCACCCTGACCCATTGCATGCCATGTGTCGTATTTGCGGATCTTGTTGCCCGGCATAAGCTCAAGAGCAACCTCAGCACTATCGCCGCCGCCCTCAGTAACGTTGAAGCCGCCCCATGCGATACCAACGCCTCTTCTCTTCTCCGGTGTGTCAGCTGCTTTCGCATCAGCCACTGCTTTCTCATAGATTGGACGCATAGTATCCATGATCTTCTCCATCGGATACTGCGGATATACATAGCTGTTGATATTCTTATCGCCTTCACGGCAGATATTCTTATAACGGAACTCGAACGGATCCATGCCCAGCTCTTCTGCCATCATATCCATCAGCGGCTCACTGAGTGTATATGCCTGCGGAGAACCATAGCTTCTGTAAGCAGTACCAAATGCATGGTTTACGTTGGCTACACGAACCAGACCTGCTACGTTCGGTACATTGTACGGGAAGAAGGTGAAACGTGCCGGTTTGGTCATAACGTCGTCACCGCCCCAGGAGTAAGCGCCGTGATCCATACCGATATCAAACTCAGCAGCCAGGATCTTGCCTTCGTTATCACATGCCAGACGGCCATTGGAGTATGCCGGGCAGCGTTTGCCGCTGAAGTGCTGATGCTCTTCATAGGACATGGACAGGGATACCGGCTCGCCGGTAACTACGGTACAAGCTGCACACAGTGCGATATCGCCTGCGTTGGTAGACCATCCAAAGCTTGCGCCGGTCGGGTTCATGATGATACGGTATTTATCCTTCGGTACACCAAGGCAGTTACCCAGACGTCCGATAGAGGAGTATACACACTGGGATTTACACTGAATGGTCAGCAGACCATCATCGCCCCAGTAAGACTGAAGTACACAACCTTCGATGGAAAGATGCGGCTCACGGGAGGAGGAGAAGCTTCCTTCTACTACGTGCGGTGCTTTGTCGATTAAGTCTCTTACTTCTTCTGCATCTTCCAGACCTGCTCCCTTTAATACCGGCTGCTCGCAGAAGATGTTCGGGGTATCCTCATGGATACGGATAGCATCCGGCATAACTGCATCCAGATATGTCAGATACTCTGGCAGCTGTTCGTATTCCATCGTAACCTTAGCGGCTGCTGCACGAGCCTGACGATGTGTATGAGCTACTACCATAGCGATAACATCACCGTAACGATAGATCTTCTCATCCTGAAGAACTTTACGGGATGGTGTCATAACAGTACTTCTCTCATGGAACTGACCCTCAGCCATGATGTTAGTTCCGCCTGCTGCGATGAGGTCTTTTGCTGTGATAACCTTAACAACGCCCGGCATCTTCTCAGCTTCCTCAGTATGGATAGCCAGAATCTTTGCATGATGGGTAACCTTCGGCTGAACGATAGCTGCATATAAAACGCCCTGCGGCATCTTAAGAGCCTGATCATCGCCGTAGTCGGTCAGACCACAAACCTTACCAAGTGCATCCTGACGAACAACCGGTTTTCCGTAGTAGTTGCCATCTCCCGGATTGTGGAACTTGATATCCTCGATGCTGCACTCGCCACGCATAACCTTAGCTGCAGCCATAACTGCATCTACAATCTGTTTGTATCCGGTACAACGGCATACGTTTCTTGTCTTCTGGAACCAGTCACGAACCTCTTCACGGGTCGGATCCGGGTTCTGCTCTAACAGAGCATATGCGGAAACGATGAAGCCTGGTACACAGAAACCACACTGTACAGCACCGCAGTTCATCCATGCAACCTGTAACGGATGCAGATGCTGCGGAGTACCGATACCCTCGATGGTGGTAATCTTGGAATACTCTTCTACCTGGCTGATTTTCTTGGTACAGGAACGGATTACCTGTCCGTTCAGAATGATGGAACATGAACCGCAGACACCGGTTCCACATCCAACCTTAACACCGGTCAGACCGATCCGGCGCAGAACATCTGACAGTTTATCGTTTTCCGGATCGCACATAAACATACGATCAACACCGTTGATGTTCAACATCATTTTTCTTAATTTCATGCTGTTTCGTCCTCCTTCTTTAAAATAAATAGAGCCCTGATGCTTCCGACTATCCTTCCGCATCATACCCAATACTTACGATTCCTTAGTCATCCGCGTTTTCCAGCATCTCTGCCAGATCCGTCAGATCCACGCCATAGTCCTCCAGAAGTTCTCTGGCCTTGCGGTAGGTATTCTCTACCACCTGGGGACACCGAAGTGCCTTGTTGGCCATGTTATCTCCTAAAATCGAATGACAATCACTTCCTCCATAGATTTCACCATAGTTTTCCTGAAACCAGTCTGCCAGTTCCGGTATCATCTCGCTGTATGCCGCTTCCGGCTCAAAGAGCGCCATCATCATCGCCGCACCGGTCAAAGCTCCGCAGGTCAGCCCGCTTCTGACTCCCAGACAGAGTGCTGCAGATGCCTTCAGAAGGCTCGGGTTCTCCTCGCCCTTAAGGGTAAGTCCCAGCGAAACAAATGCCTGACTGCAGCAGCTTCCCGATAAAAGCAGCTGGTTCAGTTTTTTAATATCCGGCTCCATCCGCACCTCCTGTTCTTAGAAACACAAAAAGAAAAGCGGCACCGCCTCTGAAAAGACAGTACCGCTTAACGTATCCGAGTTTGTATATACATCTGCACCTATAGATATGGATACACCTATATCTATACCTATCTGTCAGCACATATATACCCTATCTATACAAGAAGCCTGACAGCTTCTCGTATCCATCGATGTAAAGCGAATCTCTCTTTCTTTTCAAATGCGGAAGGCACTTCCATTTCCAGATGTACCCATTGGCCTGACTGCATACGGTTTCCCGCTTAGCAATTTCGGCTCGAAAAACAGATTGTTTCTATTTTGGTTTTGATACCTCTATGGTACTCTGCTTTTCATCGAAAGTCAATCTCATTTTTCATAATTTTGAAATTTTTTACATCGACAGGATACTTGTTCGCCCCTTATTTTACCTCAATACGGGATTTTCAACATGCTATTTTACCCTTGTAATATCTGTTTACTTACAGAATTTCAGCATAACTTCCGTTCAAATGTTGTATTATTTGAAGATTTGTATTCTTCCTTTCTACTATTTGATCGAGTATTTTTTAAAAAAATAACGGTTCACACGCTTTCATAATTTTTCATTTTCATTTGTTTAAACGTGAATTTTGTTCACTTTGATTTCACTTATATGAAATTTATATCTTTTTGATTCATAATCAAACATGAATATCTGTTATTTATCCGCTATAAATCCTCACATTTTTAAGTATCCTTTTTTCATTTTCTTTTTCTGTTTTAAATTTTATTCTGCAAACCATTATTTTTTATTTCAGATAACGCAAGCATATTTAAGAACAGAATTCTTGCACATACAAATTCCGCATCGAAGATGTGATTTGCATAAATTTTTTCTTATTTATAATCCGTACAAATCCTACTTTCTCCCCGCAAAATACGCCTGCAGGTTCTCCCCTACATGCTCCAGATGCCGCTCCATCTCCCGGCGCGCCAGTGCCCCGTCTCCGGCTTCAATCGCTGCCAGAAGGCTTTCGTGTTCATTTTCCCGGACTTCGTCAGAGCGGACTGCTGCCTGGTTGAAGCGCGCATAAGCGTCCTGGTCGGTCAGGATGAGCTTTAACATCCGCAAGATAGACGGGCTGCCTGAGAGATGCGCGATTTTCAGATGGAACGCCAGATCTTCCTCGCTTCCCGCCCTTCCATGGCGGATTGCATAGAGATAGTCTGCCTGCAGATCTTTTAATTTCTGAAGTTCCTTCGGCTCAATCCGCTCTGCACATGCCTCCGCCGCATATCCCTCCAGGAGTTTCCGCACCAAAAGAATATCCTCCAGCCCGCTTTCTGTCTCCATCGACGCCGCCTCGATAAGCTCATTCGCCGCCTTCATCTTCTCCCGGCGTGACCGTTCTTCTTCCAAAAAGCGTTCGCCCTGCGGCGTCAGGATCCGCCCCTTGTTCTGCACCTTGACAAGCAGCCCTGCTTTCTCCAGATCCAGAAGCTCCCGCCCAATGCTGGCGGACGGAAGATGCAGGATCTGCGCCAGCTGGAGTGCTCCCGCCGGGGTGTTTAAGTCCTGCATGGCTGTCAGTATTTCAAAGCTGCTGTTTCGTTTTTTCCCTGCCATCTTTCCACCTCAATACTCTGTACTATTTCTATGATTGTATCATCATTTCCGATTCGTGTAAATCATCCCTTACTGTATCGTACGGAATTTTCAGTTCAGAAAATTCCCACCTGTGAACCGTTACAAGCAGGCTGCAGTTTGACAGCGAAAATGCCATAAAATAACAAAAAAAACGAACCGCAGGGTACATTTTCTCACTCTGCGGTCCGCTTTGAATCTAAAATCATTTCAGATTTTGATCCATCTGTTTTTATTTATTACTTTTTATCTACATTGATGAACAGATAAGGAAGCCCTACGGAGTAGTACTGGATACCGCTTACATCCGGATTGGTCATAACGGCTACAGACTGTCCGTAAATCGGGAACAGAACACACTGATCTGCCAGCGTCTTCTCACAGCCAACTAAAGCTTCCCAACGAGCATCCTGGTCGAGTGCCAGATCGCCCTTCTTTGCGGACTGGATGGTTGCATCGTAGTCTGCATCGGAGAACTGGGAGTAGTTGGTGGAGCTGCCGGTTATCCACATATCCAGATCAGTCATCGGATCTGCGTAGTCCGGACCCCAGCGGGTAAGACCGATATCATATTCACCTTTCTGCATGTATTCCAGACGGGCTTTCTTCGGAAGTACCTGAAGTTCGATGGTCAGACCCGGCAGATTGTTCTGCCACTCGCTCTGCAGGAACTGTGCAACAGCCTGTGCAGAATCGGTATCTTCACACATTAAGGTAAAAGATAAGGAATCTTTTCCAAGCTCGCCAAGACCTGTCTTCCACAGCTCTTTTGCTGCCTCTACATCGTAGGTCCAGCTGTCGTATGCGCTGCCTGCTGCCTCACGGAAATCTTCGCCCTTTTCATTGGTTGCAAGGCCCTGCGGTACGAAGTAATCCATCGGTGTGGAACCATCTTTCAGAACACGGGTTGTGATCGCTTCTTTGTCATACGATTTTGCCAGTGCCTTACGGATATTTACATTGTCAAGCCCCTCTTTCTTCATGTTCGGGGTCAGATACCAGTTGTAACCGTCACTTCTGGTGGAGAATCTCGGATCATCCTCATACTGCTCTACCAGGTTACCGCTTAAGGTTACAACGTCCAGATCGCCATTTTCAAAAGAAAGGGCTGCTGTCTGGCTGTCGGTAATGATCGAGAACTCAACACCGTCCAGTTTGACATCGGATGCACCGAAGAACTGATCATTCTTTACTAATTCTACCTTCATGGCAGACGGCTCATAGGAAGATACCTTGAACGGACCATCTGCTAACAGGGTATCTGCGGAAGTTGCAAAGTTGCCGCCGCAGCTCTCTACAAATTTCTGATTTAACGGCAGGAAGCATGCGCCGGATGCCATCAGGTAATCAAAGATAGCACACGGGGAGCTTAAAGTTACGACTAATGTCTTATCGTCCGCTGCCTCTACACCCAGTTCCTCAACCGGTTTTTCACCTGTTGTTACCTCTTCTGCATTTGCGATGCAGGCGGTTGTGATAAAGAACTGGTAATCACTTGCAGTTGCCGGATCGGCTACTCGTCTCCATGCGTAAACGAAATCGTTTGCCGTTACCGGATCGCCGTTGGACCATTTTGCGTCGTCACGGATCTTGAAGGTCAGGGTCAGACCATCCTCGGACTTCTCCTCACTCTCCGCCACGCCGTAAACCGGAGCACCTGACTCATCCTTAGTCATCAGACCCATCATAAACTGGGAGATAACACCACTGGATGTGTAGTCGTTGGAAAGTGCCGGATCCAGGGAGTCTACCAGAGTGCTTGCCTGATAGCGAAGCACCTTGCCGCCCTCAGCCGAGCTGCCGCCCTCTGCGCTTCCAGATTCAGCCGCTGCTGTCTCTGTTGTCTGGGTCGATCCGCCGCAGCCTGCTAAAAGTCCAGCAAACATAGCAGAAGCCAGCGTCCACGCCATTACTTTTTTTAGCTTCATAATACTTCCTCCTTTTTTGTTTTTTTAATAAAACCAAACCATTCCCGTTTCATGCTGCATTTCCTGGTCCCGGCTGTCTATCCTCAGTTGTCTGCTGGTTCGGCTCATCTATAAAATCACCCGCTAAACAGGTCATTTTATCACATTTATTATGGTTGATTTTGTGCCGGAATGCATCGGCTTTCTTTTAAATCTACACCCATTTTTCCAAATCTGCATCGGTTCCGCGCACAAAATGTGTGCCCTCAATCTGATGCATCGTACCTGCGCCGTAATCCAGGCCGCTCGTCTTATAATCATAGTGCAGTGCAATCCGACTGCGCTCTACCACCGGGTTCGGGTTCGGGATCGCCGAAATCAGGCTTCGGGTGTACGGATGTACCGGATGGGAGAAAATCTCCTCCGTCGTGCCCGTCTCCAGAAGGTAGCCCAGATGAAGAACGCCGATGCGGTCGGAAATATATTTAACCATCGAGAGGTCGTGGGCGATGAAGAGGTATGCAAGCCCCGTCTCGTCCTGGATGTCCTTCATCAGGTTGACAACCTGCGCCTGAATGGACATATCGAGCGCCGAGATACACTCATCGGCAATGATCAGCTTCGGGTTCATGACAAGCGCCCGGGCGATGCCGACACGCTGCCGCTGACCACCGGAAAACTGATGCGGGTACCGGTTTGCATGTTCCGGCGCCAGACCTACCTTGTGGAGGATGTCTGCCACCATCTCGGTCCGCTCTTTCTGGGAATGGTACCGGTGATGGATATCCAGCCCCTGTGCAATGATATCCGCTACTTTCCGGCGCGGATTTAAACATGCCATCGGATCCTGGAAAATCATCTGCATATCACTTCTGAGTCTCGCCTCTGTCTGGCGGCTCATTTTTCCGGAAATATCCATCCCGTCAAAGGTAATTTGTCCTGCGGTCGGATCGTAGAGGCGGATCAGCGCCCGCCCGATCGTCGTCTTTCCCGATCCGGATTCCCCCACAAGACCATAGGTCTCGCCCGGATTGATATAAAAACTGACATCCTCAACCGCTTTTACGGTAAATTTCCGGCTGACCGGAAAGTATTGCTTGAGTCCTTTTACTTCCAGAAGGGGCTTTTTGTTTGTCTCTGTCACTGTACTCATGCGATTCCCCCCTCTTTCTTCATTCTCTCAATTCGATCCCGAAGCTCCGGCGGCATATCGACCTTCGGCGCCTTCGGATGCAGCAGCCATGTCGCGGCGCTGTGTGTCTCCGATATCTTGAACATCGGCGGCTCCAGACGACTGTCAATGTTTAACGCATATTTATTCCGCGGTGCAAACGCATCACCCGTTACCTTGTGAAGCAGGTTTGGCGGGCTGCCCGGGATTGTGTAAAGACGTTCGTCGTCCGTTCCCAGATCTGGCATCGCGGAGAGAAGTCCCCATGTGTACGGGTGGCGCGGATCGTAGAATACATCCTCGACCGTGCCGCTCTCGACGATCTTGCCTGCATACATGACGTTGACATAATCGGCAACCTTCGCAACGACGCCCAGATCGTGCGTGATATAGATAACCGACAGCTGCCGTTTTTTCTGAATCTCCTGAATCAGTTCCAGAATCTTCGACTGAATCGTAACGTCCAGCGCCGTCGTCGGCTCGTCGCAGATTAAAAGCTCCGGATCGCACGCCAGTGCGATCGCAATGACGATTCTCTGGCGCATACCACCGGAGAGCTGGTGCGGATAGTTTTTGATTCGCTTCTCCGCGTCGGTGATGCCGACCAGCTTCATCAGCTCCAGCGCCTTCTTATATGCCTCTTCCTTCGGTGTATGGTAATGCCAGATCATGCCTTCCATGATCTGTTTCCCAACCGGCATCAGCGGGTTTAAGGAGGTCATCGGATCCTGGAAGACCATCGCGATCCGTTTTCCGTTGATATGGCGGCGGATTTCCTCTTTTTTCATCTGCAGAATTTCTCTGGTGACCCGTTCCTCCGGGTTACGGTAATATGAAAATGTGATCTGTCCGCGGTCGATCGTTCCGTTCTTTGCCAGGATTCCCATGATCGCCTTCGCAGAAACCGATTTACCGGAACCGGATTCCCCAACGATTGCAACCGTCTCGCCCCGGTTTACCGTCAGGTTGACGCCCCGGACGGCATTGACCACTCCGGCTGTCGTCTCGAAGGAAATGTCCAGATTCCGCACTCGTAAAATTTCTTCTTTTTTCTCCATGCCATTTCCTCCTACATATCCTTCATCTTCGGATCCAATGCATCACGCAGACCATCCGCCAGCATGTTAAAGCACAGCATCAGAAGTCCCATGACAATTAACGGGAACACGATCATGTACGGATGGCTTGTAAAGTTCTGATATCCACTCGAAATCAGGGAACCCAGCGAAGCCATCGGCTCCGGCACACCCAGGCCAATAAAGGCTAAGAATGCCTCGGTAAAGATCGCATGCGGGATCGAGAACATCGTCTGTGTAATCAGAGGACCAAAAATATTTGGTAAAATCTCTTTGAAAATAATGCGGAAACTCTTTGCTCCCAGCGTCCGGGAAGCAAGCACATATTCCTGCTCTTTCAGCTTTAAGACCTCCGCGCGGGCGATTCGGCTCATGCCCAGCCACCCGGAAAACATCAGGGCGAATGTGATGGACATAAGCCCCGGTTTCATGACTAACAAAAGCAGGGTAACCGTGATCAGGTACGGAATACTGTTTAGTATCTCGACGATACGCTGCATGATCATATCGACTTTTCCGCCGAAATATCCGGATACAAGTCCATACGTCAGACCAAACGCAAGGTCGATGAATACCGCCAGAACCGCTACATAGAGGCTGATCCGCGTTCCGCTCCAGGTCCTGGTCCAGAGGTCGCGTCCCAGCGAATCGGAACCAAACCAGTAGTAGGTATCGGTCAGATCGTTGCTCTCATAATAGTTGATTTCTTTACTTCCGGTGGATGTACGGATCGTCTCAGAACCATCTAAGATACCCATATTTTCCAGTCCCGGCACTCTCGGCGCCATGTTCTGGTTGGTAATAATCTGCTGATCGTAGGTAAACTGGTTCATGTGAGGTCCGACAAGCGCCATCACAATCAGAAACAGAATACAGACAAAGCTGAACATTGCGCCCTTATTTTTCTTAAACCGTGCAATTGCCTCTTTCCAGTAGCTCTGGCTTGCAAAGTTTGTATCGACATGTTCAAAGCCGTCTTTGTGCTGGAATTCAAAATCATCGTCCAGAAATTCGATCTGGCTTAAATATTCTTCGGGTGATAACACATGCTCCCGAACGGAAGCCACATCCCCGCCTGTCATTTTCTCATCTGTCTTTTCGTCACTCCGTTTTTTCATGCCATCACCTCTCAATCCGATTTCTTCGCCAGACGGATTCTCGGGTCGATAATTCCGTACAGGACGTCAACCACCAGCATCAGGACAATGTACATGACACTGTAGATAAATGCCAGCGAAATCGTCACGTTGTAATCGTTGGACTGAATCGCTGCAATCATTAAGCTTCCGATGCCCGGAATCGAGAAGATCTTCTCGATAACCAGAGAACCAATCATCAGATCAACAACCAGCGGCGCCAGTACCGTAATGATCGGGATCAGCGCGTTTCGAAGTGCATGGCGCACCAGAAGCGGGCGTCCCGTGATTCCCTTGCTCTCCGCAAGCAGCATGTAGTCGCTGTCCAGCACCTCCAGAAGGGAGGTTCTCGTAAATCGAGCCACCGTCGCTACCGTAAACATCGACAGCGCCAGCATCGGCATGATCGACGATGCGAAGAACTTCTTGCCGTCAAACAGAAGCGGCAGCCACTGTGCCTTGTAGCCGATGAAATATGCCATAACCAATGCAAAAACATAGGACGGAAGGCTGACGCCCAGAACTGAAATCACAGTACCGATGGTATCAAGCCAGCTATTTTTCTTGAGCGCTGCCAGAATACCTAAAATCAGTCCGACTACCGCACCGAAGGAAACTGCCTCCAGTCCGATTCCAAAGCTGACCGGCACACGGTTCTTTAACAGAACCGAGATGGAGGTATCCTTGGAGATAACATACGATACACCAAAATCGCCCTGCAGCAGATTCTTCACATACGTGAAAAACTGTACGATCAACGGTTTGTCCAGTCCATATTTCTTCGACATCATCGCAATCTGATCCGCGGTCAGCTTTTCATCGTTGAACGGAGATCCCGGCATCAGCTGCAGCAGCATAAAAAGTACCAGGATGATGATCAGAAGCGTGACAAGAGAAATCATGATACGTTTTCCGATATATTTCTTCATGTCCGTACTCCCTTCTTTCTTATATAATACGTCTCTCTCCTTCTCTTATAGCCCGGATATTCTTTCAACTCCGAAGTATAAAATAAGACAAACGGTTTTATCTCTCTATTCCTGCATCCACACGCGCATATGCGTCATGCCGCGGTTGCACCATGCATAGTACGGAATTGCCTGCAGGGTTACCACCTCTTCCGGTGCCGCATCTTCTGCATAAAGCGCCGGATTAACCGCCGCTTTCTTCCGGCAGCCCGTCACACGCAGCGCCACGATACCTTCCAGCAGATCCGCCTGATACGGAAGCGCTTCAATCTTTGCCTCCCGCGGAATCCGCAGTGTCTGAAGATCCTCTCCGTTATCCACGCCCTCAAAGGTGTAGATGATTGGTCCGCGTCTGAGTGCCACGCATCCGGCATCCGCCCGCACCATCGGGTGTGCATAGACCCGCTCCGGCTCCATCTCCATCTCGCAGGAAACAGTATCACCAGGCTGCCAGCTTCTCTGGAGCATCCAGTAGCCCTTGTCTGTCTTGACTGCCCCGGAAACCGGTATGCCATTGACCTTCACCTGCATCTGATGGCACCAGCCCGGATAACGGACTGCCAAAGTAAATTCTGCTCCCGCCTGCTCCGGTTCTACCGTGTAGGTAACGGAGCCGTTCCACGGATATTTCGATGTAAGCGCTATCTTCACGCCGCCCGCTGTTTCAAAGGAAGCCGTTCCCCCGACAAACAGGTGGGAATAGATCGTATCTTCACTTGAAGACCATACATAGGAACCAAGTGAGGTCATCAGACGCGCCAGGTTCGGAGGACAGCATGCACAGTCATACCAGCCGATCCGCTCCGGTGTGTATTCTTCTTCGCCATATGCGTTGGTCGGCATGCCCGGATTGGCTTCAAGCTGATTGATATAAAAGAATTTCGTTCCGTCTAACTGCATGCCGCTGATGGTTCCGTTGTAAATCTCCCGCTCCAGAATATCTGCATACCGCGCGTCCGGATCCGCCTCCAGCATCTGTTTCGCGAAGAAGCAGACCCCCACCGCCGCACACGTTTCCGCGTAAGCGGTATCATTCGGCAAATCATAATCCACGGTAAATGCCTCGCCGTAATAGGTGGAACCGATTCCACCCGTTATGTACATCCGCCGGTCTACCATGTTGTCCCACATCTTCCGGCAGGCCGCCATCAGCGCCTCATCATGATTCTGCGCTGCCAGGTTTGCCGCCGCCGTCAGAAGATACATACAGCGGACCGCATGTCCTTCCACCGTATCCTGCTCACGCACCGGCTTGTGGTTCTGCATGTAGGACGGCGGCTGCTTGTCCATGTAATCGGTGCGGCTCCAGCTTCTAGCCGCCGCTTCTTTATGGAAGAACTCCGGATCCCGTCCGCGCTCATCGATAAAATATGCCGCCAGCTTCCGGTATCTCTCTTCCCCGGTTGCCTGATAAAGCCGCATCAGCGCCAGCTCGATCTCCTCATGTCCCGGAATGCCGGTTACTTTGCCTGCTTCCCGTCCGAACCGCCGATCGATATGATCGCACAGCTTGCAGCAGATATCTAAAAGCTTCGTCTTTCCCGTCGCCTGATAGTACGCGACGCCTGCCTCCGTCATATGTCCGGCACAGTACATCTCATGGCAGTCCGTCAGGTTCTGCCACTTATGTTCCGGCTCCGCCGCAATGAAATAGGTATCCAGGTAGCCGTCCGGCTGCTGCGCCCGCCCGATCAGGTCGATGATCGCATCGGCACGCGCCTCCAGCTCTGGATTTGCCTCGACGGTCAGTGAGTACGCCACCGCCTCCAGCCATTTCGCCAGGTCGCTGTCCTGAAATACACGCCCGTAATACGTTCCTTTCTCATCTCCCGCTGCAATGCGGAAGTTTTTAATCACATGGCTCTTTCGGATTCCGGACACCTCATCGTGAAGCACCCGTTCCTGATACGGAAGCATCGTGTGAATTACCACATTCTGTACCCGCGAAAAGAACGGGTCGTCTATCTTTACCTGTTTCAAATCAATGAAACTTGTCTCCTTTTTTACCATTCACAGAAAACCTCCTGATTTATTATTCACTTATCCGTAAGCGCCTATCAATAATCTGAAAAAGACTTCTTTTTTTGTATGTTTTCTTATAAGTATACCATTCAAATAGCGGAAAAGCGATCTAACACATTTTGCATATTATAGAAAAGAATACGCGTATTTTTATAGAACAAAATCAGCCTGATTTCATTCTTTCTTTTTCTCTGATTTTTCTTCATTTTTCATTCATCCCCTCTTATTTTCCCAAGTAGAGTGTTTTATTTCAGCAAATATAAGGGATTTCCCAAACAGATTCTTGCTGTTTTTCTTTCTATTTGATATAATAAAATTGATATTTTAAATTTGTTTAACAACCTGACAAAGTTGTCCTGTTTTTCGTTTGCTTCTCTGCGGTTCAGACAGGATTCCTGTTACGTGGCTGTTTTTATTTAAACGGGAGTACATACATCATGAATTTTATTAATTTAAACTGTCCACCCCTTCCTTATTTTATCGTCGGAGGCGGATGTGTTTACCGCCCCGGCGATATCCATGAGCGCCGGACGATCCGAAATGTCTTTGATCTTATCTATGTTCACAGCGGAACTTTATATCTCGAACAGGATCCGTTCCGCGTTGAACTGAATGCCGGGCAGTTTTTTATCATTACCCCCGATACCCCGCACCGCGGCAGCCGCGTCTGCCAGGAAAAGACCACGACGAGCTGGGTGCATTTCTATACCAACGGCAAATACAGCCTGTCCGATGAATTTTACCCGGACAACGTAACCCGGCGCGCCGCGCCGAAATTTTACTATTCGCCGCAGAATTTCATTCTCTCCCTGCCGCGCACCGGCACCGTGCCGGAAGCCAACCGGGAGAAGCTGGAAAAGTATCTGCAGCGGATGAACCTGGTTTCTTTCAGCAAATACACACAGAAAAAGAGCTTTCCGTCCTCCGTGCGGACGCCGTTTGAGCTCCAGAATGATTTCATTGAATTTCTCCAGGTTCTCTATGCGCCGTACTGCTACAGCCGCGAGAAGGAAAGCATCGCCCGGACGCTGCGCGACTATCTGGATGCCCACTACACGGAGGAGATCTCCTTAAACGATCTGGCGCGCCAGTATTCCTACAGCCCGTCCCACTTAATCCGCAGCTTCCACCAGGCATACGGTGCCAGCCCGATGCAGTACCTGAAAAAACTACGCATCGAACACGCCTCCCAGCTTCTCCTCCACTCCGACGCCACGATCCAGTCGGTCGGTGAGATGGTAGGACTGCGGATCCCATCCTATTTTATCCGCGTATTTAAGCAGGAGATCGGCATCACCCCGGCGCAGTACCGGATGTTTTACGCAGAAGAGAATGGGGGGAGTGAGGCGCCTTAGAGGCGATTCACAGCTGGTGTTTTTTACTATCTATTTGTTTTCGTAAGAACTGTCATGAGCGTGGCAGTTCTTTTTTATACACAAACCAGTGAACAGTTTTTTAATGTATCTATCAGTTCCTCTACATCAGCTATTGTTTAAGCCAGTTATCCGCACATTGAAAATCCTTTATATTTAATGTGACACTGTGTGTATACAAAGGAGGAAATTCCGAATTGAAAACTGTCACGATTAAACTTCGCATTCATAAACTTTTGGCTGAAAAGCGTCTGACGAAATACCGTTTTATCGCCATGACCGGGCTTGGCTATAAAAATGCCAGCCGGATTCTGGACAATGAAACTGAATCCATCCGCTTCAGCACCATCGCCCGCATCTGCTCCGCACTGGACTGTACGCCCGGCGATCTATTTGAAGTTCATGAGGAAGAAGATCCTTACGATGGAATGTATTAAACATTCGGAAACAAGTGATTTCATGTGCGGATCGCACGCCAAAAAAGAGCTGTCAACCGACGGTTTGCACCGGCTTTTGTGACAGCTCTTTTTGGTGATCCTATTTTTAAAAACAGAAGCGGTACCGCCTCTGAAAAGACAGTACCGCTTAACCTATCCGAATATTATATATAAGTGTCCACCAGCAAGATACCTTACCAGTCATCCCGTCCACACTCTTCCCGTTCATCCAGGGCATCATCTACGCCATCGGCATATTCTGAATCCCGGCGGTAGCGATCCCAGTCATAATCATCACCTTCCATAACATCATCATATCCTGCATCATACGCTGCATAGGGATTCTGGAGATTCTTTTGCACCGGTGGTATTCCCCTCTGCGCAGGTGTGTTTTTACGACTCCGTTGTTTCAGTTCCCACAAGGGATCCTCTTCTATCCGTTTAAGATATTCCTCATGGCTTCTGGATTCCTCTTCTTCTTTTTTCTTCTGTAATTCTATCAGCTCAGCCCGTTCTCTTTTTTTACGTTCCTCTTCTTCCCGTTTACTTTCTTCTATCTTCTCTGCCCTGTGCTGTTCACAGTATATGCCATCAAAGGCCAGATTGTAACATCCTTCCTCCCAGCACTTATACGGATATAGCAGAACCACGAGAAGTCCACAGCCCATCGCACAGATAAGCAGCGTACAGAGAGTCTGGCGATGCTTTCCAAACCAGTTTTTCATTCCTGCTGCCAGACGGTTTTCTTTTTTCTCTGTTTCCTTCTCAGATTCAGGACTCTCTTCTTTCTTTTTCTTCCGGGACTCCATCCACCAGGTCAGTTCGGCATCCAGCAAAAACAACGGTATCAGACATGTAAAGGTGCCAACAAACAGCATCAAAGCATTGCCCGAATCTCCATGCACGCTTCTCGCATACTGGTAATGGCACTCTTCGTCATACCAACTATACAGACTCCAGGCATATGCCCCCAGAATGCCGATCAGAACTATCCATTTTATCTGCTTTTCTTTCCGCAGGATTCTCATGACGAGAAGTGCTCCTGCCATCGCAAACAGGAAACCTATCTTTAGATACACCGGTGCCGCCACCAGAGAAATCCAGGCTGTATATACCGGATAAAAGACACCAATAACCACTATCACAATCATCAGAATTCCAGACTCCATAGCTATACCCCCTATTAAGTCCATCTTACCACAAATGCGGATGCTTAGGTGGGTTATTTATGCCCCTTGAAGAAAATATCCACTTATGATAGCCTGCCCCGGATTACAAAGGCACGTATATGCTTGCTGTATCTCCCTTGTAATGCAAAAAGCTGCCGCAGATCAGAAAGTTTTTTCCGATCTGCAGCAGCTTTTTATCTCATTCTTATTATTTTCTTCCTATTCTCTTAAGCTCCAGAATCCTCTGGTTCCGGCTTCCGCGAAACTGCAGGGTCAGATCCTTCTCCGCTTCCACGAACTCTCCGTCCACCAGCACATCCACATAGGACAGCATCTCGTCTGTCACCTCTGTATGGACCACGCCGCCGGCTGCCAGATCCCGATCCCACAGATAGCCGCTGTAGCACCAGATATCCTTCTCCGGATACGTCTCGCGCACCTTCTGAAGTAAATGTACCAGCTCCACCTGGTTTTCCGGCTCAAACGGTTCTCCGCCGAGCAGCGTAAAGCCCTGTATATATCCCGGCTCCAATGCCGCTAAAATCTCTTTCTCCGTCTCTTCTGTATATAACTGTCCATATCGGAAATCCCACGTCTCCGCATTGAAACAGCCCTTGCAGTGATGGCGGCAGCCCGACACAAACAAGCTGACGCGCACGCCAGGACCGTTGGCAATATCATACTTTTTGATGGTTCCGTAATACATATCTTCCTCCCCTAGACCAATGTACTCTCGGAGGCTTTCACCACATCCTACAGATGCAGCACCCGATCGCGGATCTCCTGGGTACGTCCCTGGTTCCAGAACTGGGTTCCGATGTAGCCGCAGGTACGGCGTGCGACAAAGAGCTTGTTCTGGTCGCGGTTGCCGCAGTTCGGGCACTCCCACACCAGCTTGCCAGCCTCATCCTCAACAATCTTGATCTCGCCGTCATAGCCACACTTCTCACAGAAATCACTCTTGGTGTTCAGCTCCGCATACATAATATTATTGTAGATAAACTGCATCACAGAGAGAACTGCCGGAATATTAGTCTGCATATTCGGCACCTCGATGTAGCTGATCGCACCGCCCGGGGAGAGCTTCTGAAACTCTGCCTCAAATTTCAGCTTACTGAACGCGTCAATCTTCTCGGATACGTGTACATGGTAGCTGTTCGTGATATAGTTCTTATCCGTAACGCCCGGAATGATACCGAAGCGCTTCTGCAGGCATTTTGCAAATTTATAAGTCGTAGACTCCATCGGCGTGCCGTATACAGAATAGCTGATGTTCTCCGCCTCTCTCCACTCTTTGCATTTATCATTCAGACGCTGCATAACTTTCAGTGCAAATGGCTTCGCCTCCGGATCGGTGTGGGATTTTCCTAACATCCGCATACACATCTCATACAGACCTGCATATCCCAGAGAAATCGTAGAATAGCCGTTGTACAGGAGTTTGTCGATCGTCTCACCCTTTTTCAGGCGGGCAAGCGCACCATTCTGCCACAGAATCGGCGCCACATCGGAGATCGTGCCGAGCAGCCTCTCATGACGGCAGCGGAGCGCACGATGGCACAGTTCCAGTCTCTCATCGAGAATCTGCCAGAAACGGTCCATATCTCCCTCCGAAGAACAAGCCACATCGACCAGGTTAATCGTGACAACACCCTGGTTGAAACGTCCATAGAATTTATGCTTGCCGTTCGGCAGCATCTGGGAATCCTCTACCGTCAGGAAAGAACGGCAGCCCATGCACGGGTAAACCTCGCCCTTCTTTAATTCTTTCATAATCTTAGCAGAAATGTAGTCCGGAACCATCCGTTTCGCGGTACATTTCGCTGCCAGCTCAGTCAGGTGCCAATATTTCGAACCTTCCGTAATATTGTCCTCATCCAGCACATAGATAAGCTTCGGGAACGCCGGTGTGATCCAGACGCCCTTTTCATTCTTGACGCCCTGCATTCTCTGCAGCATCACTTCCTCGATGATCATCGCAAGGTCATCTCTGGTCCGTCCCTCCGGAACCTCGTCCAGATACATAAATACCGTGACAAACGGAGCCTGTCCGTTACAGGTCATCAGGGTGATAAGCTGGTACTGGATCGTCTGGATGCCGCTCTTAACCTCCTCGCGCAGACGGCGTTCGGTCACGCGGTTGATGATATCCTCATCCAGTGCCTCGCCGCACTCGGTGCGCTCTGCAATCACGTTCTTGCGCAGCTTCTGACGGCTGATGTCCACAAACGGTGCCAGATGCGCCAGAGTAAAGGACTGTCCGCCATACTGGTTGCTGGCTACCTGCGCCACGATCTGGGTGGTCACGTTGCAGGCCGTAAAGAAACTGTGCGGCTTCTCGATCATCGTCTCACTGATCACAGTGCCATTCTGCAGCATATCCTCCAGATTGATCAGGTCGCAGTTGTGCTCCTTCTGTGCAAAATAGTCGGTATCATGGAAATGGATGATGCCTTCCTCATGCGCGCGGACGATCTCCTCCGGCAGCAGCACACGCTTGGATAAGTCCTTGCTGACCTCGCCCGCCATGTAGTCACGCTGGGTCGAGTTGATGACCGGGTTCTTGTTGGAGTTTTCCTGATTCACTTCTTCATTAATATGGTCCAAAAGTGCCAGGATGCCGTTATCGGTCGTGTTGGACTTGCGTTTTAACTCCCTGCGGTAGCGGTAGCGCACATATTTCTGTGCAACCTCATAACCACGCATCTCCATAATGCTGGTCTCTACCATATCCTGGATATCTTCCACATTCACCGCGTGCGGCATCTCCTGCACCTGCTCGGCGATCGTATCTGCAATCGCTTCAATCTGGTACGGGTTCATCTGGTGAATACGCTCCACATTGCCGTTCGCTTTCGTGATCGCATTTACGATCTTCGCCCGGTCAAAATGTACTTCTTCTCCATTTCGTTTGATTACATTGGTTGTTACTGTGTCTTCCATCCCTGTTCCCTCTCCTTACCCTTAAGCCCGTTTTATGACTTGTCTTCTATAATCTATAAATTGACTCGCCGGTTCCTGTTTCTGTGATTTCTCTTTCTACTTTTATGGCATACATCGAACATCCATCTGTATCCATTTCCCGTCCCCCAGCTTACTCATTCATGAGAGCAGCGCCTTCTTCTGACAGGCTATTTTTCATGTCCGGATGCCTTCACTGACAGGATTCTTTTCCGTTCCGACTTGTCTTACGATTGGCTTTATTTTTGATTTGTATTTAGGTAATTTTTAGAATTACACACAAAATATTGAACTCGTTTTCTTTCATAACACAATATATAGTGTGTTCGTCGTGACGTATTTAAGCATACACCAATTAGATTAAAAATGGAAGAGGATTCCCCTATATTTTTTCGAATCAGAATTTTGCACAAAAATCATTTTCTCCCTTTACAAACACCCAAATCTGTGATCCCCTTTCCACGACGTTCTTTCCAGACTTATCCACCGTCCCATGTGCAAAACCCACCTCGTCATTTCTCCCATGGCTGTATCCCATATACCCTCTGAGTCTCCTTCGCCCATACCCTTATCTGTTTTAAAAATACCGAAAATAATGCTTTTTAAAATATTTTTAAAAATATTTAAAAAACTGTTGACATTTTATTCTGGATGGAGTAGAATAACTCATGTCTTACGGATGAGGCATCCGCAAGAAAACAAAATAAGCGCCTTTAGCTCAGTTGGTAGAGCAGTAGACTCTTAATCTATTTGTCCAGGGTTCGAGTCCCTGAAGGCGCACTATCAAGTGCTTGTTTCGCAGACCGAGAGCTGTGGGGCAGGCACTTTGTGCGTTAGCAATGAGGCGTACAAAGAAAAAAAGAGATGGCGGATGACGCGTTGTGCTTGCACATAAGCAGCATCCGTTATCTCTTTTTTTCTTTATAGGGCGAATGCCCGACAGCGAGGAAAAGCGCCAGCTTTTTCGAGCTGCGCACGCCGGGACTCAAAGACGCAACCTTTTTTACCCCGCCCCACGCCGGACTCCAAAGACGCAGCTTTTACAGTGCCCGCCCAATCGCCTTCTCCACTTCCTTCTTTGAACTAGCGCCGACTTCCTTGCTGAACACTTCCCCATTCCGGAAAATAATCATCGTCGGGATCGACATGATTTTATATTCAGCCATAACCTCCGGGTTCTCATCGACATTCAGCTTTCCGATCTTCACTCTTCCCTCATACTCGCTCGCCAGCTGCCCGATCACCGGCGCCATCATCTGGCACGGACCGCACCAGTCTGCGTAAAAATCAACCAGTACCGGAATCTCCGATTTCAGTACCTCCTCCTCAAAATTCGCGGTCGTAAACTTCATCTCCATCACTCATTTCCTCCTTTCGTTCTATCCATATAGGCAGTCAACAGAAATGCCCTGTTTCTCTTTACGACGGCTTCTTTTTACCGCCTCCCAGTGCCTTTGCTGCCTCTTCCATCGATTTTTTCCATTTTAATGCCTGTTTATTCAATTCCACTTTATCGCTGGTCGCCTGAATGAGTTTCCGTGTAATCTGCTTTTTAATATCCATTCCGCTATCCAATTTTTTCATTATAACTAATATATACAGCGAAATGCCTTTGCAGCACTCTTTTCCCTACCGCACCGCCACCAGCTTGCAGATCGGCTTGCCCTGCGCCGAGAACTTTGCCTCGTACTCGGTCATGACATTGCCCTCTGCCATCTTGCTGTGGTGCAGGTCACGAGTATATTCTGTGATGCGCCAGCCCGCCTCCGGAATCGCCTCCAGGGAATAGGAAAATAAATCCTGGTTGTCTGTCTTGAACTCGACTCTTCCATCCTTCTGGAGAATCTGATCGTACACTGCCATAAATGGCGGCGAGGTCAGTCTCCGTCTCGCATGGCGGTCTTTCGGCCACGGATCCGAAAAATTCAAATAAATCCGCTCTACTTCCCCCGGTCCAAAAATCTCTGCCAGTTCTCTGGCATCCTCACATAAGAAATAGACATTGGACAGTTCCATCTGTTCTCTCTTGCGGATCGCCTTTAAAAGAACCGTCGAATATTTCTCAATACCCACAAAATTCACATCCGGGTTGCGGGACGCCTGCTCCAAAATAAACTGACCTTTTCCCATTCCCACCTCGATACGGATCGGATGGTCATTTCCAAAAATCTGCTGCCAGGTTCCCTTCTTCTCCTTCGCCTCGTGAACCACGTGCGGGTTTTCTTCTATCATCTGCTCTGCGCCCGGTATATGGCGTAATCTCATCTTCGTTCCTCCTAGTTATCTGTATAAATTAATTTTTTTCATCTATTATCTAAATGAAATATCCTATATTTTTTAGCTTTTCTCTAATATCTAATCTTAGCATTCATATGTTGTTTTCGCAAGATAAATCCTCCTATTCTCACATCTATAAAATTAACACCTATTTGATTTTTTTCCATTACATTTTGAACAAAGGACCTGTAAATTAGATACTATTGTCTTTCCGCCTTTAGAAACAGGAATAATATGATCTATATGCAAACCAACCTCATCAGGCATATATTTTCCGCATATTTGACATGTATAATTATCTCGAAGCATAATTTCCTTTCGCAATGCTTTTGTCATAAGTTTTCTTTGATTTTTACAATGATACTCATTTAAGGTACATTGAAAATCGATTTTTTGTAGCATTATATACCTGTCTATTAACGACTGATAATCGCAACTATACTCTTTATCTTGCACATTTAATTTATATGAAAATTTTTGGTAATTAACCTGTTTATATCGTGTCTGTTGACGAATAAACGTAAAACAAAACATATGCTCATCGTCAATGCATTCAAAAAACTGTTTTTGTCGCAAATCTTTAAATATTGCCCTATCTACTATTTGTTGACTACTATCCTTCCATTGCTGAACCTTTCGATAATGTGTTTCAAAAGCTCCTATTCCATTATTATTTATATATGCATCTATAAAATCTTCAATATTGGGTTTTCTTTTACCCGAAACATCAAAGCAATATTCAAAATACGGATAGCGAAATGGAGATTCCCTAACCTTAGATATTATGTAAAACACCAAACCAATCAATAATATTAAAATTAACAGCTCTCCCATAATTCCTTTCAACCTTTTCTAAATAACACTTTCTTGACAAAATCCTCAAAAAACATTCGTGTTTAAATAAATACTATATTTCTATGATACCACACAAAATACTCTTTCGTATGACTTTTATTATACTTATTTTCGCATCTTTTGCCCCTTACCCATACCATAAAGCTCCCATCCGTCCGACTTTGTGTCCTTTTCTTACGAATTTCATAACTTTTCCAATTTTTATCATTTTATAGATGAATAATTCAAGCGATTATATTATAATAATTTTAGAACAAAACCAAACATACGGTCACGAAATGACTGCCGTCTTTTCACCCGTTCGCCGGACATCCAAAAGTCAGTATCCGTCCGGGAACAGCCGCCGGCACGCCGGTTTCGGACCTGCATCATATACACAGGAGGATATGCCTATGGGAACAACAGCTAACACAGGTCAGAGCACCTGGGAACAGATCCACGGCGGGGTCCGCGAGACCGAGCGCCTGATCGGACAGAAGAATTATAACCTGGCGATGGTGAAAGCCCGCCAGACCCTTGAATACATGGTCAAATGCCTCTGCGAGCGGTATGGCATTCTGGAAACCGGTCTTCTGGAGATGATCGACGCCCTCTACAGCGCCGGAAAAATCAGCAAGACCACCTGCGAACATTACCACAAGATCCGCACGATCGGCAACAAGGCGATCCATGAGGGAGACAACAGCGCCTACAACGCCAATCAGGCGCATCACCTTCTGTCGCAGGAGGTCTACACCTTCGCAAATGACTACAATGACACAAAAAAATCCACCCGGGCTTCCCGAAGTGCAGCTCCAACCCCCGCTTCTTCCCGCCTTCGCGGGAACAGCCGACATTCCTCTGCCAGCTCTGGAAACGGAAAACCTGCCGGCACACGTTCCGGCAGCTCCGAGGGACGCCGTCCGCGCGCCTATGCAGGCGGTCCGTCTTTTGAATTTCGAAGCATTATTAAACCAGTGCTTCTGATTATTATTATCATCCTGCTGCTTTTGATCATCAAGATGATACGCCCTGCGACGGATGCCAAACCGGATTCTACTGCAGCCGTCAGCACCGAATCGCTGGCTCCAGAAACCGAGGCAGAGACCGTTGCCGCAGAATCGACCGTTTACCGGACCACCGACACAGTCAATGTCCGTCCGGAACCATCCACCGACACCGACAGGATTGGCGTTCTAGCACCAGATACCGATGTGGAATATCTCCGTGATTACGACGAAAAATGGGCAGTAATCAGCTACAACGGACAGGAAGCCTACGTTTCCAGAGACTTTATCCGGCAGGTTTCGCAGTAATCAGCCAAAAAAGGAACCATACATGCAGTGATTCTTCTCCCTGACATACATGGTTCCTTTTCATTTTCTTTGTACAATGGTTCATCACTTTCGCAATTATACTTTCCGCAATGAATCCCTGAATTTACTCAACTCAAATTTTACTTCAAATCCCGAATTTTCTCCGCCAGCGGCACAATCTCCTCCAGCGAATTTAACTCATAGTCCGCCAGACTCCGGTCAAAGGAAAAACGGTTATCGATGAGCGCCGCCACTGTCATTCCCGCGCAGTGCCCCGCCGTGATGCCGACCGTCGAATCCTCAATCACAAGGCACTCCTCCGGCTGCAGGCCCATCTGCTCCGCCGTATAGAGGTAAACCGCCGGATCCGGCTTGCTGCGCTTGAACGTACTCGCACTGATCATCCGCTCCAGACGGGACGCCACGCCATTTTCCTTTAAAATGCGCTCCACCTGCTCAATATTCGTCGCGGATGCGACCGCCAGCCGGAAGCCCTCTGTTTTCAGGCGATCCATCACATCCAGAATCTCCGAGCGGAAGATCGAGAGATAATCAATCGAATTAAAAATGTCCGTCCAGCGCCCCAGA
This sequence comes from Clostridium sp. AF12-41, assembly GCF_003461685.1. Classification (NCBI taxonomy): domain Bacteria; kingdom Bacillati; phylum Bacillota; class Clostridia; order Eubacteriales; family Clostridiaceae; genus Clostridium; species Clostridium sp. AF12-41. The sequence continues at coordinate 60,681 of NZ_QTXO01000008.1, read as the reverse complement.
TACTCGTCATGCAGCTCCTGCCAGGTCTGACCATTGTGGATCGCCTTCTCCACAACCATCCAGCAGTCCTGCTTCGTCGTCCCCACCGTCCCGTGCAGACTCTCCAGAGTCACCTCCGGATTTTTCGTTTTTGCATATTCATACAGATAATTCAGATAAATTCCTTCACTGTCAATGATGACCCCATCCATATCAAAAATGACTGCCTTTATCATATTCGTATCCTCTCTCTTTCTGCTCCAGATTATAACATCTTCCCCCAGTATACAGGAATCCCCCGCCAGCTGACAAGCCCCTATTCCACCCTCCCGCCATTCTTTCGAAAAATTTATTACTGTTCACGCATCGTGCCCAGTAACGGAATTTGCCGTGGCTTCGCATTCAAATACGGCAAACTCCTGCTGCCACCATGTTTTCTTACGGCACTTTCGCTTCCAAAAGTGCCTACCCGTAAACAGTAACAAAAATTTCACATATTTTTCCATTTCGCGCCTTTTCATGCTTCCCCGAAACTGTTATACTGGATAACGAAACGGAAACTTTAACATACAGAGCCGTTTCAAGGAAAATAGAACAAACGACCTCTTTACAAATTTATCACATAAAATGAAAGGCTGCAGCTGTACCACAACCTGACAGCCGCGAAAGGTTTTATATGACACAGAAAAAAACATATTTAAGCTGGCTTCTGGGGCTTATCTGTGCTTTCAGTCTGATGATCGTGTTTCTGATTACCTCGGTGGAAGCCGTCGCCTACTGGACGCCGCATTATTATGAAAATGAATATACCCGCTACCAGGTTGCCGATGATGTCCATATGGAGATGGACGACCTGCTTTACGTGACGGACGAGATGATGGCATATCTGCGCGGCAGCCGCGACGATCTGAACATTGACACCGTCGTAGACGGGACGCCGCGCGAATTTTTCAACGCCAGGGAGAAGGCGCACATGGCGGATGTCCGCAACCTCTTTCTCGGAGGACTGGCGCTGCGCCGCCTCTGCCTGTTTCTGGCAGCGGCATCGGTTGCACTGCTGGCACTTTTCAAGGTTCCGTTAAAACACCTGCTGCCACGGATGCTCTGCGCCGGGACGGTTTTATTTCTGGGCGTGACCGCCCTGCTTGCCGGGATCATTTCCACTGATTTTACGAAATATTTTATTATTTTCCACAAAATCTTCTTTACCAATGATCTCTGGCAGCTCGATCCGCGGACCGATCTTCTGATCAACATCGTGCCGGAACCATTTTTCATGGACACCGCCGCCCGGATCGGCATCACCTTCTGCCTGATGACCGGCGCCCTGTTTTTTCTCTGCCTTGCATGTATCCTGCGGGAACACCGCAGGGGCAAATCAGGGGCAGAAAATTCCGGAAATTCCGGAGGCGGCAGCTCTCCAGGTAGTTCCAGCCACCCGGCTGCTCCGGATTTGAAGACGAAAATAGCTGGCAGCACAGGCAGCAAGTTGTCCTTGTTTTTAATTGGTACACTTTTGCTGTCCCTGCTCGCCGCCCCGATGCAGGCGCTTGCCTCCACCGACTGGCCAGCGGACATTTCCATTGACTCCGATGCCGGGATCGTCATGGACGCCAACACCGGAGTCGTTTTATATGGAAAAAACATCCATGAAACCTACTCTCCCGCCAGTATCACGAAGGTTCTGACCTCCCTCATCGTTCTGGAGCACTGTTCCCTCGATGAGACAGTCACCTTTTCCGAGAGCGCGGTCTACAACGTGGAGTCCAACAGCAGCAGCGCCGGATACGATACAGGCGATACTGCCAGCGTCAAGGACTGCCTCTACGCCCTGCTTTTAAAATCAGCCAATGAGGCTGCCAACGCCCTCGCCGAGCACGTTGCTGGCTCCGCTGATGCATTTGCTGTTTTGATGAATGAAAAAGCCGCCGAGCTTGGGTGCCAGGATTCGCATTTTGCAAATCCGAGCGGTCTGAATAACGAGGAACACTATGTCAGCGCCTACGACATGGCGCTCATCACGCGGGCGGCATTTGAAAATCCTACGTTTGCCAAGATCGTCGAGACAACCTACTATAAACTGCCGCCGAACCAGAAAAATCCCGAGGGACAGGGCATCTCCCCGGGCAATAAGCTGGTCAAAAAGAACTGGCCGCAGTACTACCGTCCGGACGTCCTCGGCGGCAAAACCGGTTATACCTCCATCGCCCTCAACACACTGGTCAATGGTGCCAGACAGGGCGATACGACACTGATTACCGTCATCCTGCACAGCAACAACACGCAGTATGAGGATACCAGCCGGCTGCTCGACTTTGGATTTAACAATTTCCAGTCGGTCAAAATTGCAGATTATGATCAAACTTTTTCAAATATCGGAAAAGATTTAAAAATTGCAGATGTGTCTACCGCCGGGGGCGAATCCCTGTCCATCGACCCAGATAGCCGCGTGGTACTTCCAAAAACAGCGGATTTCTCGGAGACAACGACCTCCTTCGACTATGAGATCCCGGCTGGCGCACCGGACGGCACGATCGCCTGTGTCACTTATTCGCTCGGGGATCACAAGGTTGGCCAGGCATATCTGACCCTCACCGACAGCAGCCAGACAGCGGCAGATATTCCCGAAAAGCTTGTATCCCAGGCGGCAACAGCTACCGCGCAGGACAGCTCCGACACTGCCCTCTCAAACGGCTCCTCGGAGGCCTTGCCGCTATCCAATCCGCCCGAATCGGCTGCTAATCAGGAAAATAGTTCCACCGGTAAATCCTTTGGACAGCTGTTTCATATTTCCGTCCGCGTTCCACCGGCATTCATCGCTGCACTGACCGCCATTCTTGTCGTGATCGGCGCGGTCACCGCCGGCATCCGTTTTCTCCAGATGCAGCGCCGCCAGGAGGAGGACGCCCTCGCAGAACGCCGCAGACGGCGCGCAGAACGTCTGCGCGACAGCGGAATGTCCGAAGCAGATTTCGACCTGATGATGCAGGACCGCCGAACGGCGCTGGCGAAAAAAAGGAAGAAACGTTCGCATAAAATCCCATAACTGACACAAAAAGAGTTACCAGATGTGGAAATTCTCTTCTTTTACCTTACTCTAAACAGGCAGGAGAAACATTTCCATATCCAGTAACTCTTTTCTATGAATTTTTTCTTTTCTCTAATTCCTATTTCATACGCTCCATCCGCCCGGCTGCCTTTACCCTACTCGGCTGCTTCTGCCGCCTTTCCAGACTTCTTCGCCTTGTTGCGTTCCGCGCGCTTCTTCTTCGTTTCCTCCTTCTTCTGCTCCACGTAGGCCGCTCCCTCTTCACCGACCAGCTTCGTCGTCTTAACAGCAAAGAACGAGCCGTCCTCCGACTTCTTCATCCGGATCTTTCCCTTCATATAACCGTGCTCCGGGCAGACCGCCAGACAGAAGTAAAATTTCTGGTTTGAGGAAAACCAGCGGATCTTTTTCCGCAAGGTCCGGCGGCATTTGTAACAAACCATCTCCGCCACACGCCGTTCCTCCAAAATCTCTTCCTTCGTCTCATGCTCACGCGACACAAATTTCGCATATTCTGGAAATTCCAGGTAGATCTCTTCCTCCTCCGTCAGCGGCGGCTGGTAATAATCCACTGAAACATACTCCATCATGCTGTAAAAGTCCATCTCACTCATGACACGCCCCGTGTAGTACGCATCATCCAGCGCCCGGTGGAACGGGCGGTCTTCCGTGAGGTGCAATTCCTCTACCACGGTATCTAACGACTCCTTTTGCTTGGTGCCGTGGATCAGGGCATAGATTTTCTGCAAATCATAATAGAGAAGCGGCGATGGAAACTGCAGCTCCATCCCGTGATATACCATATTCCGCTGCAATTCGGTCAGATCCATCGAGCCCCACGTACAGAACCGGTAATCATCCCCGCACCATTCTAAAAATTCGGTCATCGCACGCACAAAATCCTCGCCTTCTGTGTCAAGCTGCTCGATCGACATATGCGTCACTTCTGATATCTTATAATGCATCTGCCGGTACACCCGCGGGCGGATCAGACGGCGAAATTCCGAAATGATTTGAAGATTTTTATTTAATTTTACCGCGCCTATCTCAATAATCTCAAATGGAAGCCGGTTCATCGAGCCTTCCTTGCCCGCCGGACTCTGGTTCCATTCCAGATCCAATACTATAAACTGTCCCATAATTCTCGTCTCTTTGTAACGGTTCCGTTTTCTCCGCGTTACCTCTTACTTTTCTTTCTTCACGTTGTCACTGTCCATAACTTTACCACAAATCTGTGTATAAGTCCATATTAGGTTACCGGGCACACATGCGGGGACAGTAATATTTTTGTTACTATACACGGGTAGGCACTTTTGGAACCGAAAGTGCCGTAAGAAAACGTGGTGGTAGCAGGAATTTGCCGTATTTAAATGCGAAGCCACGGCAAATTCCGTTACTGGACACGTATGCGTGTACAGTAACATATTTTTTACATAGAACCACTGGCAGAGTGCCTCCATCTTTGCTATACTTCATGATAGAACGAAGAAGCATTTCTTTTATCAGAATGCTTTCTTCTAAGCTTTATTATGCACCTTGGGAGGGGCTGCTTATGGATTTAATACAACAATTTATCGATACATACAAGATGAAATGGACATTCTACGACGCAGCCGGGCGGCTCGCGGCAGAGAAACTCCAGCTCGCCCTGCAAAATGCCGGTATCCGGGCGATCGTGACCTCTCGCGCCAAGAATCCCGCCAGACTCCGCACAAAAGTGCAGCGGCGCAATTCCAGACGTGAAGAACCATACCAGACACTCGAGGAAATCTACGACGACATTGCCGATCTGTCCGGTGTACGCGTCTCCCTGTATTTCCCCGGTGACCGCGGCAAAGTAGATGCGATCATCTCGGAGCTTTTCAACATCCTGGAATTTAAACAGTTCCCGGAACAGTCGAAACCCCCGACTTACCACAAACGGTTTTCTGGCTATTGGGCGAACCATTACCGCGCGCGGATGCGCGATGAAATTTTGAATGAATCACAGAAAAAATACGGATCGGCGCGCATCGAGATCCAGGTGGCGTCCCTGATCATGCACGCCTGGTCCGAGGTTGAACATGATCTGATTTACAAGCCAATGCAGGGAACTTTATCCGAGGAAGAGCTGTCGATCTTAGATGAGTTAAATGGTCTGGTCCTTGCCGGCGAGATCGCGCTGGAACGCCTACAGGCAGCCGGAAATGAGCGGCTCCGCAGCCGCAATGCCGCGTTTGGAAGCCAGTACGAGCTGGCGTCCTATCTCTATAATTTCCTGAGCAGCCATCTCAAAACCGAGGACATCGAGCTTCGAATGGGAAATATTGCCCTGCTCTACCGGCTTTTGCAGCGTTTACAGCTCACTGGTCTCAAAGATATTACCCCGATTCTGCGGTCTGTCAAATTTGAAAAGGATCGGCGCACCATTTCCCAGCAGATCATCGATCAGATTATCTCCGGCAATGAAAAGCGCTACCAGTGCTATCAGGAGCTGCGGACGGAACCGGAGACCGCCTCACCGGAAACCCTGCAGGCAGTCAACCAGTTCCTCGAGGAGTGGGTACCATTAGAGCGCCTGCTCAACAAAACTGCACGGCGCACCTCGACGCGTTCCCGCGGTGCCTTCAATATCAATACACTCAAGCGGATGGATCTCTTTGACAAAGAAATGATCAACCAGATTGTCCAGCTCCGCAAGCTGCGGAATGTCCTGATCCACGACATCGAGCTGCCGGACCAGGCACAGATTCTCCGCTGTACGGAGGAAGCGAAAGCACTTCTGGCACAGCTGACCGGACAGCATGACGCAATGGCAGACGGAGAAAACGGTGAGAAAAACAGCCTCGCAGAAAACACATAGAACACAAACGCGCCAATCACCAAAAATGCAAAACACCAGATAGCAAAAAAACACAACGATAAAAGCCATCCAGTTTTTAGCCGGATGGCTTCTTTATTTTACATATTTGATTCTTTTCAGAACCGCTTCCAACATCGAAACACGATGTTTTACATTCTAATTTTGCATTCTAAATTCAGAAGCTTCTTAAATTAGAAATCAACCTCTGTATCATAGAAGCAGCAGGTCAGAAGTTTCGCCATCTGCTCCGGATTGATCGAACGCGGGTTGGAACCGGTACATGCATCGCCGACTGCCAGCTCTGCCACGGTTGCCAGTTTGTCATTGAATTCTTTCTCGTCAATGATTCCGCCCTCATAGAGCTTAATGCTCGGAGCGATATTTAACTGCTTGTTCATCTCTTTGATCTCGGCGATCAGAGCGTCAACCAGAGCCTCGTCGCTGTCTCCCTGTAAACCGATGAACTTCGCGATATCTGCATAACGGGAAGCTGCCTCCGGTTCCTTGGAGTTAAATTTAATAACCTTCGGAAGATACATCGCATTCGCTGCACCGTGAACGATATGTCCGCCGGAGTAAGCTGCACCTGTCTTGTGTGCCATGGAATGGACGATACCAAGCAGTGCATTGGAGAATGCCATACCTGCCAGGCATTGTGCGTTGTGCATACGTGCTCTCGCTTCTTTGTCGCCATTGTAAGATTTAACCAGATAGGTATGAATCATCTTGATTGCGTGAAGTGCCAGCGGGTCGGTGTAATCACAATGAAGTGTGGATACATACGCCTCGATCGCATGGGTCATCGCATCCATACCGGTGTTTGCGGTCAGCTTCTGCGGCATGGTCTCAGCCAGCTCCGGATCCACGATCGCTACATCTGGTGTGATATTGAAATCTGCTAACGGATATTTGATACCCTTATGATAATCGGTAATAACGCTGAATGCCGTAACCTCAGTTGCTGTACCAGAAGTAGACGGAATCGCGCAGAATTTTGCTTTTGTACGCAGTGTCGGGAAATTGAACGGAGTGATCAGATCCTCAAACTTGGTATCTGGATACTCGTAGAATGCCCACATCGCTTTCGCTGCATCAATTGGAGAACCACCGCCGATCGCTACGATCCAGTCCGGACCAAATTCCTGCATAAGCTTTGCGCCCTTCATAACGGTCTCAACGCTCGGATCTGGCTCTACTCCCTCAAACAGAGCCACTTCCATGCCAGCTTCTTTCAGATAATCTTCTACTTTCTGAAGGAAACCGAAGCGTTTCATGGAACCACCGCCAACGACAACGACTGCCTTTTTGCCTTTCAGATTTTTCAGTTCCGCTAAAGATCCTTCTCCATGATAGAGATCCCTCGGTAATGTAAATCTAGCCATATTGATACTACCTCCTGTTAATTTTTTAACCACCCTATGTCCAGATTATAGCACGCATTCTGGTGGATTTCAACTGTTTTAACTATTCACTTTTGATATATTTGTGTATTTTTCAAAAATTTTACATTTTATTACTTTGATTTCCATAGAAACTGCGTTCTTCGCTTGTCAATCATCCAACAAACTGCTTCTTTTCTCCATTTTGAACCGTTCCTTTTCTGTCTGCATAATACCCCTGTGCCTTTGCCTCTATCATAAAGAATTCCTGCTGCCACCATGTTTTCTTACGGCACCTTCGGTTCCAAAAGTGCCTACCCGTAAACAGTAACGGAATTTCTCCACGCCTATTTCCATGCAAAATCTTATCTTGACATCCCTGTTTTTCCGTACTATAACAAGGGCAAGCATAAGCCGCCTATGCGCTTATGCCCGTTTCATAGCACCTTACAGATTATATCTGTACAAGACTGACACGGAGGACATTATAATATGAAACAGAACTCACGAATCCAACTGGAAAACACCTTGATCGGCGCACTTGGCGTTCTTTCCCTTGTACTTTTTATTCTCAGCTTCCTGCCAGGGCTGGGACTGGCAAACCGCGTCGGTATCCTTCTGGAAATGGGGCACATGGTACAGCGTGCCTTTTCTGTCGTGCTCTTCATCCTGACCTTCCAGCTTTGGAAACGGAAGCGCGCCGCCTGGAACATTGCTGTTCTCCTGCTGTTTTTAAGCTTTTTACGCGGGCTGACAGCACTTTCTTCGCCTTTGTATCTTCCGTTTCACCTGGCAGAAGCCGTATTATTTCTGCTTCTCCTGTGTTTTCGGAAGGACTTCTGCTGCCCGTCTGACCGGCGCAGCCTCGGACGCTCTCTCCTGTTTCTGCTGCTGGCACTGGCAGGCATCATCGTCAATGCCGGTATCAGCTATCATTTTTCGGTAAAACCGCTGGGAGAAACCTCACTTGACTCGCTGATGGATAGTCTCATTCAGGGAACTGCCATGATTTTCGGCATGGGAAATCCGAGCAATGTTTCACGTGAAACACATGTAGTCGAACTGGTTACATTCTGGTTCAGCTGGGGCTGCATCCTCGCCTCCATTCTGTATGCGGTCCGCCCATGGCTGCTGCGTCCAGTCAGCCATGCTTCGGATTTGATGCATGCCCGCACCCTCGTCAACCTGTACAGCCAGAATCCCAGCGCCTACCTAACGCTGGAGGATGACAAGCTCCTATATTTCGGTCACAAGGTGGACGGCGTCATCCCCTACGGAGTCGTCGGCAGCACCATCGTTATCAACGGCGATCCCATCTGCGCGGACAGCGATTTTCCGGTTCTCCTGGCAGAATTTAAAGAATTTTGCCAGCGCAGCGCTCACAACCTGTTTTTTATCAGCGTCACTGACCATTTTCTGGAAGAATATAAGAAGCAGGGCTTTGGATGGGTCAAAAACGGGGAGGAAGCCCGTTTCCACCTTGCGGACTATGAAATCTCTGGCAAGAAAGGCGCCAAGATGCGGATGAACATCAACCACGCCCGGAAAGCCGGGGTCGTCGTCCATGAATACTGCCCGCTGAAGCAGCGGGATGCACAGATTGAGGCAGATCTGAACCGCATCACGAACGAATGGCTGCAGCAGAAAAAAAGTTCGATGCTGACTTTCGTTATGGGAACTGTCGGGCTGGAAAATCCGATGGACAAGCGATATTTCTACGCCACCGACGCCGACGGAAAAATCGTGGCATTCATCGTGTTTGTCCCATTTCTCGGCAAAAGAGGCTACATGGCGGACGTCACCCGCCACGGAACCGGCGCACCGAGCGGCGTGATGGAGACGATTCTTTACGACGCATTTCAGGTTTTCAAAGACGAGGGCATTGAGTATGGCAGCCTCGGTGTTGCCCCGCTCGCTGGCTTGGAAAATGACAGCTCTAATCCGGTCGAAAAGCTGCTCTGCTTCGCTTACAATCACCTGAATGACTGTTATGGATTCCGCGATCTCTACCGTGCCAAGGAAAAATACAGCCCGACCGAATGGGTTCCTTCCTATTATATTTACCTGCCGAAGATTCCAACACCAGACATGTTTTATGCCCTTGTGACGATTCAGAATCCGCATCAGATCCGCGAGGCAGCGGAGGATCTGGTAAAAGGATGGGCGCAGCGACTGAAAAACAAGAGGACTTCCCCGACACATCAGAGTAAACCATCTCGCCAGGTAAGTTGGGCTGCTTCTTCCAGCACGAAGCAGCCCGACACAAGAAAGCAGACAGATGCAGATAAAAAGGCAGACTAAACTTAGCTTTTATCATGCTGGATGCAGCCTGATAAATTTCATTTTTTTACCAGAAAAGAGGCGCTCTTATGATGAAACATTCCGGTTATCTCACCACCTCCGGCGCAGAAATCTACTATGAACAGTACGGCAGCGGCACACCGCTCCTTATCCTGCATGGAAACAGCCAGTCCCTTGCCGTTTTTTATCCATTTCTGCGCACGTTTCTGCCCGATTTTCAGGTGATTCTGATGGACAGCCGGGGACATGGGCGTTCCCGGCTGTCTGTCCACACAGCGCTCCGCGGGTTCTCTACAGAGGATATGGCAGACGACGTTATCGCCCTGCTTAACCACTTACATCTTTCCTCCGTCCACCTGCTGGGATTCAGCGATGGTGCCAATATCGGGCTGGAGATCGCATGCAAATACCCGGAGCGGCTGAAAAAGCTCATCTGTATCAGCGCCAACGCCTCACCGGACGGGCTGCTCACGCCGCTATACCTTGCCGCCCAAATGCTGCACAGCATTTTAAATCTCCTGCTGCCTGTTTTAAAATGCAGCTTCTCTTCTGCCTCTGCATCCTCCGGGTCCTCTGCGGTCTCTGCACTGTCCACCCCGAAAGTTTCCCTGCCATTTCAGAAGAATTTCTCTGTTTCCGCCACATCCGCAGTTTGTGCCAACAAAGAAAGGCAACGTCATTTCGTGTCAAATTTCCCCCGGATTCCGGCAGAACAAAAAAAGAAGCCTGACTTTCTTACCCGGCTGACGCACCGCGTCCTCCGCCGCCGAAATCTGACTTCTCTTTTACTTCACTCGCCCCGTTTAAGTGCCCGGAAATTGCAAACCATCTCCGTTCCTGTGCTGCTGATCGCCGGAACCCGGGATCTCATTAAGCCCTCGCACTCCCGCTGGTTAGCAAGGCAGATTCCAACCAGTCAGCTTCTTTTAATGACCGGGGGACGGCATACTTCCATATTCCGGACACCGGCGCCTTATCTGCGCGCAATTCTGGCATTTCTGCGCCGCAGCTAAAGTCTCCTCACTCTTCCTGCTGCTCCGCTTTCCTTGCTCCATTCACTTTTAGGTTCTATACTTTTCCTCTTCAAGCATATCTACCGGACAGCATCCGCAGCTGCCGTGTTTCGAGCACTCAAAGCACCTCTCAGCACAACTTCCGCCCATTATCCACTTCTTCCTTCTGGCAGATCTCATCCAGCACCCAGTTTCCATCTTCCAGAACAAACCTCCAATATTCGAAGAAATCTTCCATTTTCCGGGATCCCTTCAAAAGTTCTCCGGTTTCTTCGTGATACACATAGTCGATCATCTTTCCATGGATCAAATACCAGATATAGTCGCGGTCGTCGCCGTCCTCATTCTCCGCTTCCACCAAAATCGCATCCAGAAGCTGGATCCCTTCCATGACAAACACCTCATGGCGCATCCTGCTCCACTCAAATTTCGTCTGAAACTCCTGCTGCATCTTCTGGCTCAGGTAAGGATGCCCTTTTTCCAGATCTCGATCCCGCCAGCATTCCTGAATCCGGTAATATGATTCCCGCACCCGCTCCTGTATCTCACTCCGATCCCAATGATCTTCTCCGATGGAAAATTCTTTCAATTTTTCACGGGCTGCCGCCTGTTTCTTTTTTGCCCGGTGCAGGTATGTAATAGTTCCGGCACTTCCCAGAATCACAAAGGTTCCCGTAAGCAAAAGCGCCTGAAACGCACCCGCCCGTCCGCCTTGTCCCCGGCTGCTGCTTGTATGATGATGGGAAGAACCACCTCCGCCACCTCCGCCGCCTCCGCCGCCGGAAGCACCTCCCGCTCTGGCAAAGGCAGTAAAAGATCCAAGAACCACCATGGCTGCTGTCAGGCAAAGCAGACGGACGAACATTTTCCGGCACAGGCGACCTTTCTTTCCCAATCTGGAGCCCACCCTGATTCCGCCGTTTTCATTTTCTCCCCTGCTTCTCCCCGTTGCTTTCACATCTCTCATATGAATTCTCCTAAAATCTCCCACACCTACTCGTGCTACTGATCCTCCGGCTCCCTGCAGACATCCACCCAGCCTTTCGCTCCGGACACTTCTTCCAACTCCGGGATCGTGAGACGTACCGCACTGTGGTCGTCTCCTGCTGCCGGATAAACCGTCTCAAAACGCTTCAGGCTCTCATCCAGATACACTTCAATTCCATCCTTGATACCAAACGGGCAGACCCCACCCGGCGCATGACCGGTAACCTCCTCCACCTGCTCAAACGGGATCATCTTTGCTTTCACGTGAAACGTATCTTTATATTTCCGGTTATCCACTTTCGCAGTACCTTCTGTCAAAATCAATACCGGCTGTTCTCCCTGCAAAAAAGACATCGTTTTCGCAATCATCCCCGGCTCCACGCCTAATGCCTCCGCTGCCAGCGCAACCGTCGCTGTGGACTCTTTTAACTCAATAACATGATCCAAAAATCCGGCTTCCTTTAAGTAACTTTCTGCTTTTTCCAGTGACATGGTTGTTTTCCTCCCGTATCCTCTATCAATTGATCTGCCGTATCAATTTCTTTTATATTTTAGAACTCATTCATCTTTCCCATCATATCACACTTTCATTTTCCATATCAATATTTCTATAGACGAAAAAAGACGGTTCCCTGCATTTGCCAGAGAACCGCCCCCTATTTCATTAATTCCTATTTTCAAGATCGTTCCGACCGCTTTTTGTAAAACCAACACAGATTTTTTGCAAATCTATCTCCAGATTTCAGATCCAAATTCCGACTTTGTTCGATTCCCTCTTATCCAGTTCCGTCCTGTATTTATCACTTCTCCCCGAAAAATAATTCCACATCGCTCTCCACGCTGTCAATTCCCGCGATTCCAAACTTTTCCACCAATACATTTACCACGTTCGGACTTAAAAATGCCGGAAGCGTCGGTCCAAGATGGATATTCTTGATACCGAGTGAGAGTAGCGCCAGAAGAACAATGACCGCCTTCTGCTCATACCAGGCAATGTTGTAAATAATCGGCAGGTCGTTGATGTCATCCAGCCCAAAAATCTCCTGCAGCTTCATCGCAATGACCGCCAGGGAATATGAATCATTGCACTGCCCCGCATCCAGGACACGCGGAATTCCTTCAATATCGCCCAGATTCAGCTTATTGTAGCGGTATTTCGCACAGCCAGCCGTCAGAATTACCGTGTCCTCCGGCAGCGCCTTTGCAAAATCGGTGTAGTAAATGCGGCTCTTAGCACGCCCATCACACCCCGCCATGACGACAAACTTTCGGATTTTTCCCGATTTGACCGCATCCACTACCTTATCTGCCAGCGCCAGCACCTGTGCATGGGCGAAGCCTCCGACAATCTGCCCCTGCTCAATCCCGGTCGGCGGCTCACAGCGCTTCGCATGCTGGATGATCACTGAAAAATCCTTCTTTCCTCCGATTCCACCGTTGATATACGTGCAGCCCGGATATCCCGCCGCACCGGTTGTGTAGAGACGATCCTTGTAGCTATCCTTCGGCGGCACGATGCAGTTCGTCGTCATCAGGATCGGTCCGTTGAACGTCTCAAATTCCTCCTTCTGACGCCACCATGCATTGCCGTAATTACCCTTAAAATTCGGATATTTCTTAAATGCCGGATAATACTGCGCCGGAAGCATCTCTGAGTGTGTATATACATCGACGCCGGTTCCCTGCGTTTGCTCCAGAAGCATTTCCATATCGCGCAGATCATGTCCTGAAACAAGAATGCCCGGATTACTTCCGACACCGATATCAACCGTAGTAATCTCCGGATTTCCATAAGTCTCGGTGTTTGCTCGATCCAAAAGCGCCATTCCCCGGACACCATATTCGCCGGTTTCCAGCGTCAGGTGAATCAAATCATCCACACTCAGACCGTCATCCAGCGTCGCCGCAAGCGCCCGCTGTAAAAATGCATCCGCCTCCCGGTCCTCCTGCAGCAGGACGTTCGCATGCCGGGTATAGGCAGACAAACCTTTCAAGCCATACGTAATCAAGCTGCGAAGGGAAATAATATCCTCGTTCTGCCCGATCAGAACGCCCGCTTCCGACGCTTTTTTTATAAATTCAGACGGCTCACCTGTCCAGCCAGCCGCCTCCGGCAGATTGTCCCGACGTTCCAGCTGCTCCCACAGTGCCGTCTTCATTTCCAGCGTCTTTTCAATTCTTTTTTCAATCGCCGCCTTATCAAAATTGGCATTCGTGATCGTCGTAAACAGATTTTCGGTAACCAGATGGTTGACCTCATCTGCCACCGCACGTCCCTCCTCTCGAAGCCGTGTCGTCACCGCGCAGATACCCTTCGTCACCCACACAAGCAAATCCTGCATTGCCGCCACATCCTGCTGCTTACCGCAGACACCGACCACCGTACAGCCCTTGCATCCGGCCGTTTCCTGACATTGATAACAAAACATTTTCTGTTCCATTGTTCACTCCTCCTATCGCATCTATCGTGTCTTAGATATAATCTGCATTTCGCGTGATTTATATTCTTGATAGGGATAGAGCCAAAAGTTTACCGCTCCTCACGTTTGTTTGCACCCAGCACCTTGGCAATGCTCTGTGCAACCGAAGGCTTTTCAGCCAAAACTAATTTCATTTGCATCTGCTCCTTTCGCAAAAAAATAAGCAGCCACACACCGTAATGCATGACTGCTATGTAAAAAGTTCAGAAAGAATTTTGCAACCGGACACAGTTTTCTGTCCCTGAATCTCCATCAACATAAAAATATCTCCATCATTTCAAAAGAGAATGACGGAGATATTTCGCCCTGCTTATTCTTGTAGCAACCAATCGGCTATATCATGGATTTCGATTCCTTCATAACTATATTTTGGATGTTTGGTTCTGGCAATAATCATTTTCGGATAAGCATCTCGGATCTGAAGCAGAGAAGAGCATTCTCTCTCAAATGTTTCCTGCCCGGAAATGTTGTCACTGACCTGAATATAAATCTTCTCGCTGCCTCTCTGAGCAACAAAGTCGATCTCCTTTTGATAGAGCTTGCCGACATAGACATCGTATCCACGGCGAAGAAGTTCGATGCAAACGATGTTTTCATATACTCTGCCATAATCCATATTTCTGCTTCCCAGTATTGCATATCGAATACCGCTGTCACACAAATAGAACTTTTCAGAGCTTTCAAGGTATTTCTTGCCTCGGATGTCGTATCTCTTAATATCATAAAATACAAAAGCATTGCACAAATACTTAATGTACTTGCCGACGGTTACATGATTGGTCGGAGTCTCATTTGCTGTCAGTAGCTGACTGACCTTATTAGGAGAAGTCAGGTTGCTGATATTATCCATAAGGAACTCGCTCAGACGCTGTAAAACCAAAGTGTCCGGGAGCGCATATTTCTGCACCAAATCCCTTGTTACAATCGTTTCGTAGACCTCTTTGATATAGTTTGTTCTGTCTTTTTCGGTTCTGTAAGCGTAAGAACCTGCTAAACCGCCCTTGATAGCGTAATCATCAAAGAGCTTATCTTTATCACTAACATCATCATAATACTGACAATATTCTTGGAAGCTGAAAGGAAACACATGAATTTCAATATAGCGTCCGGTAAACAGAGTTGCCAGATCCGCACTCAACAGGAAAGCATTGGAGCCGGTTACATAGATGTCGTATTTTCCCTTAGAGTACAGGCTGTTGATTGCCAACTCAAACTTGGGACACATCTGAACCTCGTCTACAAACAGGTAGTTCGTTTTACCTTCCTGATAATGTTCTTCCACATAGGCGTGTAAGGCATGGTATTCCTTGATTTCTTCATACGCCAAATCCATGAAGTCAATGAATATGATATTGATGTTTTCAAAATGGCTTTTCAGATACTCAATATACGCCTGCATCAGCTTGGACTTACCGGATCGACGAATGCCCGTGATGATCTTGATGTCAGGAGTGTCATTCAGTTCAATGATTCTATTGAGATATTTTGCTCTCGTAATTGTTTTCATATCGTCACCCGCTTTCAAAAATTGAAATTTTTTCATTTCTCGAAACCGCTTCACTGTACTTATTATACTGTCTGCTAATAGTATATGCAAGATGTCGCTTTCAAAAACATAAAATTTTTTATTTTTTGAAAGCGGAAATTATGTAAAGGCAACCCGAAGGCTGCCCCAGGCATCAAGCCTATCCTGTTTACACAGGTTCATTATCATCTTCATCGACAGAGCTATCTGCATCATCGTTCTCAAACTCCGGATCGTACCCATAGTCCTCGTCATCGTCCACATAATCAGCATCCGGATCAGGCTTTGCCGCTTCCTGTTCCTTCTTCTTTTCCTGGACTTTTTTAAATACGAAGAATACCTTTGTGTTAAAATGAAGGAAGATAGGCAGGTATAAAAAAAGATCTGTTGGCTTTGGGAAGAATCCCAAAGCCAACAGATCTTAAATTTTCCCTTACATCTTCATACTCTTCGCCAGACTCGTCAGCAAAGCTGCCATTTCCGGATTAACCCTTTTTCTTTCCATCCCACGTTATTCTGCATCTACGATTACCACGTTTCCTTTTTTTGACATAAGCCAATAAAACACAGCACAAAATATTAATGCAAATACAACGCCAAAAACATTCTGAATCACTCTAAGACCAACTGCTCCTTTTAGTCCATAACTCTCTGTAGCAATGGCCAAAGCACCAAATGTGTTAAATACTGCCTGCCAGCCATATTTTGCAGAAAGTCCTACACCGATTCCACCAAGAATTCCTATATATGCATAGATTGACGAAGGAAGCAGAAAATATAATACTGTAAAACATATAACACCTGCAATATTTCCGACAATCCTTTTACGGACTCTGTAGTGCATATCTTCCATAAACGGCAAAATCGCGGACATGGCCGCAATACCAGCCCACATTGCACGTGGCATATTACAAAGTTCTGCAATGCAAAGGACAATCGGTACGCATAAAATCTGACATATCTGCCATTTTGTTCTGGAAGAAGTGATATCAAATTCTTGTATCAGATCTTTCAGATTTCTTTTATAAGTTCTGTTTTTATGATTTCGATAAAATACGAAGCAGGTAAGTGCTGCACCTAAAGCCATTCCAACTAATCGCATCTGATAGCTTTTTCCCGTAACATCATAACCATATAGCAGCAGATACCCAAGAACCAATGTAGATTGATTAAACATGAATGGATTATGGCATCCGAACAGAATCAACACAGCCAGTGCCGCAATATTTAACAGCATTCCCAATACCGGTGAAAACTGATTTGCTAAATGCGGACATACAGTCATAATTACAAAGAACAAAGCCAAAAGCATCGTAGATTGTCCGGTGTGGATCCCCAGATCCGCATTCCGAAATACCATAAGGCATAATAAAACTACTACACCCACAATACTATTCTCATTTCCAAATAAGATACTGAAAATAGTAACAAATAAAAAACAAAATGCCATTGTAACAGCTATCTTCACCAGATATACCCACATATGATATAATTTTTCTTTTAGTGTTTCACTCTTTTTCAACAGGTTTTTAGAACCTGCCTGATTTAACTGCAACTCCTGATAAAATGTCATGTAATTCCTCCTCTATCTGTTTTTCTTAAACTTATATGGCCTCATTTTTCTGTATTGGAAGCTCTACAACAAATCTGCATCCACCATATTCACGGTTTTCTGCTTTGATTGTTCCTCCGGCACTATCTACAATCCGTTTTACAAGTGCAAGACCTAGGCCATTTCCTTCTGCTTTATGAGATCCATCTACCTGATAGAACTTGTCAAATATTCTGGATTTTACATCATCCTCTATTCCTGGTCCTTCATCTTCCAGAATGAACTTAACAGAATCCTGTTCTTGTTTCAGAAACATCGTAATTGTCCCCTTTGAAGGGCTGAACTTAATCGCATTATCCAAAAGATTTATCCAGATATGCATAAAAAGTCCTTCATTCCCAGTATATTTAACTTCCTCCAATTCTACCTGAAAACCAATTTCTTTTTCTGTCCATTTTGTCTCCAGGGAAAGAAATGCCTGACGGATCTGTTCATCCAAACGATATTCTGTTTTTTTCATTGGTATGTTCTGATTCTCTAACTTGGATAACAGCAAAATATTACCAACCAATCCAGAAAGTCTTTGGGTGTTAAATAAGATTTTTTCTACATATTCCTCTTGATCCGGAGACAGTTCTTCTCCCTGAAGCAGCATTGTATATCCTTCAATGGCATTGATCGGGGTCTTAAACTCATGAGAAACATTGGAGACAAAATCCATCTGCAGTACTTCTGTTGCACGAAGCTCTTTTGTCATCACATTAAAACTCTGGTAAGATTCTCCAACTTCTGCGATACGGCTGTTCGTTTCCAAGTGCTGTTCAAAATCTCCCTGCGAAACTTCCTTCATTGCTTTACTGAGTCTGGTAATTGGTTCCAGCAACCTTGCATTGATAAAGGAAGTAATCAGCCCTGCAATCAATGTATTAAAAATCAAAAGCCAGCCAAGCACAGGTATGCTACCAGGCAGATTAAAAAAATGATTCAAAAAAACAACTAATAACGCAGATATGACTGTTGAAAATACAAGTGCCAGCCAGATTGCACCAGTCAGACAGGATCGGATCCGCAATCCTTTTTCTTTCTTTTGTTCCATTATTTTTTCACCACCTTGTATCCAATTCCACGCATTGTTACGATTTCAAAATCAGGGTTATCTTTCAAACGCTCCCTGATTCTTCCTATATGTACCTCTATCGTATGTGGGTCTGCCTCCGTCTCGTATCCCCATACTTCATCCATCAACTGTTGTTTTGTAAATGTTCTGCCTGGCGAAGCTGCAAGCTTATATAAAAGCAGGAATTCTTTTTTAGGCAAAACAAGACTTTCCTTATCAGTTGTAACCGTCATTGCATCATAATCAAACTCTGTTGAACCGATCACAATTTTGTGTTCATTCAGTATCTGTGCACGGCGAAGCAGTGCTCCGACTCTTAAAACCATTTCATTCACATTTACCGGTTTTACCATATAATCGTCACTTCCCGAAAGAAATCCCTGGCGCATATCATCAAAGGAACCTTTCGCAGTGATCATAAGTACCGGTATCTGATATCCTGCTGAACGGAGTTTCGACACCAGTTCATAACCATCCATAACCGGCATCATAATATCGGAAATGATCAGATCAATATACTCTTTATCCAATATTTCTAATGCCCGTGCTCCATCCGATGCACTTTTGACCTGATATCCATTCTTCTCAAGCACTTTTTGGAATAGCTGGCTTAATTCTTTATCATCTTCTACAATTAATATTTGAAACACGATCTTCTTCCTCCTTTATCAGAACAGATATCTTGCCCATCCAAGCAGATGCTGTACCAAAAGTACGTTTCTCTGACGCTTCTTTGTCAATTCAATTGGCTCTACATGATATGGATCACGATAGGTTCCATCTTCCAATACCTGTCGGGACACTCTTTCATATTCCATCATGTCTTCTTCCAACTGTTTATTAATCTCTTTGCTACGTATTACAAGCATCAGTTCCGTATCCAGATACGTGCTTCTCATATCCATGTTAAAGGAACCGATTACGGATAGATCATCATCGATCAGGATGCTTTTTCCGTGGTAAGAATAGCCGCCTTCATACTCCCAGATATCAATTCCTGTATTTAAAATTCTGTTTCTGTTTCTCGCATAATCAGCAGAACCAAACGGATTTCCATTGTTGGCAACCGAATTGGTCATGATAGAAAAATCCGGAACTCTCTCCGCAATCTCTTT
The DNA here is from genome assembly GCF_003461685.1 of Clostridium sp. AF12-41. Classification (NCBI taxonomy): domain Bacteria; kingdom Bacillati; phylum Bacillota; class Clostridia; order Eubacteriales; family Clostridiaceae; genus Clostridium; species Clostridium sp. AF12-41. The sequence goes on along the minus strand of NZ_QTXO01000008.1, from coordinate 41,342 downwards.
CCATGTATTATACATCATATCATTGCAGATAATATATGGTGTATGAATTTTCACGCGCTCTTTTGCATTTTTCATTAGTTCTCCCAGTTGATACCAGACTACTGGTTCCTTGGGACCTGTGTGGATAGGATTTGACACTAATGCAATCTTTTCTGTCTCAAAAGTTTCGTCCGTGTAATCGGTATCGCAGATTCTTTCCTTATTCTCTTCAAAATATTTCTGATAGCCGTTCTGCAGCTCTAAAACTGCGTTCTTTACAGATTTTCTATTTGCCAGTTTTTTATTGTCATGAAAATAACCACTGTCTTCTTGTTCCCATATCGTTTCAAAATACTCTAACAACTGGTTAACTGAATTTTCTTTCTCAGGTTCATTGCAAACCACTAACACATCTCTGTCATAGTTCTTATGTCCCAGAAAATCACCCAGGAAATAATTGTATGTATTTCTTCCACCAAGAATATATGTCTTACCATCTGCAATCAAATATTTATCATGCATTCTCCCCATCATCTTCCATGGTTTCAACGGATTGGCCTTATTATACAGTTTAATTTCAACATTCTCATGGGAAGATAATCCATAGAAATACGGATTTCCTTCCATATCAATCCAGCTCTCCATTCCATCTACTAACAGACGAATATGCACACCTCTGTCTGCCGCATCATGCAGTGCTCCTAAGATCAATTTTCCACTTTCATCGGATTGAAATGCAAAAGTAGAAAGAATAATGTCTTCTTTTGCATTCTTGATCAAACGCACTCTTTGTAAAAGCGCTTCTGGATTCTTTTCTATGATTACTGCCCGTTCTGTATTTTCACTGCATTCGTTCCATGACCCATTTTTTGTTTCTTTTTTGGTTGTATTGGACACTTCCGGCTGCTTTTTATATGCAACGCAGATTCCGAGCAATTCATAAAAAGCCACACATAAAAAAATTGCCAGTATAACAAGAAGGATTTTACATATTTTATGCTTTTTCATTGTACAGCACCTGATTCCTTTTTATTTCATACTTATACAATACAAAGTCAATCTCAATTTAACCTCAACAAAATTTATTTTTCATAAAAAAATATGACCGGCTTCTTTTTAAAGAAAGCCAGATAATTGAGTTCATCCAGACTTTCGTATTCTCCCAGCATTTCATACAGCCCATCGACATAACAGTCATAATCTCTTATGAACCATTTCTTTTGAACCGATTCCAATTCGTTCAAATACTTTTTTCAGATCTTCTGATGTGGTAGGAAACTTTACCCATTCGCCTACCAACTCCCCTTCGTTATATTTTCCGAGATTCGTGATGTAAGCTTCAAATGGGCAATCGTGGCCATATTCATATGCCATGCTATTTCCTCCTGTTTCATTTTTCAGGTCATCACCCGGTTTTCGGCATCAAAAAAAGCGCCATACTCATCACCATTCCGGCAATGAGCAGACGCTTTATATTTTGTCCGTATTCTTTTGCAAAAGAGAAACAAATGAAATGTAAGTTTGTAGCTCATGTCTCATTTGTCTATGATAATATTAGCACAGGTCAATTCTGAAAAAAAGAGGTAAAATGGTAGCAAAAGGATAGCAATTGGTAACAACATGGGAGTAATACGGAAACATGCTGCACATTCCCCTATCCTCTATCCGCAGACTCTACACATATAACCATAATCTGTTCATCTTGATCTTCTATCTCATCATTATGATGTTCTATAAATTCATCAAGTTTGTGTATAAATTTCAGATGTTGAACTTTCTGTGTAAATAACTTCTTATAATTAATAGATTCCATATACTGCTCTTCATCAGTAAAGTGTTTTACTGTATAATCACGAAGATTTTCCAATATTATGTCAATTCTATCATATTTATTCCATTATAATATTCTGGTTTCATTTCATACATCCATTAGTCCTGCTTTCATTTTTATTCAGCCTTTGAAAACTGGTCTTTGCCTACAAAACATAACGGACATTCAAAATCTTCCGGAATATCCTCCCACTTTGTACCAGGTGCAATACCACCTTCTGGATATCCCTTCTCCTCATCGTATTCCCATCCGCAAACATCACATACATATTTCATTTGTTGTTCCTCCTTGTAAATACATTAATACACAGCCTATATTACGGTTATATTTGTGTTGTTCTTAAATCTTAATATGTATAAATGCTTTTAGCATTTCCATAATCCATGCAGGTTACAATATGCATATACTTCTTCTACCTGTTCACCATCGCAAAGACAAAAATCTGCTATCGGCTCCTGCCCTGGATTTAACTGTTTTCTGTATATTCCCTGATTGGTATTTAATGTAATCCACTCAATGAAATGTTCTTCAAGCATTGGATGTTTTGTCTCTCCGACCACGACATGAACATAATTGCCTTCCACTGTATATACAGGCACGTGCTTCTCAACAGCCGCATCTGTCACACCGGCTTTTAATTCCTGCATAGGTTCTCCGCAACAAATTACAGGAACACCTTTATCCTTTACCTTTTCAACAATGTTTCCACAATGCTTACATATATAATACTTTACTTCCATGCTTTTATCTCCTTCCATGTGTATAATTTATAGTTCAATCGTCTCTATAATCTTTTTCAAAGAATCTGCAGATTTCTTAAGCTTTAATGCTTCCTCACCACTTAAATTAATAGGTATATTAGACTCAATACCATCAACACCTACAATAACTGGCATACTTAACGATACTCCGTCAATATCATATACGCCATGAATTATGTGCGATACCGGAAGTATTGATTTTTCATTTCTCATAATTACTTCACAGATTCTTTTTACAGACATTGCCATTCCATAATATGTAGCGTGCTTTTTATTTATTATTTCATAAGCACTGTTCTTGACTGCTAATAATCTTATCTCCTTAATAATTCTCTTCATGTACTTCAAAATAGCTTTGTGGATGGTTACATACCGGACATACCTCAGGAGCCTTTGTTCCTACCACAATATGTCCGCAGTTACGGCATTCCCATACCTTAACTTCGCTCTTTTCAAATACCTGTGCAGTTTCAATATTCTTAAGAAGTGCACGATATCTTTCCTCATGGTGCTTCTCAATCTCACCTACTGCCCTGAATTTTGCTGCAAGCTCAGGGAATCCTTCTTCCTCAGCTGTTTTAGCAAAGCCGTCATACATATCTGTCCACTCATAATTTTCGCCTTCTGCCGCTGCCGCCAGGTTTTCCTTTGTATCACCAATTCCTGCTAATTCCTTGAACCACATCTTTGCATGTTCTTTCTCATTATCTGCAGTCTTTAAAAACAATGCTGACATCTGCTCGTAACCTTCCTTTTTCGCTACAGAAGCAAAATAGGTATACTTATTTCTTGCCTGTGATTCCCCCGCAAATGCCTCCTGTAAATTCTTCTCTGTCTGTGTTCCTACATATTTGTTTTCTGCCATCTCTTTTACCTCCGTTTTCTTTACTACTTTTTCAAAATCTGATGCCGGGTGCTTGCACAAAGGACATATAAAGTCATCCGGTAATTCCTCGCCTACATATTCATATCCGCAAATTCTGCAACGCCATATTGTCTGACTGTCCTCTGTTTTTCCAACCTCCTGTGGCTTAGGCTTAATGTTATTCTGATAATAATCATATGTTACTGAAGGAACATTGCTTAAAACTTCCATATCGGTTATCTCACCGATAAACATCGTATGTGAACCTAAGTCCTCTGTTTTAGTAACTGTCACAGAAATGTATGCATTTGTACCTTCTGTAATATAATAAATACCATTCGTGCCCCTGGCACACTGCTCAAATGCTTCAAACTTATTGGTATCTCTTCCTGATTGGAAGCCAAAATGTTTGAACAATTCAAATTGTGCCTTCTGACTTAAGACTGATACAGTAAATTTTCCGGTTCTTTGAATCATATCATGCGTATAATTTGCCTTATTTACACAGATACTTAACTGGTTTGGTTCCGAAGCTGCCTGAATGGCTGTATTAATGATGCATCCGTTATCTTTTTCTGCTTCTTTAGCGGTCAATATAAACAGTCCATAACTCAACTTATACATTGCTTTCCTATCCATGCTGTTCCTCCTTTACCTTCTCCCTGCATTTCGGGCAAATGCCTTTAAATGAAATATCGTAATCCACAAATTCAATTCCATGAGTGTTATGAATTCTTTCCAGCAAATCCGGTATTTGATCCATATCCACATCAAAAATTTCACCGCACTTTATACATCTTACATGGTAATGATTTTTCAATGTAAAATCAAATCGGTTCGGTCCATTCGGAACTTCAACCTTTCTTAATGCACCTTCCTCTACCAATATATCAAGATTTCTATATACAGTTCCTTTTCCAATTGATGGATATGCTTCTTTTATAAATTCATACACTTCAATTGCCGTAACGTGTCTTCTCATTTCGTATACGGTATTTCTTACGAGATCTTTTTGAATGGTATTTCTCCTACTTGTCATCCGTCCTCCTTATTAGGATTAGTTCTTAATAAGGATTATATACCACTATCATCCTGTTGTCAATAAAAATAGTAATGATTCTCATTATTATAAAAGGTGCTAAACTGAGCATCTTTTACCTGAATAACTATTTTATTTTGCGTTCAAATACATATTCTGAATCTGCAGATAAATCAGACCTAAACGAATATCCGAGTCTGTCAAATTTCTGAATCTCCACCGGATTTTCAATATTATTTTCCGCTATGAATCTGACCATTTCACCACGAGCCATCTTGGCATAGGTACCTTTTGTTACCAATTTATCTCCGGATAACTCACAAAATACAATCGTAATATATCTGTCCTGTGGTGTCAGATACTTTTCTATACATTTCGAGTATTCTTTTGATGCAAGATTAATGATAATCCTGCTGTCATCAATTACTGAATGATATAACCGGTCCCCCCAGTAATCATATAGATTTGTTGTTTCTTCAATCTCAGCTTTTGCCTGCATTTCAAGGCGATAAGGAGTCACACCATCCAGTGGTTTTAAAATGCCATAAAACGCAGACAGGATTCTTAAATGATTTTGCAGATACTCAAACTGCTGGATTTCAAACACAGCTGGTGCCATATATTGAAATGCAATTCCTTCATATGCTAAAACAGCCGGAGTAAGTCTGTTATAAAGATCCATATTTTCCAATCTGTTAACGTTCTGCTCTGCAATCTTGTCATTACATTTCCAGATAGCTTTCAGTTCCTCTTTTGATTTGCTTTTCATCCAGCTTAATATCTCTGCTGTCTTATCAATAAAGGCAGGCAGTTCAACCGGTGCTATGTTATCTGTATCTACAATCATCTTTTTTGCAGGTGACAATATAATCTTCATCAATTTAATTCCTTAAGCATATTTTCAGGATCATCTGCCGCCTTGACTTTATCATTTGCCTTTCTAATGATTCCCTGCTCGTCAATAAGATATGTGGTTCTTACCACACCCATAGAAACCTTGCCATAGTTTTTCTTTTCTTTCCAGACATCATATGCTTCGATCACCTTACGCTCCGGATCTGCCAAAAGTGTAAATGCCAATCCATATTTTTCCTCAAATTTCTTGTGAGAGGCTACAGAATCCTTACTGACTCCAAGGATCACCGCACCTTTCTCGGTGAATTGTGGATAACGCTCAGAAAAGCCACATGCCTGCTTCGTACATCCTGGTGTATTATCCTTTGGATAAAAATATAAAATTATTTTTTTACCTAAATAATCACTTAATTTATGCACTTCTCCGTTCTGAGCCGGCAATTCAAAATCCGGTGCTTTTGTTCCTATCTCTAACATTTACTATTCCTCCGCTTTTGTATTTTCCACCTGTTTTCTTGTTCTTTTATTACCTGAAATCATTTTATGACCAGAATAGACTGCCATAATCATGCATATCAGAGAGCCAAATGCAAAGTATTTGTGTGCTGCTTTTAACCCTTTATATCCTGTATAAAAAGTTCCAACCATTGTAACTATTGCTCCGATTGACCAATATTTATGTGCTTTCATTTTATACCTCCAAATTGATTAAGCTGTTTCCAAAATAAATATCTCTGGATCATTAACAATATTATACCTTCCATTCATCACTTTCTACAAGTAAGAAAAGAAAAATACTCAATCCATGTAGAGATCGATGTAGCATTCACAGTTTTTAACCGCCTTATTGAAAATGTAATCTGCCATCTTATCAAATAATACAAAAGGATGTATCACGATAATTCTCCCATTACCTTGACGCATCCTTTCGTATTGTATTTTTTGCTATTCTTCTTAATGACAGCTATGGTTTCCACATCCATGTTTACCACATGTATGTCCCTCTCCGTGGCTGTGCTCATGGTGAGAACACTTAACATCTGGATTATAATCAAGTGTATCATGCCTGACTTCGACTACATCCGTAAGGAATTGCTCAAAAATGGTGTCAACAAGAAGCTCCTTTGGACAGAATACCTCGAAGAATGCAGTCAGAATGGTGATGATGCTTTGATGTATTCCCAGTTTTGTTATTACATTCAGCAGAACGAGCAAAAAAGCCGTGCTACCATGCACATCCCGCGGAAAGCAGGCCAGCAGATCGAGGTTGACTGGGCTGGTATCCGGCAAAGCTTATTGATCCGGATACCGGTGAAATTACCGAAGCATGGATCTTTGTTGGTGTTATGACCTACAGCCAGTATGCTTTTGTCGAAGCGTTCATCAATGAACAACAAAAGTCATGGACTACCGCTCATGTCCATATGTACGAGTTCTTTGGCGGCGTTACGCCGATTCTGGTATCAGACAATGCTCCTACAGCAACGAACCGTAAACAGAGTGACAAATATGAGTCTGTCCTGATTAAGTCCTATGAGGAACTGGCACAGCATTACAACACTGCTATCATTCCGGCCCGGGTACGTGCCCCGAAGGATAAGCCAACCCTTCCAATTGTTTTAATCAATTGTTGCAATCCTTTAACCGGAAGATATGCTGCCTGCACAGGGATCAATACGGAATCTGCACAAGCCAAAGCGTTAATAGTCATCATTCCAAGAGATGGCATACAATCTATAATGATAAAATCATAAAATTCGCTTAATCTCTCAATAAGTGACCTCATAATCAGTTCCCTGCTCATTGCGTTTACCAAAGATACCTCAATCGCTGATAATTCTATATTGGCCGGTATCAGATCCACACCTTCCTTATGATGAAGGATTGTTTTTTCCATGTTCAGTTTTTCATCATTCACAATATTTAGCATCAGCGTTGCAAGAGAATACTCCATTTCATCCGGTTCCTCATACCCTAAACTAATTGTGAGACTGCCCTGCGGATCTGCATCTATCAGAAGATCCTTTTTCCCTTCCTGTGCCAATCCGATTCCTAAATTCACGCACGATACCGTCTTTCCAACTCCACCTTTTTGATTTGATACTGCTATGCACCTGCTTCGCACTGTCACCACAAAGTTCTCCGATTACGTCAATACTCCTCTTTCCTGTATTGTGGTCAACTTGACTACAATTCTTTCTGCCTGCCTTTTTTTTGATGGCATCATATTTCATCTTATAGGCATAGGCCTTTTCACTTGGTGTAATTTGCTCTCTCTGCAAATTGGAATCGACCATGATCACTACTGCTTCATCATCCTGCAACATACAAATGATTACCGGAATTTTCTTATATCCCAGCTTCTCAGCCGCATATTTTCTTCTGTGGCCAGAAATAATTTCGTAGTAGCCTTCAATCTTTGGACGAACAATCAATGGATTCAGTACACCATACTTTTTTATGCTGTCCTGCAGCTCAATCATCTGACTGTCTCCGATCACTTTAAATGGATGATTTGAAAATGCTCTTAACCGTTCCATTTCAATCTCAACAACTTTTTCATCCGGATCTCTTACATCCGTTTTTTTATCCATAAGCTATCCTCCTCTAAAATATCTGTAACGAAAAAATCCGCCCAGAATAGATTCTTAATCTAATCTGAGCGGATAGATCCGTCAGGCCTGTTTTGTTCAGGCAAGAAAACCATATTTACATTCATTGACACCCCAATCCTTATCCTACGCTGTAGTTATCTCCGTTCGGTACCAGGATTGAATTATTGCATTGGTGCCCGTTAAGAAATTTCGGTGCTCAATATCTGCGTTTAAGTGTTCTCTCGGTGCTCACGAGCACCGGAAAAAAGAAAAAGCAGCAATGAACTTTTACGATCATTGCTGCAAAAAATGCACGTTCCCAGGGGGAATCGAACCCTCAACTAGTGCTTAGGAGGCGCTTGTTATATCCATTTAACTATGGGAACAAATGCCGTATTTTCGGGCTTTTTCAGCCTTTTCGGTCACGGCGACCAACTTTATGAACTCAATCACTTTCGTGATGAATTATCTCTTTCTTATCTCTTCTGATTTTTCAGATTTCGCTTCCTTAAGTGATCCTCAAACGCTACCCTTTTTCTTCAAAAGGGTTCCGCCATGGTTCTACCTTAGGAGGCGAACACTCTATCCTACTGAGCTACAGAGATTTATATGTTTCACGTGAAACATATATCGTATTTTCATACTGCATTTTATTATAATTCATTTTCATGTGTTCCGCAACTATTTTCTCTTCTCACATGCTCCGTATGCAATTTCTGTGTAGCTGTTCACGGGTAGGCACTTTTGGAACCGATGATTTTTTATAGACCTTTACGCAAAATGAGCCGTTCCCATCATCCATATTTTTCCTTTAAACCGACGTCCCGGAAGCGGTTCTCCAAGCAGGTCCATCTTATTGATACCCACGCGGAAATACAGATCGTTGCATTCCACCTTGAGATCATAGATTTCCTCGCCGGTAAACCGGTTTTTCTTACATATAACCTCTTTGATCTCGCCTAAAATCGAATATTGATCGCACTCGATCCCGCTTGGCATAAAAGTTGTATCGACGATCGAATAAATATCCTCTCTCGTCGCCCGGCGCGATGCCATCGAATAGAGATCCAGATCCTCGATTGTTAAGGACTCCATCGCATCCTCGTCGCCATTTTTTGCCGCTTCCAAAAGTTCATCCCGGTTTTTCGCCGCCACTTTGGCTTTTTCAATCTGCAGCGCCGTCTTTTTGATCGGAAGAAGCACCTTGCCCCGATTGGCAAATCCTGCCAGGCTGACCGAAGTCACCTGTAAGCGCTCGCGCTCTTTCCGGTAACACTCCCTGTATTCGATCGGATTCAAGAGATAAAAGATCAGCGAAAGCCCTACCTTATACTCATCCAGAAGCCCCGCATAGGTTTCCTTCTCCGTATGACGCTGAATGGAACATTCTGCCCGCGAGGTTACCTCCTCGTTCAGGATATAGGGATAATAATACTCTATCTCCATCTCATCCTGCTCATTCAGCTCCCCATACATCGCCACGCCGATCCCCGGCGCAACTTCTGTCTTGATCTCATATAATTCGGTCTCCCTGTCAAGCTGAAGACAGCTGGAGGTTCCCGCCTCTCTCGCCAGACAGCGAAGCAGGGCACGGATGTCCTTCTTCTTCTGATACATACTAAATCCGGCAGCTCGCAAAAAACGATGCATATTGACTCCTTCTAACTACAATCCGCAGCTGCTGCCAACACATACAGCCGCCTCATTTCTATCCTTTATTTTCCTTACTTATACCCAAGCGCACGCTCCAGTGCTTCCTTCTCCTCACTTCCTAAAAGCACCTCGGTCTTGCCCTCTACGACATCCTTCAGATACAGGTAACAGCCTTCACGGCTGTGAACAGAATTCAGCACAAATCCCGTGTTGTTATCATCCAGCATGGCAATGACAAAACTCAGATTGCCGCCCATTCCCTTAAATGCATTGTACTTGACAATACCGGTTTTCTGGTATCCAGCCTGCGCCTTGGAGACAACCGAATCCACCAGGCGTTTTGTATCTCCGTCCTTTGCCCGCAGATACTCGGTCTCATCCACCAGTTCCATGATCGTGTCTTCGAGCGTCTCCGCATCTTTTCCCCGCATAAACATATCATATCTGCGATACAACTTCCGATACTGCGAAAAACAGATGACGGATGCAATAAATGATATGAGTGTCAGGATCGCCAGAACGATCACGATAATCCCCGGATCGATGCCAATCCCGCTAAAAATACTGCTCTCCATCTTTCATTCCTCATTTCCCATCATCCGTCCCCTGGGACGAATTTTGTGTAATTACTGTCTTAATGACTCCAAAAGCTCAATCAGACGTTCCAGTTCCGCTGATGAATAGTATTCGATCTCGATTCTGCCTTTATTCTTATCCTTGCGGTTGATCGAAACCTTCGTTCCCATAACCCCTTTCAGCTTCTCTTCCACATCCTTGAAAAAGACCTCCATATCGCGTTCCGGATCTTCTTTCTTTTTCGCCTTTTTCGGCTTCAAAAGCTCTTTCACCAGACGCTCGACCTCGCGGACGCTCAAATGATTTTCTACTGTTTTTAGCGCCAACTGGTACTGTTTTTCACCATCTTCCAGCGAAAGAAGCGCTCTCGCATGACCTCCGGTAAGCCGGTCCTGAATCAACATCTCCTGCACTCTCTCATCCAGTTTCAAAAGACGCATGCTGTTCGTGATCGTCGCACGGTTCTTCGCTACGCGCTCTGCCACGTCCTCCTGACGCAGCCCAAACTCCTGAATCAGCATCTGGTAGGCTTTCGCCTCCTCAATCGGATTTAAATCTGCACGCTGTACATTCTCGATCAGGGCGATCTCCATCGTCTGCTGTCTCGTATACTCGCGCACGATCACCGGAACTTCCCGAAATCCTGCCAGTTTGGCAGCTCTCCACCGGCGCTCTCCGGCAATCAGCTCATAACGATCGCCCTTTTTCTGAACCAGAAGCGGCTGCAGCACGCCGTAACGGCGGATGGATTCTGCCAGCTCTCCGAGCTGTTCTTCATCAAACATCTTACGCGGCTGGCTGACATTTGGCTCAATCTCCGAAATATTTAGAAATTTCTCTTTTTCCACCTCGACGATCTTTACGACCGGCTCCGCTTTTGCCGTCTGTGTCTTCGATTTTGCCGCCGTCTCCCCGGCTGTGCGGGTTTTTCCTTCTGTCGTCGTCTTTCCGGATGCCTTTGCAACTCCCACGCGGCTGCCTTTTCCCACTGTTTTCGCAGCTGTCTTTCCGGCAGACGCCGATTTTTTCTGTTTTTTAGATCCCGGAAGCACCATATCCAGCTCTTCCAGGCTCTTTTTCTCTATCTCCTGTTCCGTCTCACGAACGGAAGTCTTTTTTCCGGCTTCATCCGATGGCTTTGCGCTGCTTTTTCCCACTTCTGCATTCTCGTAATCATTTCCAAAAAAAGCTCCCAGTCCTCTGCCAAGCCCCGTTCTCTTTGACATTTCCTTCCTCCTCACGAACCTCCCGACGCCCCGGCAGGCATCCTTTCTGAATTTCACTTCACCGTTATTTTCCTGCCTACAGCTCTTCTCCCCGGCTGATCACCTCTGCTGCCAGCAGACGGTAGCTCTCTGCACCGGTCGAGCGGCTGTCGTACAGGTTGATCGGCATTCCGTGGCTCGGCGCCTCCGCCAGTCGCACATTTCTCGGTATGATCGTCTTGTAAATCCGCTCATTTAAGTTCTGTTTTACATTCTCTACGACCTGCAGGGAGAGATTCGTTCTCGCATCATACATGGTAAATACCACGCCCTCCAGTTCCAGCGACGGATTCATCTTTTTCCGGACCAGACCGATCGTCCGGAGTACCTGGCTCAGTCCTTCCAGCGCATAATATTCGCACTGGATTGGCACCAGCACCGTATCTGCCGCTACCAGCGCATTGATCGTCAAAAGACTCAGCGACGGCGGGCAGTCGATGATAATAAAATCATACTGATCGCGGATTGTCTCCAGATAACCGTTTAACACCGACTCTTTATTTTCCACATCCAGAAGTTCAATCTCAGCTCCTGCCAGATTCGAATCCGAAGGAAGAACATCCAGATTTTCCTGAACATCGCGCATCAGACAGTCCTCCAGTGTGCAATCGCCCAAAAGCAGCTCATAGACTGTATCTTCAATCTGTTCTTTTTCCAATCCCAAACCAGTGGTTGCATTTCCCTGCGGATCAAAATCGATCGTCAGAACCCTCTGTCCCGCCTCTGCCAGGCATGCCGACAGGTTGATCGCCGTTGTCGTTTTACCTACGCCGCCCTTCTGATTTGCAATCGCAATCGTTCGTCCCATACCGTATTCCTTCCATTTCCTCGGTTTTATCTCACATGAAAGACAGGAAAAAGCCTTCCCGCAGGCATCCGCACAGCGATTTCCAGCTTTTTCCCGTTCTTGTCTTGCCTAATAGTATAACACACTTAAAACTCATTTCCTACTTTTTTAGAAAAATTTCATTTAAAATGTTTCACGTGAAACATCGGCTCCACCGTCTCCCCCAGAGCACACCATTTATCTGCCAGACACACAATCCATGCCTCGCGGCACTGAGGCGGCACCGGTATCAGCGGAAACATATGACGTGCGATGATATTTTTTTCCTTCCAATTTAAATGGTAATCTCTCTGTGCATTTCCAAGCGCTGTTTTCGGGTGACGGAAGCCGTGCAGGCGGTGCGAGGAATCCTTCTGATGCCAGTCATACAAAAAATAATCGTGCAGCAGTGCCCCTCTCACAAGTGATTTTGGTTCCAAGCGAATCTGCCACCGTTCCATCATCCAAAGGCTTGTGTAGGCAACATTGAGGCTATGGCAGTAAATGGATGTCGTACCATGCTGCATCGCCAGCTTCTCCTCGTCTAAGCACCCTTCCTGCTTCAGTTCGCGTATCGTTTCCGCCAGCAGCCGCTGCCTGCCCGCCGACAACTGAAAAGATTTCTCTGTCTTCCGTTCCATACGATGCTGAAAGCATAACTTATTTTCCTTCTTTATCATATCGCGCATTTCTTTCCCCATCGATTGATTTTTTGATACGTGAACATTATAATGAATTTAATATCGATTTTCAATGAAATTTTGTTTACATAAAATAGCATATTCATAACTGTTCACAGGTAGAAATTTTCTGAACTGAAAATTCCGAACGCTATAATTCTGGTTGCAGATTTTTCCGATTTGAAATGCGAAGCATCGGCAAAATCCCGTTACTTGGGCACACATCTGTGAACAGATATTCTGTGAAAAAACGCTGGAAATAGCTGAACTGGAATACAGGAAAATATGATATAATATGAGCACTTAGCGAGGTGTTTTCGATCCTAGTGCGAGTCATACCTAAATACTTAATGAAGCCAAGCCAAAGGCGATAGCTGAATTTAGTATTTATGGTATAATAGAATTACTTGATGAGATATTTTCAAGTTTAATTTTTCGATTCAAAAGGAGCTTTCTATATGAACACAAAAAACAAGATCATGACCTGCCTGATGCTGTCCGCCGGCGGCGCAGTTTCACTGGCACTTTTAAATAAATATATTCAATTTTCTGCCACCTCCCGCGGTCTGACCCGGGAAGAGAATTCTCTCTGCTACAAATGGCGGCTGGGAAATATCTACTATACAAAATGCGGTTCCGGCAAACCGCTTCTGTTGATTCACGATCTGCACTTTGCATCGAGCGGCTATGAGTGGGAATCCATCCGCGAACAGCTCAGCCACTCCTACACCGTCTACACGCTCGACCTTCTCGGCTGCGGACGTTCCGAGAAGCCGAACCTGACCTACACAAATTACCTGTTTGTCCAGCTGATCTGTGATTTTATCAAATCTGAGATCGGACATCGGACCAACATTCTCTCCACCGGTGATTCAGCGGCACTGTCTATCATGGCGTGCAGCAACTCTCCAGAACTGTTTGATCAGATCATGCTCATCAACCCGAGCAGCCTTACCGACTGTTGTCAGCTTCCGGGTAAAAATGCCAAGCTTTATAAGCTTCTTCTGGATCTCCCGCTGGCTGGAACGCTCATTTACCACATTGCGTGCAGCCGCTCTATGATCGAAGAGGCATTCCGCACCAAATATTTTTACAATCCGTATACCGTAAAACCGGTTCAGATCGACCGCAGCCACGAAGCCGCACATCTCGGCGAATGTCCGAAAGCGATCTTCTCCAGTATTGAATGCCGCTATACCAAGTGCAATATTTCCAATGCTCTCAGGAAGATCGACAACAGCATCTTCATCATCGGCGGTTCCGAGGAACCGATGATCGAGGCGACGATTCAGGATTACAAGATTTATAATTCCGCAATCGAGTCCTCTATCATCCCAAAGACCAAACATCTGCCGCAGTTAGAACAGCCGGATGCCGTGATGGATGCGATCCATATGTTTTTTTCTTAAAAAAGGATAATGCGTATGCATACCGCGGAGCGTTTTTTCGTCATAGGACGAAGCTTATTACTGTTCACGCATACGTGCCCAGTAACGGAATTTGCCGTGGCTTCGCATTTAAATACGGCAAATTCCTGCTGCCACCACGTTTTCTTACGGCACTTTCGGTTCCAAAAGTGCCTACCCGTGAACAGCTACTCTCTCTTTCCCACATCTCCATAAAAATTGCTTTTTCATACTCATGCCATGATGCAGATACCATTTTTCCAGTATCTTTCATATTCACAGCATCATCCTTCCGTACGCCTTGTTTGTTTCTTCTTGATAGGAACGGTCCTAATGTTTCATCCAGGTCCCGCCGCACTATCTATATACAAACAAAACCCCCGGAATGCTCCTCTTTATTCTACATTATTCCCACTCGATCTCCTCGGCTTTCGCACAAAAAACTATATTCTGTAACGAAAACTCAAATTTTATAAATTTCCCTATTATTTTCAGCTCTGCCATCGCCTCTACCTGCTTCTCCAGATTTCCTCTGTCATATGCCTGATACGGCTTCTGGAACACAATCTTCCAGGACAAATATTCAGTCATACATTTTTGTTTAAACCCCGCCTATATGAAAAAGAAAGACTGCATACCCTACGTGTTCCATATACAGTCTTTCTCTATCTACCTTTTGATTGCTTTATTTCAGCGGCTCCCGCGACGGCGTTCCCGCTTTTCTCGGATACTTTTTTCCCGTCCTCTCTGTCTTATGAATCCGGACCAGGTTACGCTCATCCTCATTGGCAAGGTGGAAGGAAATCACATCCTCCAGCTCGCCGCCCAGCTTGCGGATCGCACCTTTTCCCGTCTTCATCTCTTCCTCCAGTTTGCCTGATTTGTACGGTACAAACCAGCCTCCCACCTTGACAAATGGCAGGCAGTATTCCGACAGCGTGGACAGATTTGCCACCGCGCGTGAAACGCAGAAATCAAATGTTTCACGTGAAACATTATCATGTGCCGCATCCTCCGCCCGCCCGTGAACCGCCTGAATTTTTTCCAGTTCCAATGCCTGAATTACCTCGTTCAGAAAGTTGATCCGCTTATTTAAAGAATCGAGAAGCGTGACCTTTAAATTTGGAAATGCAATCTTTAACGGGATACCCGGAAATCCAGCTCCCGTTCCAACATCGATCAACGTATACTCTTTCTCTGCCAGATCCGGCACCGCTTTCACAAGTGCCAGACTATCCGAAAAATGTTTGGTCACAACTTCCTTCTGTTCCGTGATCGCTGTCAGATTCACCATCGTATTCCAATGAATCAACAGTTCATAATAATCGTAGAACTGCTTGATCTGGTGTTCATTTAACGCGACGCCCATCTCCTGCGCTTCTTTCTGAAGCTGCCCGGTAAAGTCTGCCGGAGGCAGAACCACACCGCTTTCTACTTTATTTTCTTCTGCCATAAATATATCCTTCATGATATGTTTTATTTTTTCTCAGGTTCTTATCTATCTTACACTTTGAGTTGCTGCAATGCGTTTACCTGTTTCCATGCAGTCTCTGACTCGTTACTGTTCACGCATACGTGCCCAGTAACGGAATTTGCCGTGGCTTCGCATTTAAATACGGCAAATTCCTCCTGCCACCAGGTTTTTTTACGGCACTTTCGGTTCCAAAAGTGCCTGCCCGTGTACAGTAACTCTGAATCCGCTCGTTTCTATTTTACAGTTCTTTCTTCTCTTCCCCATGTCCCGCATGGCGGCTCTGCTCTAAGTGTACCAGCAGCACCGAAATATCCGCCGGTGACACGCCCGCGATTCGGGATGCCTGACCGATATTTGCCGGTTTATAGAGATTTAATTTCTGTACTGCCTCACGGCGCAGGCTTCCGACCGTGGAATAGTCGAAGTTTTCATCCAGCTTCCGGCCCTCCATCTTCTTGAACTGTGCAACCTGCTGCAGCTGGCGGCGGATATAGCCGTCATACTTGATGTTGATGTTGATCTGCTCGATCACATCTTCCGGAAGTTCCGGACGGTTCGGATCCAGCTCTGCCAGTGCTTCATAGCTTAACTCCGGACGGCGTACCAGCTCTGCCAGCGTTGCCGCGGTCTTGAGCGGGGTGCTTCCGTGGCGCTCTAAAAATTCCTGCACTTCTTTTCCAGCGCCAATGTTGATCTTCTCCAGACGCTTTGCCTCTTCCTCGATCATTTTTTCTTTCCAGAGGACACGCTCATACATCGCATCACTGACCAGTCCAATCTCATGCCCGATCGGGGAAAGACGCAGATCCGCATTGTCCTGACGCAAAAGCAGGCGGTATTCCGCACGCGACGTCATCATCCGGTACGGTTCATGGTTTTCTTTGGTAACCAGATCGTCGATCAAGACACCGATATATGCCTGGGAACGGTCGAGGATGATCGGTTCTTTTCCCAGCACTTCGCGCGCCGCATTGACACCCGCCATAAAGCCCTGTACCGCCGCTTCCTCATAACCGGAGCTTCCGTTAAACTGACCGCCGCTGAACAATCCCCGGATCGCCTTAAATTCCAGCGATGCCTTTAACTGGCGTGCATTGATACAATCGTACTCAATCGCATATGCATTTCGAACAATTTTGACATTTTCAAGTCCCGGTACGGTACGGTACATCGCGTACTGCACATCCTCCGGCAGGGAACTGGACATACCGCCCAGATACATTTCATTCGTATAAATTCCCTCCGGCTCGACAAAAACCTGATGACGGTTCTTATCTGGAAATTTTACCACCTTATCCTCGATCGATGGACAGTAACGCGGACCTGTTCCCTCGATCGCGCCCGAAAAGAGGGGCGATCGATCCAGGTTGTTGCGGATGATCTCATGTGTTTTCTCATTGGTATAGGTCAGCCAGCAGGACACCTGCTCCTTCTGCACCGACTCCGGATCGGTGGAAAAAGAAAATGGCACAACCCTCTCATCGCCGAACTGCTCTTCCATCTTAGAAAAATCGATGCTGCGCTTATCGACACGCGCCGGTGTGCCCGTCTTGAAACGGAACATCTCGATTCCCAGCTTTTTCAGGGAATCTGTCAGATGGTTTGCCGCCTGCAGACCATTCGGTCCGGTCGGATTGCTCACATCGCCATAGATACATCTTGCTTTCAGGTACGTTCCCGTTGCCAGCACCACCGCCTTGCAGTAATACGTCGCGCCGGAGTACGTTTTCAGTCCTTTGATCTGACCTTCTTCCACGATCAGCTCTGCCACCTCTCCCTGACGGATCGTCAGGTGATCGGTATTTTCCATGGTACGGCGCATCTGGCGGGTGTATTCCTGCTTGTCCGCCTGCGCGCGGAGCGAATGCACCGCCGGTCCCTTAGACTGGTTGAGCATCTTGGACTGTATAAAGGTTTTATCTATATTTTTTCCCATCTCGCCGCCGAGCGCATCCAGCTCGCGCACCAAGTGGCCCTTCGAGCTTCCGCCGACATTCGGGTTGCACGGCATCAGGGCGATGCTGTCCACGCTGACGGTAAACACGATCGTCTCGAGTCCCAGTCTCGCGCTTGCCAGCGCCGCCTCACAGCCGGCGTGTCCCGCCCCGACGACCGCTACATCATAATTTTCTGTTAAACAGGGCATGTTTCCTCTTTCCTCTCTATCTCTGCGTTCTATTCAAGTCGAACGTCCGTAAGACTTGGCGCGTGATTCTGGTCAGCGTAAGCTGACATATTCTTTACAGAATCACCGCGCATGAGCCGCAGCCGATTTTACTGCAGCTGCACATTTCAATTCGATCAAACGCCTTATATTCTTTCTTGTTTTCAGATCCACCCTATCATACCACAAGGAAAGAAACCTTGCAAAAAATTGATCTATTTCCCCATACAAAAATGGCTGAAAATTTCATTTACCAGATCCTCTTCCAGTGATTCCCCAAGGATCGTTCCAAGATGTTCATAGGCATCCATCAGATCAATCGAGAAAAAATCCTCCGGCATCGCATTGTCGATGCTTGTCTCGACCAGACGCAGGCTTTTCAGCGCCTGCTCCATCGCCGTCTTGTGACGGACGTTTGTCAGCATGACCTGATCGTTGAAATTCAGGTTTCCCTGCAAGAACATCGTCTGAATTTTTTCCTCCAATCGATCAATTCCCTGCTGTTCCTTCGCCGATACCGGAATCACTTCCTGCCCGCACGCTTCGCGAAGCGCTTCTTCTGTGAGAACCGGTTCCAGATCTGTCTTATTTAAGAGGACGATCACCTTCCGTCCCCGGATCAAATCGAGGATCTGACGGTCATTTTCATCCAGCTTCCTTGATCCATCGACCACATACAAGATCAAATCTGCCTCATCCGCAATTTTTCTCGCCCGTTCCACGCCAATCTTTTCAACGATATCCTCCGTTTCCCGGATGCCCGCCGTATCGATCAAATTTAAACTAAGCCCGCGCAGACGGATATTTTCCTCCAGCGTATCGCGTGTCGTACCGGCGATCTCTGTCACAATCGCGCGCTCCTCTCCCAGCAGTACATTCATCAGGGACGATTTTCCTGCATTCGGCTTACCTAAGATCACGGTTTTGATCCCCTCCGTCATGATACGCCCGTTGTCAAACGTCCCGATCGACGCCTCCAGCTCCATCTCAATCGGCTGCAGCGTCTCCCGAAGGCGCTCCGGGTATCCGTCCAGAGAAATATGCTCCGGATCATCAAGTGCGGACTCAATAAAGGCAATCTCATAGATTAGTTTTTCGCGAAGTTCCCGCACTTTCCGCGACATTGAACCGCTCAACTGGCTGACCGAAGACTGCAGCGCATACTCATTTTTCGACTGGATCACATCGATCACGGCTTCCGCCTGCGAAAGATCAATTCTGCCATTTAAAAACGCCCGCTTCGTAAATTCGCCTGGTTCCGCCAGCCGTGCCCCACATTTTACCGCCAGCTCCAGAATCCGCTTCATCACCAGCACGCCTCCGTGACAGTCAATCTCTACCGTATCCTCCGCCGTATAACTGTGCGGACCGCGCATCAAAAGAAGCAGCACTTCATCGATCCGTTCCTCTCCATCCCGAATATATCCATAATGAATCGTATACGTTTTCTGCTCCGAAAGCCTCTTCCCCGCCACCGCCGGTTCAAACATCCGCTCCGCCACCGCAACAGCGTCCGAACCGCTAATCCGGATAATCCCAATCCCCGAACTCGAAAGCGCCGTCGCGATCGCGGCGATTGTATCTGTATATACCATATATATATAAATCCTTCCTTGCTTTTTATCTTCTTATTCTATACCATATGGAAGCATTTTCCCATCTTTATTTACAAATCTAGTCTAATATTTATTTCTTTTTTCATGTTTTCACGATAAACCTCTCGCGCTCGATCCCCCACAAAAAAGAAGGTCTAGATACCTCCAGACCTTCTTCGTCACACTTATTTACTTCTCATATCTCACATACCCGTCACTTCTCTCGCGTCTGCCCTCACGCTTCAGCGAAATAATCACATGCCGGAACGGATCCTCGCCCTCGCTGCGGGTGGTGACATACTTGTCATTCTGCAGCGCTGCATGAATGATCCGTCTCTCATACGGGTTCATCGGCTCCAAAGATACGGAACGTTTCGTTCTCTTTACCTTGTAAGCAATGTTCTTTGCCAGTGTCTCAAGCGTCTCTTTCCGTCTCTCGCGGTAATTCTCGGTATCGAGCTTCACGCGGACGTAATTCTCGCTCTTCTTGTTGACAACCAGGCTGACCAGATACTGGAGAGAATCCAGGGTCTGACCTCTCTTACCGATCAAAATACCCATATCCTCGCCGGAGAGGTCGATGTTCATCTCGCACTCTTCCTCATTGAAAGCCGCTGCGATCTTCACATCTAAGTTCATCGCATCAAATACCTGGCTTAAAAAGTCGATCGCACGATCCTCGAGCGTCTCTTTCTTCTTAGCACGGATGATCGCCGGTTTCGCGCCGATCCCCAGAAATCCGGCGCTTCCTTTTTCGACCACTTCGTACTCTAATTTATCACTGGTGGTTTCCAGTTCAATCAGTGCCTTTGTTACTGCCTCATCGACTGTCTTAGCGGTAACCGTAATCATATCCATCCTGCGCCCTCCTTCTATTTTTTCGCGTGCTTATCGTTGTACTTCTGCACCATCTTGGCCTTGGAAGCCAGACTGCCCGGCTTCGGATCGGAATTGTAAAATGCTTCAGACGCCTCCATCTGCTTTTTATTGCGGGAGATCTTGTCCTCTTTCGCCTTGCTTTCCGCATCCTCGCGTGCCTGAAGCGCCTTTAAATTCACGCTTGCCTTCTCGCTGACATTGGCCGGCGGCAGACCTTTTCTCGCTCTCTTCTTGTTCATCTTCTCCACGTTGCGGCGGATCAGATCATCGACATCGATCTTGTTCATATGTGCATTTACGATCAGCTGCTGAACGAGCTGGAATGCACCCTGAACGACCCAGTAGATACCGATCGCGGACGGCAGGGAGAAACAGAAGAATACGGACATCAGCGGCATCGTGATCATCATGCTGTTCATCATGCTCGCGCCCGGCGCGTCCTGATCCACCTGCTGTAAATTGGAAATCAGCTTGGTGGAGAGCCACTGGGTCAGACCTGCGAGGATCGGGATGATCCATGCGATCGTGATGTGGTTAAAACCGGTAAACGGCGGAGTTGCCAGATTGATGCCGAAGAAATAGTTCATCTGCTCAATCTTGCCCGCATTTTCTGCGATCGTCGAAGAGATCTGCGGGAATAAACTTTCCAGCGTATCCCATCCAGCCGGTGTCAACTTATATAACATATCTACGACTTTGTTTGCCACGGTGTAGTCTACCTTGTCCACCGCCATGCCGACACCGCTTGCCAGCTCGGAAATCTTGTTGACGTAATCCGGCTGCTCCATCAGCGGGTTCGCTACGTTGTCAAAAAAGACACGTACTGACGGTACGTATGCCGGAATGTTGTAGATAACCCGGTACAAAGCGAAGATAATCGGAAGCTGAATCGCCATCGGCAGACATCCTGCCATCGGATTCGAGCCATATTTCTCATAAACTGCCTGCATCTCGACCTGTTGTTTAGCCATCGATGCCTGATCGGTTTTTCCCTTATACCTATTCTGAACCGCCTTGATTTCAGGGTTCATAAGCGACATAAGTTTTGACGATTCCTGCTGTTTGATCGTCAGAGGAAATAACAGTAACTTTGTGATAATGGTAAACAGGATGATACACAGACCGATATTCATGATCCCCATGCTGCTGGTAATCCGGAATAAAAAGTCCATGATATAACCAAACACGCTGGCGATCGGTCCCATGATCGAACCTGCCTTTGTCGCAACTAAAACGCTAACGTCCAATGAACTACCTCCTCATCCTTTACGGAACTGGATCATAACCGCCTTCTGCAAATGGATTACAGCGAAGAATCCGCTTACATGCCAAAATCATACCTTTTACAGCGCCGTACTTTTTAAGTGCCTGGATGGCGTACTCCGAGCACGTCGGCGTGTACTTGCAGTGAGGTCCTGTCATAGGGGAAATATAGAGCTGATATCCCCGAATCATCTTTATCAAGATCTTCTTAATCAATATTCTCACTTCGATTCTCCAGAATGTTATGCAGTCCGCATAAGTGCAGGTATGCACTCTCAATTTTTTTGAAGTCTGCTTCTTTCGCTGCCGGTCTGGCAACGACTACGATGTCTAATCCGAGTCTGACTCTGTCCTTATTTAACCGATAGCTCTCCCGTACCAACCTTGTCACGTGATGGCGGACCACGCTGTTTCCAACCTTTTTGCTGACGGAGATACCGATCCGAGGCTCCTTCCCGTCATCCACCCGCTTCACGTACATAACCAGAAGCTTATTGGCATAGGATTTCCCTGTCTTGTAAACCTTTTGAAATTCGCTGTTCTTCTTAATTGAATTAAAACGCTTCATTAAAATCACCAATGATAAATAATATAAAATAGAATCCGGCTTGCCGGATTCACGCACCGAGGTGCGATTGCATTAGCAATCATTTTCCCCTGCAGCGAGTGTGCATCGCAGAGCTTTTCTTAATATTCTTAGAACTTTTTCTATGAATATTAAGAAAGGCCACAATCTATAACTCGATTGCGGCCTCGTTCATTAAGCAGATAATTTTGCTCTACCTTTTGCTCTTCTGGCAGCCAGAACTTTTCTTCCACCTGCGCTGCTCATTCTCGCACGGAATCCATGAACTTTTGCTCTCTGTCTTTTCTTCGGCTGAAATGTCATCTTCATGTCTGCATACACCTCCTCATCCATAATATAGTAAGAGAAATCCACGCTTCCTCCGGCTCACGCCGAAATCCGCATTCTTCTCAACATAGTTAGACTATTGTAATTAAACATCTTCTCCATTATATAGAAGAATTCCGCATTCGTCAACCACTATTTTGATCTTTTTAATCCCCATAGAACAAGGAATTTCTGTGGTTTTTCCACCATTTCGATCCTGCGTCCCCACAGATCGATCGTCGATTGCTGTCGAGGCACCTTATTGTATACAGTATACACACCGGGACGTTTCCATTTTGTGGATAAAAAAATCCTTATTTTATCAGCATTCCCGCCACCTATTCACAGCTTATCCTCCACTTATCCACATTTTGGGGATAACTTGTGGAAAAGCCGTGGAATACGATCTGGATAAGCTTCTGATTGTTCACACCCATTCACCAAAAAGCCTTATTTTTCGGCGTTTTTTCCACGTGGATAACTGAATTTCACTTATTCACATTGCGGGTTTTTATTGAAAAATGTGGACAAATCATGTAGAATAGAACTTAGATTGGGTTATTTTGCAGTTTTGGCTGCTTTTTACGTTTAGGAGACACAGTATGATAGAGAAAATTAAGGAAAAATGGGATGAAATTCTCCTCCATATTAAAGAAGAACACGAACTGACGGACGTTTCTTTCAAAACATGGCTGCTTCCGACGCAGCCTTATTCCATGAAAGACGGCACCCTTCAGATCCTGGTTCCGGATGTGCAGTTTCTCGGCTATATCAAAAAAAAATACGGACTTTTGATCCAGATTACCATCGAAGAACTAACCGGAATCGAGTGTGAGGTCGATTTTGTCACCATCGAACAGGTCGATGAGCCGCAAAAAGAGACGGACAAAAGCCATCTGATCAACCGCCCGTCCGAGGTCAGCCGCCAGCTCATCCAGGATGCGAACTTAAATCCGCGCTACACATTCGACACCTTCGTCGTCGGCGCGAACAATAACTTAGCGCACGCCGCTTCCCTCGCCGTGGCAGAATCTCCGGGTGAGATCTACAACCCTCTCTTCATTTACGGGGGTGTAGGTCTGGGAAAAACGCATCTTATGCACTCGATCGGACATTTTATCTTAAAAAACAATCCAAAAGCGAAGGTTCTCTACGTTACAAGTGAGAAGTTTACGAACGAACTGATCGATGCGATCCGGAACAAAAACAATATTTCCACCACGGAGTTCCGTGAAAAATACAGAAACAACGACGTCCTCCTCATCGATGATATCCAGTTTATTATCGGTAAGGAATCGACACAGGAAGAATTTTTCCATACCTTCAACGCACTCTATGAAGCGAAAAAACAGATCATTATCTCCTCAGATAAACCGCCGAAAGAGATCGAGACGCTGGAAGAACGGCTTCGTTCCCGTTTCGAATGGGGCTTGACCGTCGATATCCAGTCGCCGGATTATGAAACCCGTATGGCGATCCTCCGCAAAAAAGAGGAACTCGAGGGCTACAATATAGATAATGAAGTGATCAAGTACATCGCCACCAACGTCAAGTCCAACATCCGCGAACTCGAGGGCGCCCTCACCAAGATCGTCGCCCTTTCCAAGTTAAATAACAAGGAGATCACGACGGAGCTGGCGGAGGAAGCGCTCAAGGATCTCATTTCCCCGAACGCGGAGAAAGAAGTGACCCCAGAGCTGATCATCCAGGTCGTTGCTGATCATTTCGGTATCACTCCGCTTGACATTTCCTCCCAGAAGCGCAACAAGGAGATCGTATTCCCGCGCCAGATCGTGATGTATATCTGCCGTTCGATGCTCGGAACTTCCCTGCAGAATATCGGCAAATATTTAGGCGGTCGGGATCACACGACGATCATCCACGGTCACGACAAGATCGCTGCCGATATGGAGAAAAACGAATCGCTTCGCAATACAGTGGAAATCTTAATGAAAAAGATCAGCCCACAGTAGGTTTCTTCCACAATTTCGCGTGGAAAAGTGGTTGAAAACCTGTGGATAACTTTTCCCACATTTTGCTCCATTTCAGGGTTGTGGATAATTCAAAAGTTATCCAGCCGGTTCCGGACAGTTTTACACAGCCTTTTTAACCATTCAAAAGGAGTCTGAACCCCTGTATTTTCGGGGCTGTCCGGAGAATTCCACATATTCACAGCCCCTACTACGATTGCGACGGAATTTATATATATCTTTTCTTTCCGTTCCACGTTATTTTTAGCAAAGGAGTTATCAACAAACATGAAGCTTTCATTTGAAAAAGATCATTTAATGAACGGCATCAACATTGTTCTGAAGGCCGTTCCTTCCAAAACCACCATGCCGATTCTCGAATGCATCCTGATCGATGCTGTTTCGGATGAGATCAAACTGACCGGCAACGATATGGAGCTGGGAATTGAGACGAAGGTCGAAGGAACGATCCTGGAACGTGGAAAAATCGCTCTTGATGCCAAGCTTTTTTCCGATATTATCCGCAAGCTCTCCGGCGAAAATTCTACGATCACGATCGAATCGGATGAAAAATACAACACGACGATCACCTGTGACAAGGCTATTTTCCAGATTCAGGGCAAGGACGGCGATGAATTTTCCTATATTCCCCACATTGAGCGGGATAAATTCATCACACTTTCCCAGTTTACCTTAAAAGAGATCATCCGCCAGACGATCTTCTCGATCTCGCCGAACGACAGCAACAAGATGATGACCGGTGAGCTGATGGAGGTCACCGGCAATGAACTTAAGCTCGTTTCCCTCGACGGACACCGCATGTCGATCCGCAAAGTTGCATTAAAAGAACAGTACGATGATATAAAAGTCATCGTTCCTGGCAAGACTTTAGGTGAGATCAGCAAGATCTTAAACGGTGACAACGACTCTGAGGTACAGATTTTCTTCAGCACCAACCACATCATGTTTGAATTTGACGACACGATCGTGTTATCCCGCCTGATTGAGGGCGAGTATTTCCGGATCAATCAGATGCTTTCCTCCGATTATGAGACGAAAGTTACCTTGAACCGCCGTGATTTCATGGATGCGATCGACCGTGCGAGCATTCTCGACCGTGAAAATGATAAGAAACCTTTGATCTTAAACTTTACCGATGAAGAAATGGAATTAAAGATGCATTCCGCCTTCGGTACGATGGATGCACGTCTGGCGATTACCAAGTTTGGAAAAGACCTGATGATCGGCTTCAACCCGAAGTTTTTGGGTGATGCGCTGCGAATCATCGATGATGAGGAAGTGACTCTGTACATGATGAATCCGAAATCCCCGTGCTTTATCCGGGACGAGGAGGAGACTTACATCTATCTGATCCTGCCGGTCAATTTCAATGCGGCAGCGATCTAACCTGCCATTTTTTGACATGGCAGGTGCAGGCAGACAGTGACAGAAAGGATCTGAAATAAGATGGAGATAAAACTGAGAGATGAATTTATAAAACTGGGTCAGGCGCTTAAGGCAGCCGGTCTGGTAGAGTCCGGCGTGGATGCTAAATTTGCGATTCAGGACGGGCTTGTGAAGGTCAATGGCGCGGTGGAGATGCAGCGCGGCAAGAAGCTTTACGACGGGGACAAAGTCGAGTATGACGGAGAGACCGTAACAATCACCAAATAAAGGATGGTTTCATGTTTATCGAATCGATCGAACTCAAAAATTACCGCAATTACGGGGAATTACATATGGATTTTGATCCGGGGACGAATGTTCTCTACGGGGACAACGCGCAGGGTAAAACCAATATTCTTGAAGCGGTCTACGTGTGTGCGACGACCAAGTCCCACCGCGGCAGCAAGGACAGGGAGATCATCGAATTCGGAGAGGACGAGTCCCACATCAAGATGCAGCTTCGCAAGGACGATGTGCCGTACCGGATTGACATGCATCTAAAGAAAAATAAGACGAAGGGCGTGGCGGTCAACGGGATCCCGATCCGGCGGGCGAGCGAGCTTTTCGGCATTGTTAACGTGGTGTTTTTTTCGCCGGAAGATCTGAATCTCATTAAGAACGGACCGGCGGATCGGCGCCGTTTTATTGATCTGGAATTATGCCAGTTAAACCGGCTCTACGTACATTCGCTGGTGCAGTACAACCGGGTGGTGATACAGAGAAATAAGCTCTTAAAGGAGCTGTTTTTCCATCCCGAGTACGAGGAGATGCTGGATATATGGGATATGCAGCTTGCTTCCTATGGGCGGGAGGTGAGCCAGTACCGGCGGGAATTTATCGGTGAATTAAACGAATTGATCCGTCCGATCCATCAGAAATTGTCGGGTGGAAAGGAAGAACTCGTCATCCAGTATGAGCCGAACACGGAGGCAGATCAGTTGGAAGCGGCAGTCAAAAAGAGCCGCGAGGCGGACCGGAAGCAGAAGACGACGCTGGTCGGACCACACCGGGATGACTTAAGTTTCTATGTCAACGGAATTGACATCCGGCGCTTCGGTTCACAGGGACAGCAGAGGACGGCGGCATTATCGCTCAAACTGGCGGAGATTGAGCTGGTTAAAAAGATCAAAAAGGAGTATCCGATCCTGCTTCTCGACGATGTTTTGTCGGAGTTAGATGGGAAACGGCAGGATCATCTGCTCGCCAGCATCCGTCATATACAGACGATCATTACCTGTACAGGCTTGGATGATTTTATCAGCCACAGCTTCCAGATAGATAAGACCTTTCGGGTCGTGAGCGGGACGGTCACCTGTGAACGTCCAAACAAGACAACTAGTCAGACATAAAACAGCAAGTGAAGGAGGAACTATGGGTTCAGAATACAGTGCAGATCAAATACAGATATTGGAGGGATTGGAGGCGGTCAGAAAGCGTCCTGGTATGTATATAGGCAGCACATCTGTAAGAGGCCTCCATCACCTGGTGTATGAGATAGTTGACAACTCCGTAGATGAGGCATTAGCCGGATTCTGCAGTCACATCGAGGTGCAGATCAATGCGGACAATTCCATCACGGTACAGGATGACGGTCGTGGCATTCCGGTTGATATTCAGAAAAAAGCCGGACTTCCGGCCGTTGAGGTTGTATTTACGATCCTGCATGCAGGCGGCAAGTTCGGCGGTGGCGGATATAAGGTATCAGGCGGACTTCACGGTGTAGGTGCATCGGTTGTAAACGCTCTTTCCGAGTGGCTGGAGGTTGAGATCTGCCGGGATGGAAAGGTATATAAGCAGCGCTATGAGCGGGGCAAAACCATGTATCCGCTGAAAGTAGTCGGTGAGTGTGCTCCGGATAAGCACGGCACACGGGTTGTATTCCTGCCGGATAAGGAGATTTTCGAGGAAACGGTCTACGACTATGATACGTTAAAAGTACGCCTGCGTGAGACGGCATTCCTGACGAAAAACCTCCGGATCACGCTGCGTGATGACCGCGAGGTAAAGCATGAGAAGACTTTCCATTACGAGGGCGGTATCAAGGAATTTGTCACCTACTTGAACCGGAGCAATGAGAAGCTCTATGAGCCGGTTATTTACTGCGAGGGCATCAAGGACAAGGTATTTGTCGAGGTGGCGATGCAGCATAACGATTCCTACACGGAAAATATCTACACATTCGTCAACAATATCAATACCCCGGAGGGCGGTACGCATCTGGCTGGTTTCAAGAGCGCGCTGACGAAGACTTTTAACGATTATGCAAAGAAAAATAAGCTTCTCAAGGAAAATGAACCGGCGCTCAGCGGCGAGGATATCCGCGAGGGCATTACAGCCATCATCAGCGTCAAGATCGAGGAGCCTCAGTTTGAGGGACAGACGAAGCAGAAACTCGGCAACAGCGAGGCCCGCGCGGCGGTTGATGCGATCGTGAGCGAGCAGCTGACGTATTTCTTAGAGCAGAATCCGGCGGTTGCCAAGATCATCTGTGAGAAATCGATTCTTGCCAAGAGAGCCCGCGACGCAGCCCGCAAGGCCCGCGAGATGACGAGACGTAAATCAGCGCTCGATGGCATGGCGCTTCCAGGAAAGTTAGCCGACTGTTCCGATAAGAATCCGGAAAACTGCGAGATCTACATCGTAGAGGGAGATTCCGCGGGCGGTTCCGCCAAAGAGGCGAGAAATAAATCCAATCAGGCTATCCTGCCTCTTCGAGGCAAGATCTTAAACGTAGAAAAAGCAAGACTTGATCGAATTTACGGCAATGCGGAGATCCGTGCGATGATCACGGCATTTGGTACCGGTATTCATGAAGATTTTGATATTTCAAAACTTCGTTACAACAAGATCATTATCATGACCGATGCCGATGTGGATGGTGCACATATCAGTACCCTGCTTCTGACGTTCCTGTATCGTTTTATGCCGGATTTGATCCGGGAAGGACATGTATATCTGGCACAGCCGCCGCTTTATAAGATCGAGAAGAATAAGCGTGTCTGGTATGCATACAGCGATGATGAGCTGAATTCGATTCTGACTGAGATTGGGCGTGACAACAACAATAAGATCCAGCGTTATAAAGGTCTGGGTGAGATGGACGCGGAACAGCTTTGGGAGACGACTATGGATCCGGAGCGCCGAATTCTTCTCCGTGTCCAGATCGACAGTGAGACTGCTTCGGAGGTTGATCTGACATTTGCTACCCTGATGGGGGATCAGGTTGAGCCGCGCCGTGAGTTTATCGAGGCAAATGCGAAGTACGTAAAGAACCTGGATATTTAATTAAATTTAAGTCACTTAAATCCTTTTGAGGACGAAAGGAGTATAGATGGAACCAAATATATTTGACAAAATTCATGACATTGATCTGAAAAAGACAATGGAAACGTCTTACATCGATTATGCGATGAGCGTTATTGCTGCCCGTGCACTTCCGGATGTGCGGGATGGCTTAAAGCCGGTACAGAGACGTGTTCTGTATTCCATGGTCGAGCTGAATAACGGGCCGGATAAGCCCCACCGTAAGTCAGCCCGTATCGTCGGTGATACAATGGGTAAATACCACCCGCACGGCGACAGCTCCATTTACGGCGCATTGGTTAATATGGCTCAGAAATGGGCTACCCGTTACCCGCTTGTAGATGGACATGGAAACTTCGGTTCCATGGACGGTGATGGTGCCGCAGCGATGCGATATACCGAGGCGAGACTGAGCCGTATTTCCATGGAGATGCTGGCAGATATCGGCAAGAATACCGTTGATTTTATGCCGAACTTTGATGAGACTGAGAAAGAACCGACGGTTCTTCCGGCTCGTTTTCCCAATATTCTGGTAAATGGCGGCACCGGTATCGCCGTTGGTATGGCAACGAATATTCCGCCTCACAACCTGCGTGAGGTAATTGCTGCCGTTGTCAAGATCATAGACAACCGGGTGGAGGAAGACCGCCCGACTACCATCGAAGAACTGATGGAGATCGTAAAGGGACCTGATTTCCCGACAGGAGCAACCATCCTTGGAAAAGCAGGCATCGAAGAAGCGTACAGAACCGGACGCGGCAAGATCCGTGTACGGGCTGTATACAATATCGAGGCCATGGCAAATGGCAAGAGCCGTATCATCGTGACAGAGCTTCCTTATGCAGTGAATAAGGCTCGTTTGATCGAAAAGATCGCAGAGCTTGTAAAGGATAAAAAGCTTGATGGAATCACGGATCTGCGTGATGAATCCAACCGTGAGGGACTTCGGATCTGCATTGAACTGCGCCGTGATGTGAATGCCAATGTCATCATGAACCGTCTGCTGAAGCATACACAGCTGCAGGACACCTTTGGTGTGATTATGCTGGCGCTGGTTAATAATGAGCCGCGTATCTTAAATCTGCAGCAGATCCTGGAATATTACTTAAAGCACCAGGAGGATGTGGTAACCAGAAGAACCAAATATGATCTGAACAAGGCAGAAGAGAGAGCCCATATTTTGGAAGGTCTTTTAAAGGCACTGGATCATATCGATGAGGTTATTAAGATCATCCGCGGTTCTGCCAATGTTCAGGCGGCGAAAGCTCAGTTAATGGAGCGTTTTGATCTTTCGGATGCACAGGCACAGGCCATCGTAGATATGCGTCTGCGTGCTCTGACCGGTCTGGAACGCGAGAAACTGGAAAATGAATATAAAGAGCTGGAGGCAAAGATTGCAGAGTTGAAAGCGATTCTGGCAGATGAGAAGAAACTTCTGTGTGTTATCAAGGAGGAGATCTCCCTCATCGCTGATAAATACGGAGATGACCGCCGTACCGCCATCGGATATGATGAATACGATATGTCTGCGGAGGATTTGATCCCGGATGACGATATCGTTGTGACCATGACCAATTTTGGCTATATTAAGAGAATGTCCAGCGATAATTTCAAGAGCCAGAACCGCGGAGGCAAGGGAATCAAGGGCATGCAGACTATTGAGGAAGATTATATCGAAGATCTGCTGATGACCACAACCCATCATTATGTGATGTTCTTTACCAACAAGGGACGCGTATACCGTCTGAAGGGATACGAGATTCCGGAGGCAGGACGCACTGCCAGAGGTACTGCCATCGTGAATCTGCTTCCGCTGATGCCAGGCGAGAAGATCACATCCATCGTTCCTATGAAGGAGATCGATGATGAGAAATATCTCTTCATGGCAACCCGCAATGGTATGGTTAAGAAGACTCCGATGAAGGAATACAGCAATGTCCGCAAGAACGGTCTTCAGGCGATTGTACTTCGTGATGACGATGAATTGATCGAAGTTAAGGCTACCGATAATACCGAAGATATTTTCCTGATCACAAAGAAAGGTATGTGTATCCGATTCCATGAGACCGATGTCCGCGTAAC
The DNA here is from genome assembly GCF_003461685.1 of Clostridium sp. AF12-41. NCBI lineage: Bacteria > Bacillati > Bacillota > Clostridia > Eubacteriales > Clostridiaceae > Clostridium > Clostridium sp. AF12-41. The sequence continues at coordinate 9,944 of NZ_QTXO01000008.1, read as the reverse complement.
AGGCCGTGTTTCCATGGGGGTTATCGGCATGAAGTTTGATGAAGGCGATGAAGTCATCGGTATGCAGATGGCCAGCCAGGGAGAATGCCTGCTGGTGGTATCGGAAAATGGTTATGGAAAACGCACTCCGATTGATGAATTTACAGCCCAGAACCGAGGCGGCAAGGGCGTGCGCTGCTATAAGATCATCGACAAAACCGGTGATTTGGTGGGTGCAAAGCTGGTAGATAATGAGCGCAAGATCATGCTGATTACCAATGAAGGCATCATCATCAAGATGGCAGTCAGCGACATCTCGATTATCGGACGCAATACCTCCGGTGTGAAGCTGATGAGTATTGATGCTGAATCCGGCATAGCAGTTGCAAGCATCGCCAAGGTGCGGGAGAGCGACAAGGATGAGGATGAAGAAGACGAATTTCTGGAGGAACAGGACGGAGAAGAAACCGAATCTGAGAATACGGAAGAATAAAAGTTACAGTTCAGCCATGCGCTGGTTTGAATGAGAAAGTGTGTTGCAAGCTTGCTTGCATAAGCACTTTTTCATCCAAATCAGCATATGGTGGACCCACCATGCTTCTTGTTTTCATGAATATGGAAACAAGAAGATGTCATGGCTGAACTGTAACGAATAAAAAGTAAAAAAGATCAGATATCCTTGATCCTTGAAAAGAAAATCATAAAAAAGAGAACATCCGGCAATTCATAAACTGGAATTAGCGGGTGTTCTCTTTTTGATCTTTATAAGGCGCAGTATTTTAACAGCGTCACAGCGTCGTTTCTCTCTGAATGAGTCGGCACCTGAATTCCTGGTAGGTAAATTCAGATTCACGGTTTTCGATCATAGCAAGAAGAAGTTTGGCAGCATACTCGCCCATTTGATCGTAGGGAATATCAATGCCGCTGATAGAAGGATAGTCCATTTCATAGAAATTCACCTCGTTCAGGAAGATATGGCGAATTCTCTGAGGGATGGAAAAGCCTGTTTTTAATATTTCACGCTGCAGCAGCAGTCCAATGTCGTAGTTTTGAGAAATGGCAAGATCAAAACTGCGGTTTTCCATGTATTTAGCTAAAAATTGCTGCAGATGAATCAGATCACGATCCTTGATAGGGCAGATCACGTGCTCCAGATGGCAGTTCGGTGCCGTCCGGCGAAGCAGGGATTCAAAAAGCGGATATTTATTATTAACTAAAAGACCGTCATTGCTGATGGAAAAATACCGCACTTCGCGGATTTCCTTTTCCAGACAGAAGGAGGCACATTCCTGCAGGGCATATTCAAATGCATGGGGGAACGGCGTTTTTTTTGAGAAAACCCCGTCCATACAGATAACCACATAGGGAATATGATTTTCATCGGCCGGTTTTGTAAAAGCAGCGTGATCATCGTTGGAAATAAAAATGAGTCCATCGATCACGTTGGAATAATAGCTTTTGACATAATCCGGAGAAGAATCTATATCATCCATTTCATTGAAAATCGTGATGGTATAGTCGATCTGGGACAGGTACTGGCTGATTCCGGTAAAAGCATTTAAGAAAGCCTGGCGGCTGTAATCCTTTGCACATACAATTCCGATGGACGTGCAGTTTTTGGTCCGCATGCTTTTGGCGGAAGCATTGGGATAGTAGTGAAGTGTTTCAACGGCATCTAAAACCTTGCGTCTGGTTTCCTCACTGATCTTCTGATTCTGGCGATTATTGATCACATAAGATACAGTCGCCTGAGAGACTCCGCAGAGTTTTGCGATGTCTTTTGCAGTAACATTTTTTTTCATAATTTTGTAGACTCCTTATAACACTTTTACAGTTTATTAAATTTCTCTAAAAATGTCTATAGAAATTCACTAAAATACACAATAATTTAATATTGCTAAAAAAATAATTGAAATGCCGATCCTTTTGTGATATTCTAACAATACAAAATTCACTTATACGTATAAGCTTGGAATGGAGGAAAAAATGGGAAAAGCAAACGAACAAGCAAAAGATAAGCCTTCGTTATTAAACCGCTGGCTGAACGGAATTGAGAAAGTCGGAAATAAACTTCCGCATCCGATTTCTATTTTTGCAATTTTAGTTCTCTTTGTTATCGTTCTTTCTGCTGTCTGTGAGATGGCTGGAGTTTCGGCAACAGGTGAACTGGTTAACCGTTCTAAGGGAGTCGTAGAGACTCAGACGGTTCAGGCTGTCAGCCTTTTGAATGGTGAGGGGCTTGTGTACATGCTGACACATGCAATCACTAACTTTACAGGATTCGCTCCTTTGGGAGTTGTCCTGGTAGCTATGTTTGGTATCGGACTTCTGGAGGACAGTGGTTTAATCGGCGGCGCATTAAAGTCTGCTGTAGAGGTTACTCCGGCTAAGTTAATCACTCCGATGATCGTATTCTTAGGCGTTATGTCCAACCTGGCCGATGCAGTTGGATACATCGTTCTGATTCCGATCGCAGCACTGATGTTCATGGCATACAATCGTCATCCGGTAGTTGGTATGGCTGCAGCATTTGCAGGTGTATCCGGTGGTTTCTCTGCAAACTTATTAATCGGTACTCTGGATCCGCTTCTTTGCGGTATTACCAACGAGGCTGTAAAGATGGTAGACCCGACTTATGTAGTTGAGCCGACCGGAAACTGGTACTTCATGATGGTGTCTACCTTCCTGATCACAATCTTAGGTACTATCATCACTGAGAAAGTCGTTGCACCGCGTTTTGGTGAGTATCACGGCAATGGGGAAGAGAATGAAACAAGCTCTGAGTATAAATTAAACGACCAGGAAAGAAAAGCTCTGAAAGTAGCTGGTTTAACCTTACTGGTTATGATTCTGGTTCTGGTAGCTTTCTGTCTCCCGGCTAACTCTGTTATGAGAGCTGAGGACGGAACACTGTTAGGAAACTCCCCGTTCATGGAGGGCATCATCCCAATTATCACTGTACTTTTCTTCGTACCGTCTGTTGTATATGGTCATATGACTGGTGTATATCACGGAGAGAAGGATGTCTGCAACGCAATGGGACGTGCCATGGGAACCATGAGCTCCTACATCGCTCTGACCTTTGTGGCAGCACAGTTTATTAACTTCTTTGGTTATACCAAATTAGGAACGATCCTTGCATTAAAGGGAGCTGAGTTCTTTAGAAACTCTGGTATTGGAACTATCCCGACCATGATCTTATTCGTTCTTTTTGCAGCATTCATCAACCTGTTCATGGGTTCTGCATCTGCAAAATGGGCTCTGATCGCGCCGGTATTCGTACCGATGTTCATGCTGTTAGGTTACACACCGGAGTTCGCTCAGGTTGCTTACCGTATCGGTGACTCCTGTACAAACGTTATCACTCCGATGATGTCCTATTTCGCAATGATTATCGTATTCATGAAGAAATACGATAAAGAGGCTGGTATCGGAACCCTGGTTTCCACCATGCTTCCGTACAGTATCTGCTTCCTGATTGGATGGAGTATCCTGTTAGTATTATGGATCGTACTTAACCTTCCGTTAGGACCGGGCGTTGGAATGTTTCTTGGCTAATGGGGCTGAATTGTTACGATAATTTAAATAACTAGAATAAGATGTACTCTGGGAATGTTTTATGCGGAATGCATAGACATTCCAGGAGTACATATTTTTTCAAAAAAATTGCATGAAGGAGGAAATAATGAACCAGACAAATATAAAAATTGGACAATTAAGAGATCGCATGAAAGAACTGGGAATCGATGCATACCTGGTTCCGACTGCGGATTTTCATGAATCTGAGTATGTAGGCGAATTCTTTAAATGCCGTCACTTCCTGACCGGTTTCAACGGAACCGCTGGAACGGCTGTTATCACTATGGACAAAGCCGGACTCTGGACAGACGGAAGATACTTTGTACAGGCAGAAGAGCAGCTTTCAGGCAGTGAGATCAAATTATACCGCATGGGTGAATCTGAATTTCCGACTCTGGACGAGTTTTTAGAGGAGGAGCTTCCGGTTGATGGATGCCTTGGATTTGACGGCCGTGTTGTAAACTCTGAGCTGGGGTATGGTCTTCAGAACTTACTGCAGGAAAAAAATGTAACAATCAACTGCAGCAAGGATCTGGTAGGTGAGATCTGGACTTCCCGTCCGGCTATGTCCTGCGAGCCTATCTGGAGCCTGGATGTAAAATATGCCGGAAAGAGTACCGTAGAGAAACTTTCTGATCTTCGTGATGCCATGAAGAAAAATAAAGCACAGATTCATCTGATGACGGCCCTGGATGAAATCGCATGGTTATTCAATCTCCGTGGAAACGATATTGTAAATAACCCGGTATTTCTGTCCTATGCACTTATTACACAGGATGAAGCTTATTTATACGTACAGAAAGAAGCCATCAAAGAAGATACTAAGATGGGAAAAGAGGTTTGTGCGGCTTTAGCTGAGGCAAAGGTTCAGGTAAAAGAGTATGCGGAATTCTTACAGGATGTGGCAGCCCTGAAGAATGAGAAGATTCTTCTGGAACGCAAGAAAGCAAGCTTTGCTGTATGCGAGAGCATTGATGCTTCCTGCCGTATTATAGACGAGATGAATCCTTGTGCGACCATGAAGGCTGTTAAGAATGCGACCGAGATCGAAAATATGCGTAGGGCCCATTTAAAAGATGGCATTGCTGTTACCAAGTTTATGTACTGGCTGAAGCATACCATCGGAACCTGCGATATGACAGAGATGACAGCGGCTCATAAAATTGAAGAACTGCGAGCAGAGCAGGGCAACTATATCGAGCCAAGTTTCGTAACCATTGCCGCTTACAAGGAAAATGCAGCAATGTGCCATTATCATCCAAGCGATGAGGTATGCAAGAAATTAAAACCGGAAGGTCTTCTGCTGGTAGATTCCGGCGGACAGTATTTAGAGGGAACTACTGATATCACAAGAACCTATGCATTAGGACCTCTGACCGAGAAGGAAAAAGAGTACTACACAATCGTAGCAGCCGCTATGCTGAAGGTATCAACCATGAAGTTCCTTCACGGCTGCCGGGGAATCAACTTAGACTACACCATCCGTGAAGCATTCTGGAAACGTGGTCTTGATTTTGCACATGGTACCGGACATGGTGTTGGATATCTTTCTAACGTACATGAGAGACCGAACGGACTGCGCTGGAAGGTTGTTCCGGAGCGTCAGGACAGTGCTGTGATTGAGCCGGGCATGATCTGCTCCGATGAGCCGGGTCTGTACTTTGCTGGCGATTTCGGAACCAGAACAGAGAACCTGATCTTATGTGTCGAGGATGAGAAAAATGAGTACGGACAGTTCCTGAAGTTCGAATTCCTGACCAAGGCGCCGATTGACTTAGAGGCACTGGATACACGTTTCATGGATGACGCGGATATCGAGCGCTTAAATACATACCATAAAGACGTATACGAAACCATTTCTCCGTATATGAATGACGAAGAAAAAGAGTGGTTAAAACACGTAACAAGAGAAATTTCAAGATAATATGATGTTACAGTTTAGCCATGCGCTGGTTTGAATGAATATGGAAACAAGAAGATGTCATGGCTGAACTGTAACAATATAATACCTCCTGAATAGATAAGTAGAACGTCCGTGAGACTTGGCGCGTGATTCTGGTCAGCAAAGCTGGCATATTCCTATCAGAATCACTGCGCATGAGATCAAAATCTATTCAGGGGGTATTTTTATTACATCTATTCAGAAATGATTGCAAGATTATTTAATTTCTATTATGATGATATAAGAGTCATTAATGATTAAGAGATGCGGTTCTGTCAGCAGGGGCAGATAAAAATTTCATGGAAGAAGGGTAGTTTTCAAATGAGAAGAATCAATGTTGAAACCATTACACAGAATATCAAAGAAATGTGCATTGAGGCCAACCATTTTCTGTCACCGGATATGAAAAAGGTGTTTGATGAGGCGGCAGCGAGTGAAGAATCTCCATTGGGACGTCAGATTTTAGGCCAGCTGGAAGAAAACTTATGTATCGCTGGTGAGGAGATGATTCCGATCTGCCAGGATACCGGAATGGCAGTTGTGTTTATCAAGGTAGGACAGGATGTACATCTGATCGGCGGTTCTCTGACTGATGCTATCAATGAGGGCGTGCGCCAGGGATATGTAGACGGATATCTCCGTAAATCCGTGGTTAAGGATCCGATTTACCGTGAGAATACGAAGGATAATACACCGGCTATCATTCATTATGAGATCGTAGAGGGTGAGCAGGTAGAGATCACGGTGGCTCCGAAGGGATTTGGAAGTGAAAATATGAGCCGTGTGTTCATGCTGAAACCGGCAGATGGAATTGAAGGAGTCAAGGATACTATTCTGACAGCGGTGCGGGATGCGGGACCGAATGCCTGTCCTCCGATGGTAGTAGGCGTTGGAATCGGTGGAACCTTTGAAAAGTGTGCAGAGATGGCGAAGCACGCGCTGACCAGAAATCTGGAAGAGGAATCACCGGTTGAGTATGTGCGTGATCTGGAAAAAGAAATGCTTGAAAAGATCAATAACCTTGGGATCGGTCCTGGCGGATTAGGCGGACGGACAACCGCCCTGGCTGTCAATATTGAAACCTACCCGACCCATATTGCAGGGCTGCCGGTAGGCATCAATATCTGCTGTCATGTAAATCGTCATGCGCACAGAGTGATTTGATGAATATTTTTAGGATTGCGGAAGTGCGAAGCACATAGCAATCCGGTATCAAAAGGGGAAAAATCTCTTGTGACCCAAACATCATTTGATAGTATAAAGAATGTACTCTCGGAGTTTTTCCTGCACAAAAAGATACCGAGAGTACATAAGATAGATTTGGAGGAAAATATGGATAGAACAATCACAGCTCCAATTGACAGGGAGACATTAAAAAGCCTGCATGCAGGTGATTATGTATATATAAGCGGAACCATCTATACGGCACGTGATGCAGCTCATAAGCGCATGATAGAGACGCTGGATGAAGGAAGAGAACTTCCACTTGATCTGAAAGATAATGTAATTTATTATATGGGACCGTCACCGGCCAGAGAGGGCCGTCCGATTGGTTCTGCAGGTCCAACCACAGCCAGCCGTATGGATAAATATACTCCGAGACTTCTGGATCTCGGCATGGGAGCCATGATCGGAAAAGGAAAGAGAAGCCAGGCAGTCATCGATGCCATCGTTCGCAATGGTGCCGTTTATTTTGCGGCAGTGGGCGGAGCCGGAGCAATTCTTTCAAAGTGCATTAAGGAATCGGAAGTGATTGCATACGATGATCTGGGAACAGAGGCGATCCGAAAATTGACGGTAGAAAATATGCCTATGATCGTGGTAATTGATTCCGAAGGAAACAATCTTTACGAGACCGCAGTAAAGGAATATCAGAGATAGGACAATAAGATATCAGATGTGAGATAACTCCCATCCCGCAGCAAGAATGCAGATGCATGTTAGAGTTTTATGAAGAGAGGTTATTTGCTGTTTGGCAAATAACCTCTTTGTCGTGAAGAATAAAGGTAACTGTGAACAGCTACGAATAAAGTTATAATTGATAGAGATAAACCATGATTGGCATGGTTATCATACAGAATAGAGTGGTAATTACGTTAATGGCACCAGCATAGCGGGCATCTTTTCCATATACCTGAGCCATCTGCGTGATTGTGGAGGCGGATGGGGTGATTGTGGCTAACAGGGTGACAAGCAGAATTTGTGAACCATTCTCAGCAAAAGAAGCAAGGTCGCTGAATTTAAGAAGTAAAATTGTCAAAAGCGGTACACCGATGAGCCGCAGAATCGTGACAAGTCCAATATGGGGAAAAGTCAGAATTTCCTGGGGCGTGGTTCCGGCAATCAGCATTCCTGAGATCAGCATGGCCAAAGGACCAATCATGCTTCCCAGGGAGCGGACAGCGCTGTCCACTGGACCGGGAAGTGAAATCTGTGCCAAGAATAGAAAAATACCGAATAAAATGGCAATCATATTTGTATTTGTTATGATTTTTTTAAAATCAGGCTTCTTTTCTTCACAGATCATCATTTTTCCATGACTCCAGAGAAGAAAAAGCTGTACAGAGACGTAGGCGCTGGAATAAATAACCCAGTCTGGTCCTAGAATAGAGGAAACAAGTGGTATAACAAGATTTCCTGCATTAGAGTAGATGATAGAGGCTTTTTCAACTCCGTTAAGATGAAGAAGAGGTCCTATAAAGTAAAAAAGAACAATCAGGATGAGATGGATCAATACAGCAGCAGCCACCGCCAAAAGAAGCCCATTTAGGATGGAAGGGCTGCAGCTGACCTGAAAAGCAGATAAAATCGAACAGGGGACTACGATATAGACAGACAGGCGTGAGAGAATGCGGCTGTCATCTGAGCGGCAAATGCCAGTCTTTACCAAAACAAAGCCTAAAAACATGACGATAAATAATGCCGCAATTTTACCAACTAAAATTCCAATGGACATAATGCGTTTGCTACCTCCTCATAACAGGGCATAGAGACAGAATATTTTTTTGCAAGTCGGAGGGGCTCCATGACAAGTCCGTCCAGTTCCGATGGTTTTCCTTCCATTATGTCACGCTGCATGGAAGTAGTGGCATCGGCAGATAAGTTAGAAAGAATTTCCAGATTTATTTTTACATAGTCTTTTTCAAAGGGATATCCCATGGCAGCAGCCAGGGTACTGATCTCACGAATCATGGATTTAAATAATTCACGGGCAGCTCCTTCCTTTTGAAAATCTCCGGCTACGGCATGAAGGTAGACTCCGGCAGCTCCGATAGGGGAGACATAGGAAAATTTCTCCAAAGCATCCCTTTGGATATGGGTGGATAAAACTCCATCGATACCGCTTTCGCAAAGATCTGATTGAATGGCTGATAAAATCGGAGAAATATAGGAAGGATTCCTGGAACCGAAGACAACCCTTAAGATAGGACCGTGCTGAACCAGAACACCGGGATGTTCTAAGGATGCAGAAACATAGATGCATCCATCCAGAACGGTACAATCCGGTAATTCTTTCTGCACCCTGGCACCGGTTCCATATATATTTAAGATGGGAATAATAATTGTGCGGGGACCAGCGGTCTGTCGGATAAAAGGAAGAACGGAATCAAGGGAATATTCTTTTACGCATATAAAGATAACCTCCGGAGCCAGGGAAAGAGCACAGGATTCTTCCATGGATAATGCACGAACCTCCAGATGTTCTTCCGTCTGATCCCAGAGATGACGAATGATGAGACCGTTATTACGCATAGCATCAAGGTTGGAACCACGGGCAATGAATGTAACATCCTTTCCGGCTTTTGTAAGAGCAGAGCCAAGAATTCCACCAGTACCGCCGGCTCCCAGGATCATATATTTTAAATTCATAAAAAACTCCTTTCTGAATCCTAATCTGGATTGCTTCGTGCGATGCGGTGCACTCCTGCAATCCGCCAAAACATCTCGCTAAGTGCTTATAGTATCATATCATAAAATATATTGAAAAATGGTGGTTTAAAGGAAATAAAAAAAAAGAAAAAACTTGGATGAATTTGCTTGACATTTTAAATTTTCTTTGATACAATGAGATACGCGTCTGACAAAGAAATGCGTTAAGATGCAATTAAATATTTTTTTTATTACTGCGGAGAAATACTCAAGAGGCCGAAGAGGCGCCCCTGCTAAGGGTGTAGGTCGGGCAACCGGCGCGAGGGTTCAAATCCCTCTTTCTCCGTTTCTTTTTTTAAAAAAGGCTAGAAAAAATAAAAAAAGTGCTTGACACTGATGAGTTTTCGTGATAAACTAGCTGAGCTGTTGAAGAAACGGCGCTTTTGAAAAAGAAAAACAAAAAATAAATTAAAAAAGTTGTTGACAAGCAAGAATGCTTATGATAGAATATATGAGCTGTCGCTGAGACAACAAAGAACCTTGAAAACTGAACAGTATGTAAAACCCTGAAAAT
>NZ_QTXO01000007.1:49594-142323 GCF_003461685.1 Clostridium sp. AF12-41 | reverse complement strand
GCTGTTAACCGCGCTGTCGTAGGTTCGAGTCCTACTCGGGGAGTTTTAATTTAATATCTGGCCCCATGGTCAAGCGGTTAAGACATCGCCCTTTCACGGCGGTAACACGAGTTCGAATCTCGTTGGGGTCATTTATGGCGACATAGCCAAGTGGTAAGGCGTGGGTCTGCAACACCCTGATCACCAGTTCAAATCTGGTTGTCGCCTCTGAGGAATCATCGAAAGATGGTTCCTTTTTTTATTTTACAAGAATTTTCGGAATTTTAACTGTTTGATTAGCTGTAAAGTAAGATGCGCTATCCGATTTTCACATCTTCTGCTATAATAGAATCATTCACGAAACGGCATTTTAAATAGCCGCGACAAAATCATTTTATAATATGGAGGAAGCGAAAATGGCAGAAAAATTACAGGAATACAGCCTGACCTGGAAAGTAACGGATGAGATGACGGCAAAGCGAATCGGAAGCGCAGGTTCCCAAATTTTGTCTACTCCGAATATGGTGGCCCTGATGGAGGCGGCAGCGCTGGAACTGGCGAAATCGTATCTGGAGGAAGGACAGACGACGGTCGGAGCGGAGATTCACTGCCGCCATCTGGCGCCGACGCCGGTGGGAATGAAGGTAACAGCGACTGCAAAACTCCGCAGCATTGAACGCCGGAAAATGTGGTTTGATATTGAAGTAAACGATGAGAAGGGCAAATGTGGCGAAGGGTCCCATCTGCGGATCATGGTAAATTCAAAGGCGATGAGCGACAAGGCTGCGAGCAAGGCGGAATAAGGAGTATCAGGTTTAAGTATCATGCACGGAGATAAAGAAAAGTGACTGGCCACGTGTGTGTGCAGCAACATAGAAAGAGAGGCAGCGGTGCGGACAGAAACGATAGGTTGGATCATTGGCATTTTGATTGCGGCAGCGCTTGTCTGGTGGATTTACCGCAAAATAAAGAGGAAAATGCGGCAGCTGGCGAGTACGCCGGAGGTACAGGTGCTTCGGTATATGGCAAAGCATTTATCGGAAGGTGATTTGACGCAGCCAGACGCATCTAAACCGCGTTCGCTGGCGGGAATGGACCGGCTGTGCCTGCCGCAGATTGCAAAAGATTTCCCGGAGTTTAACTGGAGCGAGTGGAAGGCTCAGATCGAGACAGAATTGAGAAAAAAACTGGAAAAAGAGTATCAGAAGGTACATATCCACCGGACGGTCATCAGCCGCTATCAGAAGGAAAAAGGACTCTGCCGGATTCTGTGTGAGTCGGCGGTCGAGTATGAGGAAATGACTGAATATGAGAAAACGCCTGAGATGCAGTCAGAACTGCATTCGAATCTGATTCAGACGGTTTATGAGACGGAACTGGTATATGTCTATGAGGATGCGAAAACAGCAGGGGCAGCGGTTTCGCTTATCTGTCCAAACTGCGGTGCACCGATTCAGAAGCTGGGGTTGAAAAAGTGTGAATATTGTGGTTCCGTGCTGGAAGTCCAGAATAAGAAGGCATGGAGACTGCTGGAGATGCGGGAAAAGTAAGCGGGTGATCTCACGGTAGAATCCGGTGATGGGGAGAGAATGCTCCCGGATAAATTGCAGAAGAGTTTTATATGGGGCAGGAGCTTCCTGATGGCTGTCGCGAAAGCGGACAACCATGCAGGTAGTTTCCTGCCATTTGTCTGTGCTCGGAACGGAGGGAGATTCCGGCGAAATGCCGACACCGACCTTTCCAGGCCAGACCGCTGTTTCAGTCTGAGACTTGTCGAACTGGCGATGGAAGTTTCAAGATTCAGATGGGAATGGAGCATTTATTCAGTTTCAACTGGATGTAAATTCATAACCAGCTTTTCTGGATGCCGTCTAATCCACCGCAATGCAATCAGGCAGATGGCAACGGAGATGAGAGATCCGATCGGCGCTGCGAGTCCCATCGGATACAGTGTTTCCGGGAAATAGCGGCAGGCGAGCCATGCGAGCGGGATGCGCGCTACCACGATCGAGATGCAGTTGTGCAGGAACGACAGCCCGGACAGTCCGCAGGCGCAGAAGAAACCGCTGCAGCAGAAATGGATACCGGCGATCATGCAGTCCAGCACATAGCTCTTCATATACTGGGTTCCGAGTCGGACAACTTCTGCCTCATCAGTAAAGAGGGAGACGGCGGCACCGGCAGCAAACTGCATGGCAATTGAGATGACCAGCCCGAAAGAAAATGTGATGCAGATCGCGTAGCGCAGCGTCTGACGGGCACGCTCAGGTTTTCCGGCGCCCAGGTTTTGAGCGGAGAGGGCGGAAACCGTGGAGAGAAGCGAGGATGGAACCAGAAACAGGATTCCGATCAGCTTTTCAACGATTCCGACCGCCGCCGCATCATTTAATCCGCGCTGGTTGGCAAACATGGTAATAACCAGAAAAGAAACCTGTATAAAGCCGTCCTGAACTGCAACTGGGATTCCGACCTGCAGGATGGAGGCTATGGTAGTCTTATGTGGATGGAGGTCACGGAGACGAAAACCCGGAAACATCCGTTTTTTAATGATTACGACCAGGGCGATCAGGACACTGCACATCTGTGACAGGGTCGTGCCGAGTGCCGCGCCGGACGGACCGAGCGAAAACACGCCCATTAAAAGGTAATCAAGCGCAATATTGATAATACAGGCGATTGCAACGAAATACATCGGACTTTTGGAGTCGCCCATGCCGCGGAAAATAGAGCTGATGATATTGTAGGCGGTGATGAACGGGATGCCGGTAAAGCAGATCATCAGATATGCCGCGGTGCCGTTTATCGCTTCCTCCGGGACAGACAGCAGCCTGATAATGCCGTGAACTGCCGTCAGCAGAAGTCCGGTCAGAAGAATGGACAGACCTGCAAATAAGGAAATCGTGTTACCGATGCCGCGCGCCGCAAGCTTCCGGTCACCCGCGCCGACCGCGCGTCCGATGAGAACTGTTGCGCCCATCGCCAGACCAACGATCATAACCGTCAGCATATGCATGACCTGACTGCCGACCGAGACCGCCGTCGTCCCATCCACGCCTCCAAACTGCCCGATAATAAACAGATCCGCCATGCCGTAGAGTGTCTGCAAAAAATAAGATAACAAATATGGCAGGGAGAAATAGATAACTGTTTTCAGCACACTGCCGGAGGTGAGATTCTTTTCCATGAATAAATCCTCGTCTTTCTGGTAAAAATAGATGACTCTGCCGTCGGCTGTCAGAAAGAAAACGCCGCAGAAATCATCTTCTGAGTATAGTTTATCAGAAATAACTATAATGTCTACAATAATTATGGAGTCAAGGAAAGAAAATCCTTGTTTTTAAGTAGGAAATTTGTGGTATAATATGAGCACTTAGCGAGGTGTTTTCGAGCTTAGTGCGAGTCATACCTAAATACTTAATGAAGCAGAGCCAAAGGCGATAGCTGAATTTAGTATTTATGGTATAATATGAGAAGGCAAATAAAACCCACTTTGATTTTACACAGGAGGTTTCATGAGTTTAGAGTTTAAAAAAATTGAAGTTAACAGTATCCAGGAGATGCTTCCGTTTTACGCGATGCGCCACAATATGACGTGCGACAGCGTATTTCTGGAGAGCTATGTCTGGAAAGATTATTATAATGTCCGTTATGCAATCTGGGAAAATAAGGCGCTTTTATGGCTGATGGAGAATGAAGGACATTGTTTTTCCGCGATGCCGCTGTGCCGGGAGGAAGACCTGCCGGGGGCGTTTGCGGCGATTGAGGAGTATTTTAATGAAGAACTGGGATATCCGCTGGTTATCAATCTGGCGGATGAGTATGCAGTGAAATATTTAAATCTGCCGGAGGACAAATATCTGGTGGAAGAGCAGGTCGATTCGAGGGATTATCTCTACAACGGCGATGCGATGCGTTCCCTGGCGGGAAAGAAACTGCATAAGAAGAAAAACCGCGTCAACGCATTTAAGCGCGAATATGAGGGGCGCTATGAGTACCGCCGTCTGTGCTGTTCGGACAGCCACGATGTCTGGGTTTTTCTGGACCGCTGGAGACAGCAGAAGGGCGAGGAGGTCGAGGAACATCTCGATTATGAGGTAAAGGGCATTCACGATATTCTGAAAAACTGTTCAGAATTCAGCATCCACATGGGCGGCGTGTATATCGACGGTCAGATGGAGGCATTTACGATCGGAAGCTACAATCCGGTGGAACATATGGCGGTTATCCATATTGAGAAGGCAAACCCGGAGATCAACGGTCTGTACCAGTTTATCAACCAAGAGTTCCTGATAGAGGAATTTCCTGAGGCTGAGTGGGTAAACCGCGAGGACGATATGGGCTTAGAGGGACTCCGGAAGGCGAAAATGACGTATTATCCGGCGGATTATGCACGCAAATATCTGGTAGAACAGCTGTTAAACGGCAGCAAGGGCTATCACTGGGCGGAGCAGATCGCCAATACGACGGCGGGAAGTGTGCTGACGTATCTGGATGCGGAGGATAAGGACGAGACGAAGCATCTCTGGCATATGTGTTTCCCGGAAGATTCGGAGAGTTTTATCGAGTATTATTATAAGGAAAAGACGAAGGATAACGAGATTCTGGTGAAAAAGGATAATGGACTTCTGATTTCGATGGTGCAGTACAATCCGTATGCGGTGAAGCTGCGTGGACGCCTCTGGAAGCTCGATTATCTGGTCGGAGTAGCAACCGAGGAGAGCCGCCGCCGCGAGGGACATTTCCGGGACGTATTTGTGAAAATGCTTCACGACGAGGAGGCAGCCGGAAAGCCGATCACGTATCTGGTTCCGGTCAACCCGGCTGTGTATGCGCCGATGGGATTTACCTTCATCGGAAATGTGGCATCCTATGAGCTGACCGAGGAGGCGAAACAGACGCTGACGCGCACGGTGTGCCAGGATACGCCGGAGGACTGCGGGAGGGCTGCCGTCTATATGGAACAGTGGCTGGGCGCACGGTATGAGATGTATACGCGCCGGGATGCGGCGTATGTGAGCCGTCTCATCAAGGAGCTGGCTTCTGAAAATGGCACGTTGGAATTCCTGGAACAGGACGGCAGGCTGGTTGGCCTGGATGCCTACTGGGGCTGGGAAGTCCGTGAACACCGGCTTTTGTATGCGGAGGACGCATACACGGTCAAGACGGGCGAGAAGCCGTGGAATATGGCGCGCCTGACGAATATCGGGGCGCTGCTGGCGGCATTTGGCTTAAAAAAGGCAGAGCAGCAGGGAGAAGAAAAACGTATGCTCACACTGGGCATCCGTATGAATGATCCGATTCTGGAAATGAACAACGGTGAGTTTGTCTGGACGATTGGGGAGAACGGTTCCAGCCTGAAGGTGCGGAAAACGGAGCCGGATACCTGCGGCTGCACGGAAAATGTTTCCATATGGCTGGAGACGAAGCCGGAAGAGCTGGTGAGCTGGCTGTTTGGCTGCCGGAAAGCGGAAGAAATCTGGGGCGGACAGCTTGAAAATAAGGGCCTGGCAGAGATTCTGGCACAGGTGGATACGGTGAACGGCGTGTATCTGGATGAGATCGTGTAGAGTGCGTGCTGTAATTGTATAGGATAGAGAATGTGCTGATTTTATGTAAACTAATAGCAACCGCTTTTATGTTTTCAGAAAAAGGAGAGGAGAGTGCGTCAGATGGGAGAGACAGACACATTAAAAAAATGGATTAATGAGTCAAATTATATTGTATTTTTTGGCGGGGCGGGTGTTTCGACCGAGAGCAATATCCCGGATTTTAGAAGCACGGACGGGCTGTACCATCAGGAGTATGACTATCCGCCGGAAACGATTTTAAGCCACAGCTTTTATATGAGAAAGCCAGAGGAATTTTACCGGTTTTACCGCAATAAGATGCTGTTCCCGAATGCAAAGCCGAACCGGGCGCATCTGGCGCTGGCGAAGCTGGAGCAGGAAGGAAAGCTGAAAGCGGTCATTACCCAGAATATCGACGGGCTGCACCAGGCAGCAGGCAGCAAAGAGGTGCTGGAGCTGCACGGATCGGTGCTCCGCAACCATTGTACGCGCTGCGGCAGGTTTTACGGATTGGATGATATTTTGAAGATGAAGGGCGTGCCGAAGTGCGGCTGCGGCGGCGTGATCAAGCCGGATGTCGTGCTGTATGAGGAAGGACTGGACAATGAGGTAATTGAGCGGTCAATTGCCCATATCCGCAAGGCAGATATGCTGATCATCGGCGGTACCTCGCTGGTGGTGTACCCGGCAGCGGGGCTGATTGATTATTATCATGGAAATAAACTGGTTCTGATCAATAAATCAGCGACCTCGCGCGATGGTCAGGCGGATCTGGTTATCAGCGACAGCATCGGGAAGGTGCTGGGGGACGCGGTCGGAGTATAAGGTAGTAACAGGGGAGAGAGGAAATGGTATACGAGGTTGGAGATATTGTAAAACTCAAAAAGCCGCACCCGTGCGGCAGCCATGAGTGGGAGATCCTGCGGGTCGGCGCGGATTTCCGTTTGAAATGTGCCGGCTGCGGGCATCAGGTGATGATGGCACGACCATTGGTAGAAAAGAGTACCAGAGGACTGAAAAAAGCGGGAGAGAAGTCCGAATAAGAGCGGCGGGTGGGCGTACAGATGCAGGCAGCTTCATGCTCTGGCAGTCAGTAAAAGAATGCAGTAAGAAGGGGCAGAAAGCCCGGAAAAAACGAGAAAATTTACATAGAAAATCTCGAAAAAGTGCTTGCCAAGCCGTTCCTTTTTTGGTATCATAGATATTCGGTAATATATAACACAAAAATCCTTACTCCCTGCTGGAGTCAGGGGGTCAGTGACCACAAGGAGGTAAGAAAGAGCATGAACAAATATGAATTAGCAGTTGTTCTTAGCGCAAAACTCGAGGACGAAGAGAGAGCCGCAGCGATGGAGAAAGTAACAGGTTACATCACACGTTTTGGCGGTACAGTAACTGACATTGATGAATGGGGCAAGAAGAGACTTGCTTACGAGATTCAGAAAATGAAAGAAGGATTCTACTACTTCGTACATTTCGAGTCTGATTCCGTATGCCCGAATGAGGTGGAGAACCACATCCGCATCATGGAGCCGGTTATCAGATACTTATGCGTAAGACAGGATGCGTAAGAGTAGATAAAGAAAGAGTGATCGTATGAATAAAGTAATTCTGATGGGCAGATTAACGAGAGATCCGGAAGTGAGATACTCTCAGGGCGAGAGAGCTATGGCAATCGCCAGATACACGCTGGCAGTAGACCGCAGAGGCCGCAGAGGCGGAAACGGAGACGACAGCGCACAGACAGCGGATTTCATTCCGTGTGTTGCATTTGACAGAGCAGGCGAATTCGCTGAGAAGTATTTTCATCAGGGAACCAAGCTCGTAGTAACCGGAAGAATTCAGACTGGCAGCTATACCAATCGTGACGGCCAGAAAGTATATACGACAGAAGTGATTGTAGAGGATCAGGAATTTGCAGAGAGCAAGAATGCGGCATCTGGCAACAGCGACGGCGGTTACCGTCCGGCAGAGCGCCCGGCTCCGTCCAGCGCAATCGGCGATGGATTCATGAATATTCCTGATGGAGTAGAGGACGAAGGCCTTCCGTTCAACTAGGTTCGGGAATCGGTCCCCCGGCGGACGGAGTGCGCGAGAGCGCCATCAGGCTGATGTGTGTGAAGGAGGAAAGACCAATGGCATTCAATAAAGGCGATAAAACAGACGCTTCCAAGATCAGAAGAGGCGGTATGCGTAGAAGAAAAAAAGTTTGTGTATTCTGCGGCGAGAAGAACGGCGAAATCGATTACAAAGATACAAATAAATTAAAGAGATACGTATCCGAGAGAGGAAAAATCCTTCCGAGACGTATCACTGGCAACTGTGCTAAACATCAGAGAGCTCTGACTGTAGCTATCAAGAGAGCAAGACATCTGTCCCTGATGCCGTATGTTTGCGAGTAATCCTTGTAAAATAAGGTTTTTTTAAGGGTAAAAGAAGATTTTTACTCAAATTTCACTCAATTATTGAGGATAAAAATGATGGGGATTCCATGTGAGAGATCATGTGGGATCCCTTTTTGTATAATAGGAAATTCCATGGAATTCCCTATTACACAAAAAGACAGATTTCAAAAATAAGTGCTTTACAAAAACGCTTTAGTATGCTAATATGGTAGCATATTAAAAAGCGAGACGGAAACCGGCAAAGGGAGAACGGCTTCCACTGTCTGAAAATGAGGAGGACACCAATTATGAAAAAGAGATTTGTGAGCGCAGCGCTGGCTGCAGTAATGGCACTTTCCATGACCGCATGTGGCAGCAGCAACAGCGCAGCAGAGACAACCGCAGCAGACACAGAGGCGGCTGAGAGCCAGGCAGAGGAAACCACCGCAGAAGAGGCGAAGACAACCGACGGCGGCACTCTGATTGTTGGTTTTGATCAGGATTTCCCGCCGATGGGATTTGTAGGCGATGACGGCGAGTACACCGGATTTGACCTGGAGCTGGCACAGGAAGTTGCAAAACGCCTGGGTCTGGAATATAAGGCACAGCCGATTGCCTGGGATTCTAAAGATATGGAGCTTGAGTCCGGCAATATCGACTGCATCTGGAATGGATTTACGATGACGGGTCGTGAGGATGATTACACCTGGACTGAGCCGTACATGGCAAACCAGCAGGTATTTGTCGTAGCCAATGATTCGGATATCAGCAGCCAGGCGGATCTGGCAGGCAAGATCGTAGAGGTTCAGGCAGATTCTTCCGCAGAGGCAGCTTTAAAAGAGGCACCGGAACTGACCGCTACTTTCAAGGAGCTTCTGACAACCGCTGATTACAACACCGCATTCATGGATCTGGAGCAGGGCGCCGTTGATGCCATTGCGATGGACGTAATCGTAGCAGGCTATCAGATTCAGCAGAGAAACGCTGATTTCAAGATTCTGGACGATTCCCTTTCTGAGGAAGAATACGGCGTAGGCTTCAAGAAGGGCAACACCGAGTTAAGAGATAAAGTTCAGAGCACTCTGGAAGAGATGGCAGAGGATGGAACCTTACAGGAAGTTTCTGAGAAATGGTTTAGCAAAGACGTAACTACCATCGGCAAATAGTAATTAATCGTTGATTGTAAAAACGAAACATTATTAAATAATAGGAATAGGGACGGCTGTGAATGATTTCATGGCAGTCCCCATTCGCGGTTTATGTGTTTAACTGTGAAGTCACAGCACATTCCGTTACCGGGCACGTATGCGTGAACAGTAACGAATCTACATTTTAGAAAGCAGGTATGGGATAATTATGGGTAAGATGACACTCCAGCAGATGATTACACAGCTTGCGGGTGGTATGGCAGTCAGCACACAGATTTTTGTGATCACACTGCTATTTTCACTTCCGTTAGGACTCGTGATCGCGTTCGGGCGTATGTCGAAGAACAAGCTGATCCAGACGATTGTAAAAGTATATATTTCGATTATGCGAGGCACACCGCTGATGCTGCAGCTGATGGTGGTGTATTTTGGACCGTATTATCTGTTCCGCATCAAAGTCGGCAGCAGTTACCGTCTGTGGGCTACCTTCATCGGTTTTGTCATTAACTATGCGGCATATTTTGCCGAGATTTACCGTAGCGGCATCCAGTCGATGCCGGTCGGACAGTATGAGGCAGCGGAGATTCTGGGTTATGGAAAGGCACAGACCTTCTTCAAGATCATCCTGCCGCAGGTAATCAAGCGGATTCTTCCGTCGGTGACGAATGAGGTCATCACGCTGGTAAAAGATACGTCTCTGGCGTTTACGTTGAGCGTGGCGGAGATGTTCTCAATCGCCAAGGCACTGGCGGCATCCCAGACGAATATGATGCCGTTTGTGGCAGCAGCCGTCTTTTACTATATTTTCAATCTGGTTGTGGCAGTTGCAATGGAATGGATTGAGAAAAAGCTGGATTATTACCGATAGAAGCGGGAGGAATGTGGAAAATGAACTTGTTAGAATTAAATCATGTGGAAAAATCATTCGGCGATCTGTCGGTTTTAAAGGATATTTCACTGAGTGTGAGCGAGGGCGAGATCGTGTCCATCATCGGACCGTCCGGTTCGGGTAAATCGACGCTTCTGCGCTGCGCGACGATGCTGGAGACGATGGACCACGGCGAGATCGTATATTTAGGAAAGAGAGCAGCCTGGACGGGCGCGGATGGCAAGGTCAGCTATGCGGACAAGAAGGACATGAAGGAGATCCGCAGCCAGTACGGTCTGGTATTCCAGAATTTTAACCTGTTTCCGCACTATTCTGTGCTGAAAAATATCACAGACGCGCCGATCCATGTGCAGAAGCGCGACAAGGAGACGGTTTATAAAGAGGCGCGCGAGCTTCTGAAAAAAATGGGTCTGGAGGATAAGGAGGACTATTATCCGTACCAGCTCTCCGGCGGTCAGTGCCAGCGTGTGGCGATCGCCCGTGCATTGGCACTGAATCCGAAGATTCTGTTTTTCGACGAGCCGACCTCCGCACTGGATCCGGAGCTGACGGGAGAAGTATTGAAGGTTATTAAGTCGTTAGCGGATCTGCACATCGCGATGGTGATTGTTACCCATGAGATGGCGTTTGCGAAAGATATTTCCCACCGCGTGATCTTCATGGCAGACGGACTCATCGTCGAGGAAGGCGCGCCGGAGAAGGTGTTTGCTTCGGATAATGAGAGAACGAAGAGCTTTTTGGGACGGTATGGGAAGATTCTGTAAGAAATAATTAGGAAAATGGGCGTTGCTGGTTTTGGAGTGGAAAATCGGCGACGCCCGTTTTTTATGGGGAAGCATTTTATGGGGAAGCATTTTATGGGGAAGCATATAAGTCTTATTTGCAATTTTACAGTAAATGTGATACGCTTTTATCAAGTATTCCGATTTGCGAGGCAGTAGATACCTTTCAAAAAGGAATGGAACAGAAATAATCGAGTGTTCCGGTGATGCTGGAAGTGGTGAAAAGCGATGCTGACGTTTGAGACGGGTCTTGAAGGAAAGGGGAGCGGTTCATGGAGATTCGTATACCCTTTTTGAGATGGATGGAGTCCGCGTCTGCGCGGGCTCTTTTTGATCCATTTGCTCTATAGAAAGGCGGGGCTGGAAAAAGTGGTGCCTGTGGATGGAAGATTTTGCAGGACAGGATCGCAGCATGGTTTTTAGCGGAGATATTTGAAATGGTATCTGTTGTAGAGAAAAATTTGGACAGATAAACAGGAAGATATGAGGGAAAAACATGGAGACAGAATCAAGAGTTGCCGTGATCGGTATTGTGGTCGATCAGACGGGAGATACGGAAGAGTTGAATAAGGTGCTGCACCAGTACGGGCAGTATATCGTAGGGCGGATGGGGATTCCTTACCACAAACGGAACGTGAATATTATCAGCGTCGTGATTGACGCGCCGGGTGATGTGATCAGTGCGCTGTCCGGGAAGCTGGGGATGCTGCGGGGGATTTCTTCGAAGGCGCTGTATTCGAAGGCGCCGGAAGCACAGGAATGAAAACGAGGTGACGGAATGGCAGATTTTACACGCGCGGGGCTTCGACCGTCTGACTGGTGGCGGGAGGCGGTCCGTCCAGGCGCTGAACAGATAGAAACGATTACAGAATTAAAGAGATTGATTGACCGTCTGGAAGCGGGGGAGTCCCTGACGGAGGATGAGTGGGTCAGTCTGATCGAGGGACGTTCACCGGAGCTGGCGGACTACCTCTTTGAAAAAGCGCGCTGCATCCGGGAAAGAGAGTACGGAAAAGCGGTGTATGTGCGGGGACTCATTGAGTGCAGCAATTATTGCAAAAACGACTGTCTTTATTGCGGCATCCGAAGGAGCAACCGAAATGCAAGCCGATACCGCCTGAGTCGGGAGGAGATTCTTTCCTGCTGTGAGAATGGTTATCAGCTGGGATTCCGCACCTTTGTTTTGCAGGGCGGTGAGGATCCGGCGATGACGGACGACTGGGTGATGGAGATGGTGCAGGCGATCCGGGCAGGATTTCCAGATTGTGCGATTACTTTGTCGCTCGGAGAAAAGAAGTATGATACGTTGAAACGCTGGAAAGAGGCAGGGGCGGACCGGTATCTGCTGCGCCATGAGACGGCGGACGCGTGCCATTACGCGAGCCTGCATCCGGCAGAGATGTCATTTGAACACCGGATGCAGTGCCTGCGTGATTTAAAGGCGCTTGGATATCAGACCGGATGCGGTTTTATGGTCGGTTCGCCGCACCAGACGGCGCGCTGTCTGGCGAGAGATATGCGTTTTATCGAAGAACTGGATCCGGAAATGGTGGGAATCGGTCCGTTTATTCCGCAGCATGACACTCCGTTTGGCGGGGAGGCGGCAGGAACGTTGGAAGAGACATTGTTTCTTTTAGGGCTGCTTCGCCTGCTGAAGTCGAAAGTGCTGCTTCCGGCGACGACGGCGCTCGGAACGATTCACCCGATGGGGCGCGAACTGGGGATTCTGGCAGGCGGAAACGTCGTGATGCCGAACCTGTCTCCGGTCGGGGTGCGCGCCAAATATATGCTTTATGACAATAAAATCTGCACGGGAGACGAGGCGGCGGAGTGCGTCAGCTGCATGAAACGGCGCATGGAAAGCATCGGGTACGAGGTAGTCGTCGACCGGGGAGATTATAAGGGGTAAAAGTCTGCGATTTGGTTTGTTGGCATCGAAAGATGCTTACAGATAAATAAACTGACGGGGAAGGACGCGATGGACGGCTGATCATGCTGGCATTTTTGAAATTGAAAATGCCGGAGGAAAACATGGCAGCTATCATCCTGACCTGTAAGAAAAGGAGAAGAGACTATGAGTTACAATTACAACCCATCATCCAAAAAGGCAGAGGAATTTATCAACCATGAGGAAATTTTAGAGACTCTTTCCTATGCCGAGAAGAACAAAAACAATGTGGAACTGATCGATCAGATTCTGGCGAAGGCGCGGCTTCGAAAAGGGCTGAGCCACCGCGAGGCGGCAGTGCTTCTTGACTGCGAGATCCCGGAAAAGGTGGAGGAGATCTTTGAGCTGGCGCGCCAGATCAAGCAGGATTTCTACGGAAACCGGATCGTCATGTTTGCGCCGCTGTATCTGTCGAATTACTGCGTGAATGGCTGCGTGTACTGTCCATATCACATGAAAAACAAGCACATTGCCAGAAAGAAGCTGACGCAGGAGGAAATCCGCCGGGAGGTAATTGCGCTTCAGGATATGGGACATAAACGTCTGGCGCTGGAGACGGGCGAGGATCCGGTCAACAATCCGATTGAATATGTGCTGGACAGTATCAAGACAATTTACAGTATCAAGCATAAAAACGGGGCGATCCGCCGGGTCAATGTCAATATTGCGGCGACGACGGTGGAGAATTACCGGAAGCTGAAAGAGGCGGGAATCGGAACGTACATCCTGTTCCAGGAGACGTACCATAAGGAGAGCTATGAGCGCCTGCATCCGACGGGACCAAAGCACAATTACTGTTATCACACGGAGGCGATGGACCGCGCGATGGAGGGCGGTATCGACGATGTAGGAATCGGCGTTTTATTTGGTCTGGAGTTGTACCGGTATGAATTTGCAGGACTTTTGATGCACGCGGAACATCTGGAGGCAGTTTTTGGTGTTGGTCCGCACACCATCAGTGTGCCGCGCATCCGCCGGGCAGACGATATCGACCCATCGACCTTTGACAACGGCATCAGCGACGATATTTTTGAGAAGATCGTAGCCTGCATCCGGGTGGCAGTTCCGTACACGGGCATGATTATCTCAACGAGAGAGAGCAAAGCCTGTCGGGAGCGGGTGCTGCGGCTGGGCGTATCGCAGATCAGCGGCGGTTCCCGCACCAGTGTCGGCGGATATGCAGAGGAAGAGCCGGAGGAGGAAAATTCGGCGCAGTTCGATGTGAGCGACAACCGGACACTCGACCAGGTGGTCCGCTGGCTGATGGAATTAGGCTATATCCCAAGCTTCTGTACGGCGTGCTACCGGGAAGGACGGACGGGCGACCGCTTTATGAGCCTGTGCAAGAGCGGGCAGATTCAGAACTGTTGTCATCCGAATGCGCTGATGACGCTCAAGGAGTATCTGGAGGATTATGCGGCGCCGGGGACGAAAGAGATTGGAGAGAAGCTGATTCAGGCGGAGATCGGTTCGATTCCGAAAGAAAAAGTGCAGGAGATCGTGAGAAAAAATCTGGTTGAAATTGAAAAGGGGCAGCGGGATTTCAGGTTTTAACTAAATCAGGAGGATCAAAATGGGAATGAATGAGACGCCGTCCGGCGAGCGGGTACATATCGCGTTTTTTGGACGGAGAAATGCGGGAAAATCGAGTCTGGTCAATGCGGTGACCGGGCAGGAGCTGGCGATCGTGTCGGACATCCGGGGAACGACGACCGATCCGGTCTATAAATCGATGGAGCTTCTGCCGCTCGGTCCGGTGGTTATCATCGACACGCCTGGAATCGACGATGAGGGCGAGCTGGGCTTAAAGAGAGTTGGCAAGACTCGTCAAGTCTTAAATAAGGTGGATCTGGCAGTCCTGGTGGTGGATGCGGTGGAAGGAATCAGCAGCTGGGAAGAAGAGATGATCCGGCTGTTTGAGAAGAAGGAAATCCCGTATCTGGTGGTTTACAATAAGATGGATTTGCTGACGGGAAAATCGGAACAGGAACCGGTTGTGGAACATACCGCCTATGTGAGTGCCCGGACGAGAGAAGGAATCCAGCAGTTAAAAGAGCAAATGGCACGTCTTACGTCACAGGAGACGGATGAAAAACGGCTGGCTGCGGATCTAGTAAAACCGTTTGATACGGTAATTCTGGTTGTTCCGATTGACAAGGCGGCGCCGAAGGGGCGGCTGATTCTGCCGCAGCAGCAGGTCATCCGGGATCTGCTGGACATTGGTGCGATGCCGTTTGTCTGCCGGGAAAGTGAACTTTCGGAGACGTTTGCAAAATTGAAAGAAGCTCCGGCATTGGTAATCACGGACAGCCAGGTATTTCCGCTGGTAGACCGGCTGACACCGCCGCAGGTGCGTCTGACTTCCTTTTCCATTTTGTTTGCGCGGTATAAGGGGGATCTGAAACAGGCAGCGGAGGGCGCCAAAGCGCTGGAAATGATACAGAACGGAGATCCGATTCTTATTTCTGAGGGCTGTACGCATCATCGCCAGTGCGGTGACATCGGCACGGAGAAGTTGCCGGACTGGATCCGCCAGTACACGGGAAAAGCGCCGGAGTTTCATTTTACATCGGGGACGGAATTTCCAGAGGATGTGTCCGGTTATAAGCTGATCGTTCATTGCGGCGGCTGTATGCTGAATGCGCGGGAGATGAAGAGCCGTCTTCGCAGCGCTGCCGATCAGGAGATCCCGATGACCAATTATGGGATTTTGATTGCCTATATGAAGGGAATTTTGAAACGGAGCATGGGGGCACTGGAGCCGGTCAGGTAGGAAATTTGGGCGGAGAAATGAACGGAAAGAGCGTAAATAATTAGAAATTTAGAAATAAAGGCGGATAAAGTTGCTGGACGATGGAAATGCCTGTCGGACAGCAGCTTTTTTCATAAGAAATTGCGTCCTATGAAAAAACGCTCCGCGAGGATGTGCACTCGCGTGAAGCAGTTTTTAGATTTCGCAGATGCCAGAATGTAAACTATATTAATCCAATGTGTTGACATTTAAAAATCAACGGTTTATAATAGCGAAAGTTAGCTAAATGAGAAAAATAGGATATTTTTTAAGTTGGACCGAAGGATAACCAAAAAAAGTGTTTTGATTTTGATAAGGAGTAGAAGATATGAGTTTACAACTGGCAGAAGAGATTATAAAGGGACGCCGTCTGAAACGGGGCGAGGATTTAAGCTTTTTATTGAGTGAGGATCTGGATGAGCTTTGTGCGGGAGCTGATAAAATCCGGAAGGAGCTCTGCGGAAACCATGTGGATCTGTGTTCTATCATTAATGGACGAAGCGGACGCTGCGGTGAGGACTGCAAGTTTTGCGCGCAGTCAGCCTGTCATCATACGAAGGTGGAAGAATATCCATTTCTGGAGCCAGAGGAGATTCTGGAGGACTGTAAGCGTCATGAGGCGAAGAAAGTACATCGTTACTCCATCGTGACGGCGGGACGTGCGCTGACGGGAGCGGAAATGGAGAAGGCGCTTCGGGCATACCGCGCTATGAAGAAGGAATGCAAGGTAGAGCTCTGCGCCTCCCACGGACTTCTGTCACAGGAAGATTTCAACCGTCTGAAAGAGGCGGGCGTGGGACGGTATCATGCCAATATTGAGACTTCCCGGAGAAATTTCCCGAATATCTGTACCACACATACATTTGAGGACAAGCTGGAGGTCATCCGGCGCGCGCAGGCGGCAGGACTTTCCGTCTGTTCCGGCGGCATCATCGGCATGGGAGAAACCTGGGAAGACCGGATCGACATGGCGATCACGCTGAGCGAGCTCGGGATCAAGTCAATTCCGATCAATATCCTGCGTCCGATTCCGGGCACGCCGCTGGAACATCAGGCAGCGCTTTCGGAGGATGAGATTTTGCGGACGATTGCCATTTTCCGTTATATCAATCCGACCGCGATGGTCCGTCTGGCAGCAGGACGAAATTCAATGGAACATTCCGGCGAACAGGCATTCCGTTCCGGCGCAAACGCAGCCATCACCGGAGATATGCTGACAACCTCCGGAAACCGCATCAGCGAGGACCAGGAAATGCTGGCGGCGATGGGATTCACATTATAAAAAAGGAGTATCCATATCATGAGTAAAACACTTTCCGCAGAAGTGGAGCACAAACCTTACTTTACAACTAAACGGATGGCGCTGATTGGCGTGATGACGGCGGTAACCTGTATTCTGGGACCGCTCTCGATTCCGCTTCCATTCAGCCCGGTTCCGATTTCCTTTACAAATCTTGCTATTTATCTGGCGGCATATGTGCTGGGAATGAAAGCCTGCACGGTGAGTTACCTGATTTATATGCTGCTTGGCATGGTGGGCATTCCGGTATTTTCCGGATTTACGGCAGGAGTCGGTAAACTGGCAGGACCGACCGGCGGCTATCTCGTCGGATTTATCCTGATGGCGCTGATTGTTGGATTTTTCGTAGATCATTTTCCGGGCAAAGTAGCCCTGCATATCGTAGGCATGGTATTGGGACTGGCAATTTGCTATATTTTCGGAACGGTATGGCTGGCAGGTCAGCTTAACATGACCTTTGTAGCCGGACTGGGTGTGGGCGTTATCCCGTATCTGCCGGGCGATGCAGTCAAAATCATTTTCACAGCTTTGATCGGACCGAAGCTGCGCCGGGAAATTTACCGGTTAGGAGACTAAAAAGCGTTTGGCTGTAAAAACGACAGTTTAGATAAAATGATAATTTAAAATGAAGGCCAGATGGGTGAAAGTGGAATACATAAAACGCTTTCACCCATCTTTTTTGTGAATGAAACGAAGAAGTTAGTTGAAATTTTATAGAAAGTAAGAAGAAAAGAGAAAAATAAAAGCAAAAGAAAACAGAAATAATTACATATATGGAATAAGATGCAGAAAAATAAGAAGGATATGCGACTAAACTTGAACAATTTTGAGGCATATGTTATACTAAAGACAGAAAAAGAGGGAGTCCCCGGAGGAACAGGGAGGAGGCAGTTGTATGGAGAAAAAGATTATCACTATCAGTCGTGAATATGGAAGCGGAGGTCGTCAGATTGGTCTGACAGCCGCTAAAAAACTGGGAATGGAATTTTATGATAAGGAATTGATCGATGCTGCTGCGAAGGAGATCGGTTTTCCAGCGGAAATTATTGCGGATCGTGAGCAGCGCTTGACAAATAGCCTGCTTTACAATTTCGCGATGGGAACTTTGTATGGACTTTCCTATCCGAAGGAGCCGAAGCTCAGTGAACTGCCATTGACAGAGCAGATCTATGTGGCGCAGAAGAAGGCGATCGAGGAGGCGGCAAAGCGCGGAAGCTGCGTATTCATCGGCAGATGTGCTGATTATATTCTGAAAAGCCGTCCGGATGTACTGCGTGTCTTTGTTTATGCGGATCGTGATATCCGGCTTCGCCGCGCGATTGATGAGTACGGGGATCTGGAAGAGCATATTGATGAATTTATGCACCAGACCGACAAACGCCGCCGGATCTACTATGAAAACTATACGAATCAGCGCTGGGGCGACAGAGAAAACTATGATCTGATGCTGAACAGTGGAGATTTGGGAATTGAGAGGTGCGTGGAGTTGATTTGCCAGGCGGTGAAGTAAAAGAAGAGTGGCATTTATAGTTTCATGCAGTCGATATGAGGATATCTAAGATAACAGATGCAAAGAAGATGATTGAAATTTTTTGTAGTTATGTTATCTATATATAAAGGATCTCACCGATAGACGGTTGGACCCTTAAATGATAAGTTAAAAATAACCGCTCAAGTTTGCAGGACCGGGGCGGTTATTTTTGTGTCTTATTACTAGCTCGACCAACTTTATAGCCGAGACTAAAGCATATAAAGCATTTTGTAAAAGATATACGAGCGCAGGTTACTGGGCACGTATGCGTGCACAATAACTAGCACGGCGGCTCTGGTTTGTCAATGGGGGATTGTCTGGACGAATCCCCCTCACTATGCTATAATAAGGGGCATCAAGTCATTTTGGTTGCTTTATCGTTACTGCTCATGGCAGGTGTTTTGAAAATCGGCACATGGACAGCAACATTTTATGCACGGGAGAATGAGATGAAGGAAAATATGAAAATACGGGGTCAGCTGCGGACGTATCTGCAGTGGCCGATTATACTGTCAGTCTTCCTGTTGGCGGCAAATCTGGCAGTTGGGATTGTGAGCCCGGCTGCCGGTCTTGTGATGTCCGGATTTACGGTTATGTATGTGCTGGTGGCACTCTGGCTGTTCATGTACCGGAGAAAACGTCTGATGGGCGGATTGGTGGAGTTTTCGGCAGAGTATGCGTGGGTGCAGAAACAGCTCCTCTATGAAATGGCGGTGCCGTATGCCATTGCGGACACAGAGGGACATTTCCTCTGGTTGAACCACTCCTTTTCGGAGATCGTCGGGGAAGATAAAAACTGCCGTAAGAATATCGCAGCGGTCTTTCCGGAATTGACGCGGGAATTTTTGGATGAGATGGACGAAAAAACGAGCGTTCATTCTTCGTTTGACGGCAGATTTTACCGGATCGATATCCAGCAGGTGGCTCTGAGCGAGACGGAAGGTATGAAGCTCGGTGCGGTGGACGAGGATAGCGGCGAGATGCTTTTAGTGCTCTATCTCTGCGATGAGACAGAGATCCTGCGCTGCAAGCAGCAGATCAACAACCAGCGTCTGGTGGCGGGACTTATCTATCTCGACAACTACGATGAGGCGCTGGAGAGTGTCGAGGAGGTACGCCGTTCCCTGCTGGTTGCCCTGATTGACCGGAAAATTACGAAGTATTTTATGGCGATGGAAGGTATCGTCAAGAAGCTGGAAAATGACAAGTACCTGTTTGTGATCAAGCAGCAGTACACGAAAGAGATTCAGGAGAGCCGCTTTTCGATTCTGGAGGATGTCAAGACGGTTAATATCGGAAATGATATGGCTGTCACGCTGAGTATCGGCATGGGTATGAACGGCGACAGCTACATCCGCAACTATGAGTATGCGAGAACGGCGATTGATATGGCGCTGGGACGCGGCGGCGATCAGGCGGTCGTCAAGGATGGCACGAAGATCCGCTACTACGGCGGCAAATCGCAGCAGCTGGAAAAAACGACCCGCGTCAAGGCACGTGTCAAAGCGCATGCGATGCGCGAGCTGATGGATACGAAGGATAAGATGCTGATCATGGGGCACAAGATCGGCGATACGGACTCTTTTGGCGCGGCGATTGGTATCTGGCGGATTGCGACCTCTTTTAATAAAAAGGCGCGGATCGTCATCAATGGGGTCAATTCTTCCGTGAAACCGATGATGGCGCGGTTTGAAAACAGCTCTGATTACCCGGAGGATCTGTTCTTAACCGGCGAGGAAGCGGCGGAGTGGGCGGATTCCAACACGATGTTAGTTGTGGTTGATGTCAACCGCCCGAGTATCACGGAGGCACCGGAACTGCTCAAGCAGATCAAAACCATCGTGGTGCTCGACCATCACCGCCAGAGCAGCGAGATCATCGACAATGCGGTGTTATCTTATGTCGAGCCGTATGCGTCTTCGGCGTGTGAGATGGTAGCCGAGGTATTGCAGTATATCGGCGACGACGGCATCAAGATCAAGCCGGCGGAGGCGGATGCGATGTACGCCGGTATCGTGATTGACACAAACAATTTCATGAACCAGGCAGGCGTCCGCACCTTTGAGGCGGCGGCGTTCCTGCGTAGAAACGGCGCGGATGTCGTGCGTGTGAGAAAGCTGTTCCGCGACCGGCTGGAGGACTACCGGGCGAGAGCTGAGGCGATCCAGAAAGCAGAGATTTATCACGGCGCATTTGCGATTTCCGTGTGTCCGTCCGAAGGACTTGAAAGTCCTACCGTGGTTGGTGCACAGGCGGCAAATGAGCTGCTGGATATTGTAGGCATCAAGGCGTCATTTATCCTGACGCAGATGGGCGACACGATCTATTTCAGCGCGCGTTCGATCGATGAGATCAACGTGCAGATTATCATGGAGCGCTTGGGCGGCGGCGGACACCGCACGATTGCGGGTGCACAGCTTAAGGGTGCGACGATCGATGAAGCCAGAGAGAAATTAAAAGATCTCATTACGGATATGATGGAGAAAGGAGAAATATAACGATGGAAGTTGTATTATTAGAGGATGTAAAGGCACTTGGCAAAAAAGGTCAGATTGTAAAGGTAAGCGACGGCTATGGACGCAACTTTATTCTGACAAAGAAACTGGGAATCGAGGCAACACCGAAGAACTTAAATGATCTGAAGCTGCAGAAGGCAAATGAGGCGAAGATCGCGGCAGAGCACCTGGCAGCAGCGAAGGATCTGGCAAAACATCTGGAGGATAAGTCCATCACCCTGTCCATCAAGGCAGGCGAGGGCGGAAAAGCATTCGGCTCTGTTTCTTCCAAGGAGATTGCAAAGGCGATCAAAGATCAGTTAAATCTGGATATTGACAAGAAGAAACTGGTTCTGCCGGAGCCGATTAAGACCTTTGGCACACACGAAGTTCCGATCAAGCTTCACAAAGAAGTAACCGGAAAACTGGCAGTAAAGGTTGTAGAAGCTTAATATGGAGGACTGAATCATGGATGAAGCCCTGATAAAGCGGGTTCTCCCGCACAGTGTAGAGGCGGAACAGTCAGTCATCGGATCCATGCTTATGGATCGGGAAGCAATTATCGCGGCGTCTGAGATTATCACAGGCGCCGATTTTTACCAGCACCAGTACGGCGTCATGTTTGAGTCGATGGTCGAGCTTTTCAATGAAGGAAAGCCGGTCGATCTGGTGACGCTTCAAAATCGGCTGCGCGAAAAAGATGTTCCGCCGGAGGTCAGCAGCCTGGACTTTGTCCGGGATATCATGACATCTGTGCCGACCTCGGTCAATGTCAAATCGTATGCCAATATCGTGCGGGAAAAGGCAGTCCTGCGCCGTTTGATAAAAGTGAATGAGGAGATTGAAAACCTCTGTTACGGCGGAAGGGACAAGCTGGAGGATATTCTGGCGCACACGGAGAAATCGGTGTTTGACCTGCTTCAGAGCCGCGGAGGCGGAGAGTTTGTGCCGATCCGCCAGGTGGCGTTGAATGTTCTGGAAAAGATTGAGGCGGCGTCGAAGAGCAACAGCACCGTCACGGGTATTCCGACCGGATTTATCGATCTGGATTACCGGACGTCGGGATTCCAGCCGTCCGATTTTATTTTGATTGCGGCGCGTCCTTCGATGGGTAAGACGGCGTTTGTTCTGAATGTCGTCGAGCATGTGGCGGTCAAAAAAGGGCTTCCGTGCATGGTATTCAGCCTGGAAATGTCGAAGGAACAGCTGGTCAACCGTATGCTGTCGATGGAGTCGAATGTCGATTCCCAGAAGCTGCGTACCGGTACGCTGACGGATTCCGACTGGGATGCCGTCGTGGAAGGCATCGGTACGATCGGAAGTTCCAAGCTGATCATCGATGATACGCCGGGTATCTCGATCTCGGAGCTGCGCTCGAAATGCCGCAAGGTGAAGCTGGAGTACGGTTTAAGCCTTGTCATTATCGACTATTTACAGCTGATGAGCGGCAGCGGAAAGAGCGGAGAGAACCGCCAGCAGGAGATTTCGGAGATTTCCCGTTCACTAAAGGCGCTGGCGCGAGAGCTGAATGCGCCGGTTATCTCCCTGTCGCAGCTTTCCCGTGCCTGCGAGACACGTCCGGACCATCGCCCGATGCTTTCGGATCTGCGTGAGTCTGGTGCGATTGAGCAGGATGCCGATGTGGTTATGTTTTTGTACCGTGATGATTATTACAACAAGGATACGGATACGCCGAATATCGCGGAGGTAATCATTGCCAAACAGCGTAATGGTCCGATAGGAACGGTGCAGCTGATGTGGAGACCGGAGCTGACGAAGTTTGCGAATTTGGCGAAATAACGATAGAATCGTGTAAGGGACGGGACCGGATAAATATATGATTGATAAAAGATTATTATGTAAAAAGGAATATGAGAAATGTTTGAATTGATAAAAGAATCGGATCTGGACACCGTCCGCCATTTTTACCGTGCCTTAGCTGGAACCGAGTTCTGCGCGTGGACGGACATCTATCCAGGGGAGCCGGAGCTACAGTCGGATTTTTCTAGGGATTCGCTTTTTTGTATCCGGGATGATGTGTCGGGGGAGATCGCGGGGCTGGTTTCGATCGATGATGATCCGGAGGTGGAATCGATTGCTTGCTGGTCGGAGGAGCTGCAGCCGTCGGCAGAAATTTCCAGACTGGGTGTGGCGGAGAAGTACCAGAACCGAGGCATCGCACGCGAGCTTCTGGCAGGCGCGATGGAGGAACTTAGAAGACGCGGCTGCAAGAGTGCCCATATGCTGGTGGCGAAGGACAATGTGAAAGCGCTGCGGTCATACGCGAAGCTGGCCTTTGAGAAGGTCGGTAAGTATGTGCTGCAGGGGCATGATTACTGGTGCTTTGAGAAGAAGCTGTAGAATGGAGAGGGGAAATTTAATCCCCTCTTTTTATTTATGTCATTCATTCGCCTTCTACCGTCAGCGAGCTGGCATTTAGCTACGATATGGTAATCGTTCCGATCGATGGTGAAGGAGTTCCGGAACTTGTTTTTTATGTAAATGCTATTCATATTTAGTTTGAACCCCGCATATAGTAGTAGTAAGGTACCGGGGAGGACAAGCAGAATGAATAAGAACAAGCATTACCTGATTTCGGATGCTTCCAGACAGGTGCAGGTGGAGGCTCACGTGCTCCGGTACTGGGAGGACGAGCTGGGGCTTCCGATTCCGAGAAATGAACTGGGGCATCGGTACTATACGGAGTTTCATATCCGGCTGTTCCGTCAGATCAAGCAGTTGAAGGAACAGGGGTACCAGTTGAAAGCCATACGGGGAATCCTCGGAAAAGTGGAAGAAAATCAGAAAACAGAACCGGAAGCGCTTTTGGAAGCGCAGGCACAGGCGGTTTTCCGGGAAACGGGAACAGGAGAGCGTAACATGAGCAGGCAGGAAAATATGGAAATGAAAAAAAATACAGAGGTAGAAAACAAGGAAACAGAACTGCCGCAGGCAGAGGTTTCCCAGCCTCTGGCGGGGGAGAAGATGCGCCAGTTTCAGGAGATCATGAACCAGGTCATCGGGCGCGCGATCGAGGAAAACAGCGAAAAACTGAGCCAGGACGTCAGCTATCTGGTGCATGATAAATTGATGAAGGAGCTGGAATACCTGATGCGGGTCTCTGATGAGCGGGAGGAAGAGCGCTTCAAGCGCCTCGACGAGGTCATTCGCGCGTATCAGCGGGAAAACCAGGGGCGAGCGGAAGCAGCGGCTGCTGCGCCAGGGCGGTTTCCATTTTTCCGGTCCCGTGTAAAGAAAAAGAAATTTGGACGGAATGGGAATAAGATGTGATAAGTTCTGCAAAAGGGCATAAAAAAACCTGTCGGAAACGACAGGCTTTTTTATGTAGATATTTCGTTTTTGTTTGTGTTTAATTAGCCCTGCTCGATAGCGCCGGTCGGACATACGCCTGCACATGTACCGCAGTCGATGCAGCTGTTAGCGTCGATATCGTATTTGCCATCTCCCTGAGAGATTGCTCCAACTGGACATTCGCCAGCACAGGAACCACAACTTACACAAGAATCAGTAATTACAAATGCCATGATAAAATCCTCCTTTTATATTTATGCGTTTGGCTATATTCTATACTAAAAATGCGAAATATTCAAGGAGAAATTGATGGTTTTCATGTTCTAAAATAAAAGCAATGGAAAAAACCGATTTTTCTGGAAGTCAGTATTCCTACAGGGTCGAGAGCGTTGAGAGCGCGTGCTCCCGGACGATCGTCTCATAATGCTCCTCATAGTATGCCTCAAATGCATTCGGGGCAGCGGCAGTCTTTAATGGTTCGCTGTACTCGGACAGGAGATTGCACAGGCGGTTGAATGCGTCGGTGCTGTCGGCTGTCTGGCGGACAACAAGGTAGTAACGACCATCGGACGGGTGTTTATAAAGCGTGTTCGGTGTTTCGCAGACTGGAGCTGCGATGCGCGCTGCCCGGCAGACCTCGTCGAGGGAGCCGAAAGTAAAAATACGCGCTGCCGGCAGTTTGGAACCTGGCTCTGCATTTTCAGTGGAAGGCGCGTCCGAACCGGTCAGCGGGCTTGCGGCGGTATTTTTGCCATTGTCAGTAAATAGGCTTAAAAGCCCGTCCGCGCCCTCTAAAAGCTCGTTGGCAAGCGCTGTCAGAGGCTCGTCCTCGTTTCCCGGGGAAAAGCGTGAAAAGCGGGTGTCCAGCTCTTCCGGGTCCTCGATCTTGGTAATGATCAGCATGATGCTCTCACTGGAGAGCGGAATTGCTTCCACCATCAGAGGAATATTGTCCGCCTCGAAGCCGACTTCATTCGATGCCTTCTGGATCATTTCATGGAACAGTTTTTTCGCCTTTTCCGTGCCATAGGCGAGTTCGCCCAGATTTAAGTTGCGGGCGCTCAGATCGCTGCTTGTCAGGGTGCAGCGGATCTGGTTTTCGTTGATGCGTTCTATTTTCATGGATTTTCACTTCCTTGTCTTTTGGGTGGTTAAGATACCGAATGCTTCGTGCTTCGCACTTCCGCAATTTTGCAAGACATTCGTAAGCCGCTCATTTTTCTGCGGAAAAAGGCTGCTTACTCATGTTTTGGACTTTGGAACCTTGGTATTCATCATACTATATAATATAATCACTTGGCAATTTGAATATGAAAAAAAAGCATAAAATCTTTCTAAAAACGATTGCGGGAACCGAGGGGATCGTATACAATGAATCTTGAGAGGTGGTATAGACCGAAAGGAGGCGCGGTACGGAAGCAGCCGTTCTATTTGGAAAATACCAGCTGGAACGTGTGATCGGACGCGGTCGGAGCGGAACTGTTTTTTTAGCCAGGCATCTGGGGCTTGATGAAGAGAGAGCGATTAAGCGTGTCAGGCGGACAGAGAGCGGTTTCATTCAGGAAGCAGCGCTTTTGAAGCGGCTGCGCCATCCGGGAATCCCGATCATCTACGATCTGGAAATTGACGAAAATTATTATTATCTCATCGAGGAATATCTGTGCGGTGAGTCGTTGTATGCCCGAATTGAGAGAACGGGCAGTCTGCAAACGGGAGAGCTTATCCGTCTGGGAATTGAGCTTTGCCGGATCATGAATTATCTGCATTCATTCAAACCAAATCCAATCTTATATTTAGATCTCCACCCCGGGAATCTTCTAATCTGCCGGGAACAATTAAAATTGATTGATTTTGATCAGGCGGCACTGGCGTCTTTGAGCCAGGAACGATCTGTTTGCTATGGAACAAAAGGCTTTGCAGCCCCCGAACAGTACGAGGGAGGGACTCTGGATGAGAGGACCGACATCTATGCCATTGGCGCCCTCCTGTACTATATGGGGACAGGGCATGCCCCAGAGGGGGAGATAAAAGCAGGACAGGGAAGCTGTCGGGGAGATCTGTACATTCTTATGGGGCGATGTCTCAGAATAGAGAAAAAAGAGCGCTGCCAGAGTGTCCGGGAAGTGTTAGAGGCATTGGAAAAACTGGAGGCTCGCATATTTGCAGAACGTCATATACCACTTCTCAGGATTGCCGCAGCAGGCAGCCGGAGCGGAATCGGGGTTACACATACCGCATTTGGCGCGGTCCGATATCTGCGGCAGAAAGGAGTTTCCTGCCTTTACAGGGAGCAGAATGACACGGGGGCAGTCCGCAGGCTGGCATCCTGGTATGGGCTGGCGCCGGATGAACATGGAATTTATTACATGGACGGTCTGGCGTTGAAACCCAGATACAGCGATGTGGTGCAGCTGGAACAGCCAGTGTTTGAAGTGATTTTAGATGACTGCGGAACCGAGCTCCAGACGGTTCTGGAGGGGGAGTATGATTTGATTCTTTTCGTCTGTGGATTGCAGCCGTGGGAGAAAGAAGATTCTCTGCGGGCGATCCGGTTTCTGGGAGCAGAAGAGGGACTCCAGATTTTATTAAATCACAGAAAATGCGGGCGGGATTATCTTCCGGAGGAGGTCCGGCATCTTAGGTATCTGCGGCTTCCGTTTTTAACCCCGCCGTTCGATGCAGGCGGAAGGCGGGGGCAGGAAAATGAGGCAGCGGAGGAGACAGAATTTTTTGAAAGGATTTTCTGGGAGGCAGCTCTCAAAAAAGGACGGGGGACCAGGCAGGCAGCAAAAGAAGGGGGACTCTGGCGGAACATCCGGCGAAGGTGGGAGCGCTTTATGGGTGGATTCCCGTGGCAGTGGAAATAGGAGGAAATACAGATTAAAATCGGAAAACGGGGCGAAAGCTCAAAAGTGGGGCGAAAATTCAGGCAAAAACCAGTGCCAGACACAAAGCAGGTCGGGACAGAACGCTTGGAATGTATCGGGATAGCCGGGAGCGGACCATCGGTTGGGGTGACACACTTTTCGCTTATGACGGCAGCATATCTGTCCGGGGTTCTGTGCCGGCGAACGGCGGTTCTGGAACAAAATGAGAGCGGCTCATTTGCACAGCTTGAAAAGATATTCCGGACGGGAAAAAGAAGGGAAAAACCGGTTATAGACGGGGCAGGACAGCCGTTTGAAATTAGGGGAATTTTTTTCTATCAAAAGGCTGAACGTGCAGAATGGTACGATTGTTCGGAAAGGGGGATGGAGGCGATGGTGATCGACTTCGGAGCCTTGACACAGAAGAATCAGGATGCCTTTTTTCGATGCAGCCGCTGTTTTCTGGTCGGTTCGGTCAGCGGATGGCAGCTGGCAGATTTTGCGGCATTGGCAGCAGAAAAGCAAAAATGGAAAAAATGGTGTGAGTATTTCGTCTCATTTGGAGAAGAGGAAGCTGTAAAAATGGCAGAGCAATATCTGGATATCCGGATCCGGCGAATCCCACTGCAGAAGAACGCATTGATGGTTACGGGAGAGTCCATGACTTTTTTTGGAAAATTCCTACGATAAGCGAGGCAGACCTGGGGTTATAAATTACCGATTATCTCCGAAAGGTCAAAAGTTAGAAGGGGCTGTTTTCGCGGAATGGAGAAGGTGTGGAATGGTAGTGAGAAAAAGTAAAAAAGAAGAGGCAGAGAGGAGGCGTAGGGAACAGCAGAGAATATTTGTCGAGGGATTACAGCGATATAAAAGCAAAGGAATCCAGATTTTAATTGATGGGAGGGAGTGCAGGCCAGAAGAATACAGGAAGCTGTGTGAGTTCCGGGAGGACGGCTCGTTTTATATGGCTGATTACGTCGGAGCGGAGACAGGAGTGCTGACAGAGATACATTTTGACCGGGTTTACAACCGGTGATAAGAGAGGTGCCGTTTTGTCCGTATCTGGACAGTCCGCCGGATTTTTCTTTCGGAGAAAATGGTGAGAACTGTTTAGATGGTGCTATTACAGTTACTGGGCACGTATGCGTAAACAGTAACCTATTACAGGGAAAATGAAAGAGGAGTTAAGAAAAAAGTCAACATTCCATGGAGCTGGTGTGATATAATAAGGGCACTTAGCGAGGTATTTTCGAGCTTAGTGCTTATGGTATTACCTTAACATACACCGGAGGAAAACATGGAAAGAGGAAGATCAAGGAAAGCACGTTCGGGCTGTCTGGGACGGATTTTCGGGTTTGTGCTGTTTTTAATCGTGGCAGCCGTTGGTGTGATTGCAGCGGTCAAATATATGCCAAGCCGGGAGAGGGCGGATCTGGATGCTCTGTACGCGGCGGGCGGCAGCGACCGGGTGGCGCTGTATCTGAACTATGAACGTCAGGAGGAGAGCGGGGTCTACGTGGACGGGCAGACGTATCTGCCGGCTACGTGGGTAGATGCGAACTTAAATGAACGTTTTTACTGGGATGCCAATGAGGAAATACTGGTGTACGCCCTGCCGGAGGAGATCGTGAAAAGCGACGAGACGACAGTGGATGAGGACGGAAAAAAGATCCTTTACCGGGATGGCGATGCAGTTTATCTTTCACTGGCTCTGATTCAGAAATACACCGATGTGCGTCTGCAGGCGTATGATGGTGAGGCACAGAAGCGGGTTTTCGTGGAAAATAACTGGGATCCGGTCACGGTGGCAGATGCGGCGTGGAGCGCCAAGATCCGCTTAAGAGGCGGCTTGAAAAGCCCGATTGTGACTGAGATAAAGCGCGGCGGGACAGTGACGGTGCTGGAACAGTATGACAACTGGGCGAGAGTCATGACACCGGACGGTCATATCGGATATATGCACAAGTGGAAGATGAAAAATCTGCATGAGGAGACGTTAAAGAGTGATTTTACTGCTCCGGTCTACCAGAATATTTCACTGGATCAGAAGATTGTGATGGTCTGGCATCAGGTAACGATCGCGGCGGCAAACCAGGCGATGGATTCTCTGATTGCAAAGACGAAAGGTGTCAATGTCATCGCGCCGACGTGGTTTACGCTTAGCAGCAAC
This sequence comes from Clostridium sp. AF12-41, assembly GCF_003461685.1. Classification (NCBI taxonomy): domain Bacteria; kingdom Bacillati; phylum Bacillota; class Clostridia; order Eubacteriales; family Clostridiaceae; genus Clostridium; species Clostridium sp. AF12-41. The sequence goes on along the minus strand of NZ_QTXO01000007.1, from coordinate 113,160 downwards.
AGCGGCGCGTATGAATCTCTGGCAGATAAGTCCTATGTGGATCGGGCGCATGAAAAAGGTCTGCAGGTCTGGGCGGTACTCGACAATTTCAGCCGCGAATGCAGCAAGAACGTGCAGGCGGAGGTGCTTCTTTCCAGGACGTCTGTGCGCGAAAAACTGATTGAAAATATGATGACAGAGGCGGACCGTTATGGATTTGACGGTATCAATCTGGATTTTGAGAGTTTGAAGACGGCGGCGGGTGTCCATTACATTGAGTTTATCCGCGAGCTGTCGGTTTCCTGCCGTAAGAAAGGGCTGGTGCTGTCGGTCGATAACTATGTTCCGGCGGTATATAACCGTTTCTACAACCAGAAAGAGCAGGGCAACGTCGCAGATTATGTGATTATCATGGGTTATGATGAGCACTATGCAGGCGGCGAAGCCGGTTCTGTTTCTTCGATCGGATATGTCGAAAACGGCATCAAAGATATGCTTTCCCTGGTTCCGAAGGAAAAGGTAATCAACGCAGTCCCGTTCTACACAAGGCTCTGGACGGGAAGCGGCGACAATGCGTCCTCCCGTGCGATGGGAATCTCCGAGGAGACAAAATGGGTGTCGGAGAGCGGCATGGATCTGACCTGGGATGATTCGGCTGGTCAGTATTACGGCAGGCTGGACAGCCAGAACGGCGAACAGCAGCTCTGGATGGAGGAGACAAGGTCTCTGGGACTCAAGATGGATTTAATCAAGAAATACGACCTGGCAGGCGTAGCCGGATGGCGGCTGGGGCTGGAAACCAGCGACGTCTGGGATGTGATTGGCTGGGAGTAGAGACAATTTAATTAAGATTCAATGATTCAAAGTAGGGTGGAAGTCTCATGCGGGAGCGTGGGGCTTCTGCTTTTTTATGTAATAGGAAATTCCTTGGGATCCCCTATTACACAAAAAGGCACTAACGTGCCAATGATGCGCACTCGCGCGAAGATGTAGTTTGTCGCAAGCGACCGCGCTCGGCGCGAGAATGTGCCAAGGCACATTCTTCTTTATAAAAAAGAGCGTCTTGGACAAAAAACCTCCGGGCGGAAAGATTGATTCATCCGCCTGGAGGTTATTAAAACATCAAAAATATTGTTTTGTCTGGGAGAAATGTGATTATTCTGCCTCTTTTGCCTGATCGATCAGGTTGGTGTAGAAAGCAAGAAAACTGTCATCACCTTCAGCGATCATAGCTTCCGGATGGAACTGTAAGCCCATCACGTAGTCTTTATCTTCTCTGACGATTGCTTCGATGATTCCATCTGGAGCAGTAGCAACGACTTTCAGGTTGTCACCTAACTGATCGACTGCCTGATGATGCCAGGAGTTTACAGTGTAGGTGCCTTCTCCGCCAAATGCGGCAGCAACGATGTTATCTTTGTCTACGGTAATCTCATGTTTTGCGAATACCTTACGGTCCGGATCGCGATGTTCGATATCGGACGGATTCTGAGTCGGAAGATCCTGATATAAGGTACCGCCGCTTAATACGTTTAAGAACTGCATGCCACGGCAGGTGCAGAGCATCGGGATATCCTCATCGAGAGCTGCCTTGATTAAAAGAGAATCAGAAGTATCTCTGACTTCGTTTACAGTCTCTAATTTTTCGTTTGGCTCTTCGCCGTAGTAGCTCGGATCAATATCTTCGCCGCCGGTCATAACCAGAGCATCGATTTCTGCCAGAGCATTTTTCGCGTCATCCTCGGTTTTGATCTGAGGAAGATAAATTGCTTCGCCGCCAGCTTTGGTAACGGCATCTATATATAACTGTGCATCTTCGTCGATTTCGTCTGCATTCCATGAAACGCCGACTTTGACTTTCTCTTCTTCGTCATTCGCCGCTTCTTCGGCAGTCTCTGCTTCGCCTTCTGTCTCGGTGACTTCGGCTTCAGCCGCTGTTGTATCGGCTGCCGGTTCAGACTTTGTTCCACAAGCTGTTAAAGAAAAAGCCAGGGATAAAGAAAGAAGCACTGCACTGGTCATCATTTTAATTTTTCTCATTCGAATTTCCTCCCTAATACAAATTGTCCTCCCAAACATGGCTGGATTCTAACATAAAACAGTCAGAAAAATACAAAAAGATACATAAAATTACAAAATAAAATAAAATAACTTTTAATGCTACCTAAAAGATATAATATAATTTTGTAGATATACGAAAAATGAGCGAAAATAAGGAGGCGTAAATGGAAGCGAAGAATTGAGTAGGGAGGAGTACGGGGAAAAGCCCTGATAACAGAAAGTTATACCTTCATTCCCTTTCTTAATTGGATTTTCCCCGCAGGCAGGCGTTACAATAAGGACGGAAAAAACAGACGGGCAGCCGGGTCAAGGCTGCGGGGCTGATAGAGATGGCGGAGTGCAGGAAAGACTCCGAGAGAATATGACAAACCAAATGGAGGAAATCAAAACATGGGGAAATCACTTACCAGAAAGATTATTGAGTCACATTTCGTATCGGGCGATATGACGCCGGGCAAAGAAATTTTTATCAAGGTGGATCAGACATTGACACACGATATCAATGCCGTTATGACTTATCTGGCATTCGAGGCGATCGGGCTGGACCGTGTCCGCACGGAGTGCAGCGTCAGCTACCTCGATCACAATTTATTATATGTAGATAATAAGACGCCGGACGACCACATTTATTTGCAGTCCGCAGCAAAGAAATTCGGCGTGTATGTGTCCAGACCGGGCAACGGCATCTGCCATACCGTTCATGTATCCCGTTTTGGTGTGCCAGGCAAGGTATCGATGGGCGGAGACAGTCACACACCGCATGGCGGCGCGATCGGTATGCTGTGTATCGGTGTCGGCGGCATGGATGTAGCAACGGCGATGACGGGTGTTCCGATGCGTCTGACGATGCCGAGAGTCGTCCGTGTCAACCTGACCGGTAAATTAAGACCGGGCTGCAACTCGAAGGAAGTTATCCTGGAAATGCTTCGCCGCGTGACCATCAAGGGCGGTCTGGGAAATGTATATGAGTACGTGGGACCGGCAGTTGCCGAGATGGAGATTCCGGCACGTGCGACTATCGCAAACATGGGTGCGGAAATGGGCGCGACCACTTCCATTTTCCCGGCAGATGCACAGGTAAAGAGATTTCTGGCTGCACAGGGACGTCCGGAAGCATACACAGAGCTTCTTCCGGATGAGGACGCCGAGTACGACGAGACGATCGATATCAATTTAAGCGAGTTAGAGCCGTTGATCGCATGTCCGCACCAGCCGGACAATGTTATGCCGCTGCATCAGGCGGAAAAGAAGAGAGTACAGCAGGTATTTATCGGAAGCTGTACCAATGCAAGCTATGCCGATATTGCAAAAGCAGCACTTGTATTTAAGGGACATCATGTGAATGAGGATGTAAGCTGTACCTGTGCGGTTTCTTCCAAGCAGGTGTACCGTCAGCTGATGCGCGATGGATATGTGGAGATGCTTCTGGATGCAGGTGTCCGTCTTCTGGAGATTGCCTGTGGTCCGTGCTGCGCAATCGGTCAGACTCCGGCGACCGACGGTGTGGCAGTCCGCACCTCCAACCGTAATTTCAAGGGACGTGCCGGAAATCCGACCGCGAAGATTTACCTTGTCAGCCCGGAGAGTGCTGCGGCAACTGCGATTGTGGGAACTTTCGCAACGGCAGAAGATATTATGGGTGAAAATGTGAAGATTCTGGATACCATCCATGAGCCGGATCAGTACGATATTGATGATTCGATGATTCTGCCGCCACTGTCACCGGAAGAGGCTGCCAAGGTGGAGATTGTCCGCGGACCGAATATTAAATTCCTTCCGGTTCCGGAACCGCCGCAGGAGACCCTGGATGCCCCGATCAGCTTAAAAGCACGTGATAATGTATCAACCGATGATATTACACCGGCAAGTGCTGAGTTCAGCAGCATGCGTTCCAATATTCCGCTGATGTCCCAGTATTGCTATCACCGCTATGATCCGGAATTTGCAGCCCGTGCGAAAGAAATGGGACAGAGCATCATCATCGGCGGTGAAAACTATGGACAGGGTTCCTCCCGTGAGCATGCGGCAATCAACCCGATGTATCTGGGTGTTAAGGCAGTCATTGCCAAGAGTATTGCCCGTATCCATAAGGGAAACCTGGTAAACCACGGCGTAATTCCAATGTTGTTTGAGGATGGAGCTGATTATGACCGCCTGGAGCAGACAGATGAGCTTCATATCGATAACCTGCGGGAGCAGATTGCAGCACGCCGTGTGCAGATTACTGATAAGACAAAAGGATTCTCTTTCTGGGCTAAATTAGAATTGACGGATAAAGAAATCGAAGTTGTCTTAAATGGCGGACAGCTGAGAACACTGAAAAAACAGCTGGAAGCGGAGAAAGAAGCGTAGTCATTTATTAATTATGCCTCCATTATATTTTTTATATACAATAACTACTTATTCACCAACCTATTTATTTTAGAAAAAGGCGCCTGTGCAAATGTGCAGGCGCTTTTTCGTGCGAGTTGACGGAAGAAAGACATTTGTAGTAATCTTGTGGTAGAATAAGAGTGAAGATTGTGAAAGAAATTGAGAAAAAGACATTGTTTGGAGCGCTTTTTGGATATGCGGATTCAACAAGGATAACACAGGAAGAAACAGCGTATCCAAAAGCGGCAGAAGAGAAAGAAAAATAACGACAGAATCAATTTAAGTGATAAAATGGGGGATGTTCCGTGAGAGATACAGACTGGCAGATCTTACAGGCACTTTATAAAAATCCAAATATGACGAAGGTTGCCAATTCGTTTTACATGACGCAGCCGTCTTTGACCAAGCGGCTCAAGCAGATGGAGGAGGAATTTGGCGTGACGATCGTCAACCGGACGCCGAAGGGGCTTTCGTTTACACCGGAGGGACGCTACCTTGCCGATCAGGCGGAGCGGTATCTGGTGTTTATGAAGGAGACGACGGAGACGCTGGCGGCAATGCAGAAGAGCACGGAGGAGACGATCGTGATCGGTTCTTCCTATACATACAGTAAATACATGCTTTCGGAACTTTTATTCCAGTATCGGAAAGAACATCCGAGTGTGCAGTTTGAGGTTGTGACGGATCAGAGCGATGCGCTGTTTCGCAAGCTGCTTGACGGGACGGTGGATGTCGGATTTATCCGCGGCGATTATGAGGGGGCGCTGGAGCGCATCCGGGTCGGTAAAAGCGCTGCCTGTCTGGTGACGAAGGAACCGGTTAAGATGGAAGATTTGCCGGGGTTAGATCGAATCGAGTATAAGACAAATGATCGGACAAGAGAGATTCTGGAGCGCTGGTGGAATGAAAATTTCAGCACCCCGGTTGGGAATGGTATGCCAGTTGGTTATATTGATGTGGCATGGCAGATGATAGAACGAGGGTTTGGTTATACACTTTGTTTTCTTCCAGAACATTTTGCCAATGAACACAACCTGTGTCTGACCCCGCTTTTCTGGAAAGATGGGACGCCGGTGGAACGGAATACCTGGTTTTTCTATCCGAAGAGTAAGCGGCTGTCCCCGGCGCTTTCGCAGTTTGTGGAGTATGTGGCGGAAGGTGCGAAAACTGGGAAAAATAGAAAATAAAATTCATCCTGAGTTATTCACGAAGCAATCTCTAACCTAAAAATTGCACCATGAATCGAAAAAATGATCCGTTCAATAATTTTACCACAAATGGGTGCTTTTTTCATTCATTTAACAAGTACAAAGCAATATGCAATTAAAATGTTGAGATAAAGGAGAACTGGAAGAAATGCGGGAACTAGACTGGCTGATTCTTAGAAAATTATATGAAAAACGCAGCATCAGCAAGGCGGCGGAGGATTTGTACGTGACGCAGTCCGCCCTGACGAAGCGCGTCAAGACGATCGAACAGGAATGGGGCGTGGAGGTTGTGAAACGGAGCAACCAGGGCGTGACCTTCACGGAGGATGGGCGCTACCTTGTCAAAAAAGCGGGGATCATGCTGGATTTCCTCGGTGAGATCCGTGAACATTTCTCTGAGCGCCACGGCGTCAAGGAGCTGGTGCGCGTCGGTGTCCCGAACTCCTTTGCAAGACTCCATATGCCGAAACTGCTGAAAGGTTATGTGGACGCGTACAACCGCCTTCAGTTTAAGACATTTCCAAACTCCAGCGATATGCTGATCCGCCAGATTACCGACGGAACGATCGATATCGCGATCGTCTGCGGCGATTACCCATTTCTCGGGGAGAAAATCTGCCTGTTTGAGGAAGAACTTTACATCATGGCACCGATGGGGACGGCACTGGAGGATGTCGAGCACCTGCCGATCATCGAATCGTATTTAAATCCGATGGTAAAATTGCTGCTCAACCAGTGGTGGAAGGATCACTTTGGAGAATCCCTCCATGCCGCTCATTTCGTTCCATATTCGGATATCGCGATCGAGATGGTAGAAAATGGACTTGGCATCTGCTTCCTCTTCGGCTCCGACTGGGCGTTTGACCGCAGCCGTTTCCAGCTCATCCCGATCTACAATAAAGAACAGGAACCTGTCTCCCGCCGCGTCTGGATGATGCTTTCCGATTCCTGCTATCGGAACCAGGATATCATGGATTTTATATCCTTTACAGAAGAGTATTATCACATCAATAAGATAGAACGGAAATAAATATGATAACAAGCGCAGACCCAAGAGCGCAAGCATTTTCTGGAAGAATATCCCTGGGACTGCGCCGTCCCTCTCGCGATCTCATCCATCACCCGCACCATTCCATTCTGGAATACCCCTACATTCAAATCCTGAATTTCCATTTGTCAATTCTCCATGTTACAATTTTATCAAACCAAGAAATAAAGAATCCGCATATTCGAGGGAACGCGGATTCTTTGGGTAAAAATAAAATGCATTAAAAGGGTCAGGAGGAAACAAACATGAGTTACGCATACGTAGGATGCCGTACCACCCGCGAGAGAAATGCACGCGGCAAGGGTTTAAAGGTTTACGAAATTTCGGAGGCAACCGGCGAATGGAAAGAGATTCAGTGCTTAGAGACGCTGCCGAATCCGTCCTATCAGGCGATGGATCTGGAGGAGAAATATCTCTACTCCGTACACGGCGATAATACGCAGGTCAGCAGCTATAAGATCGAGGCAGACGGAACCTTATCTGCCTTAAACACCATCGAGATCGGCGGCAAGAATCCGGTCTTCATCACACCGGACCGCACCAACCAGTACATGGTAGTGGCAGCTCTGCAGGGCGGCGCTGTCTATGTCATCCGCCGCAATGCGGACGGAAGTCTGGGAGAGATTGTCCACACTGCGCACATGGCAGGGAAGAAAGAAGGCGCTATCTCCTTTGCACACCAGTGTATTTGGGATCAGAAGAAAGAATACCTTTTTGTTGTATGCCAGGCGAGACTGCAGGGCTACGGCCAGATCGTCGTATTCCATTTCAATCCGGTGGACGGCAGCCTGACACAGACTGACTGCTACCGCGGACGCGAGTACGATGAGCCGCGTCACGTATCGATTCACCCGAACAACCGCTTTGTTTACTTAATCAATGAAAAAGGAAATTCGATGACCTACCTTTCATTTGATGAAAAAAACGGTAAATTAAAGGCGCTGCAGGTACTTCCGACTCTGCCAGATACCTATACGGGCGAGGGACAGGCGAGTGCATCCTTGCTCAGCAAAAATGGCGAGATTCTCATCGGTTCCAACCGCATCCATGAGTCTATCGTGCTCTACCGCATCGACCAGAACACTGGATATATGAAGGAATTGGGCTATTACCCGACTCTGGGTCTGACACCACGTTTTATCTCCTTCAACCGCGATTACAGCCTGTTTTATGCGGCAAATGAGGACAGCGATACCATCGTAGAGATGCGTCTCTGCGAGGAAACAGGCCGCATGGAATACACGGGACGGATCATCCACACCGAGAGTCCGGTCTGCATTACATTTCGATAGGAGGTTGCTATGAACTTAGGTCTTATTTCTTTAATCTGCCTTCTGGCAGCCATTGTGATTGGATTTGTGAAAAACTGTAACGTCGGTATTCTCTGTACCGGTATCGCTGCCGTGCTGGCGCTGGTATTCGGCATCAAGGCGTCCGATATCATCAAGGGATTCAGTGCATCCCTGTGCATCCAGATGGTCGGTATTACTTATCTGTTTGCGATTATTAACGGAAACGGAACCCTGGAACTTTTAGCACGCAAGATGGTAGCGCTGGTTGGCAAACAGAAACGTCTGATTCCGTTTGTTATCTATATTTTAGGATTTATCATCAGTGCCGTAGGACCGGGCGCAATCCCGAGCCTGGCAATCATCCCGGTTATCGCAATCCCGGTTGCGGCATCCGCAGGCATCAACCCGATTATGACGGCGATCATCGGTGACCTGGGCGTTATGTCCGGACGTATGAGTCCGCTGACCCCGGAGGCAGCCGTTGTCCGTGAACTGATGGCAGCACAGGGACTGGAGGCAGACACCGTTCCGATCATGTTCTGCCTGATTCTGACGGCGTTGGCAACCATGGTACTTGTCTACATTTACTATAAAGGCTGGAAAGTGGATATAAAGGCAGTCGGAAAAGAAGCAGAGCTTCCGAAATTTACCGGAAAACAGCTCCTTTCCCTGGCAGCACTGGCTGGTCTGGCAGTCGGCGTTCTGTTCTTCTCCTGGAATGTCGGTCTGATGGGATTTTTAATGGGGTCGCTGTTAATTATCTTTGGCTGCGGTGATGAGAAGAAAGCAGTTCAGATGGTGCCGTGGAATGTGATTATTATGGTTTTGGGCGTTGGCATTTTAATGAATGTTATCTCCCTGTCCGGCGGTATCGATATCATGGTAGCGGCTCTGGAGCATGTTATGAGCAAACGGACTGCTGCGATGATCATGGGTATTACTTCTGGGTTTATGTCCTTTTTCAGTTCCGGTCTTGGAGTTGTATTCCCGACTTTGATTCCGACAGCAGGCGGACTGGCTTCAACGCTGGGAGCAGATGCCATCGAACTGGTATCGGTGATTGTAATCGGTGGAACGATCGTAGGATTTACTCCGATTTCCACAACCGGCGCACTCATCATGGCAGGTGTTTCTCAGCAGGAGAATGCGGAAGAACGTTTCCCACAGAACCGCATGTTTGTAGAGCTGTTTGCCGTTTCCTTCCTGGCACTGGCAGTAGTAGCGGTATTTTCTTTTTTGGGAATCTATCATCTGTTTGTATAGTGGAAAAAAAGCATCATATCGGATAGATGGAAGAGCCGGGCAGAAGCCTGTAAAGATATGGTTTGAGAATAGGAAGAGGAAAATATGACAGCAGAAGAGAGAATGATGTGGGTGGAGCGCTATAGCGCCCTCCCGACCGGAAATGTGGCAGATGCCATGGACGGACTTGGTTTAAAACGCGGCAGTGTGCTGGGACTTCATCCGATCGATCCCTCCCAGAAGCGTGCAGCCGGATTTGCCCGCACGATTTTGCAGAAGCGCCGGAGTACGCCGTGGGACGGCGTGAACCTGGCAAAGCACGGAAAAGTGATTGATGACAAAACGGAACCGGGCGACCTGCTGGTGATTTCCATGGGCGGTATTATGGATGTATCGACGGGCGGTGACCTGCTGGCACTCCGGGCACAGCTTCGCGGCGTGCAGGGCGAGCTGACCGACGGCTGCCTGCGCGATACCGATGACATCGCGGCATTTGGTTTTCCGGCATACAGCGCCGGAACTGCACCGAACAAGAGTGCTTACGATATCGAGACGGTCGGCGTGGATGTGCCGGTGACACTCTGCGGCGTCCTGATTTTTCCGGGCGACATGGTCGTGATGGACCGGACCGGCGTAGTTGTGGTTCCGTCCGGAAAGATCGCGGAAGTCTATGAATCTGCCTCCCGGATCGCGAAGCGCGAGGAGCGCGTGGCGGTTCATCTGCGCGAGGGAAAGACGCTGACGGAGTCGCGAAAGCTGGCAGCGGCGGAAGTTGGGCAGTAGGACTCAAACTGGGTGAAAAAAATAAAAAGTTTATCAGCGAAAGCGCAGAAACCAAAATGAGCACCCTAGAAATGAAAGACTCAAAAATCGGCATATGACTTAAAAATAAAATTTGAATGACTCATTTATGAGCACATAAAAGCTCATAAATGAGTCATTTTTTTACATTATGAAAAAAATGAGACAAGAACGAGTCATTCCTGGAAGGTTATCAAAAAAATAAATAAAAATTTTAATTCGACAAAAACCTTGTATTTACAAGGAAAACCTCGAATTTTTTGGAAAATAAAAAAGAAAAATATTAAATAAAATCGAAAAACGTAAAAGTTGGCACGGAACTTGCTGTATATATGAGTATCAAGCAAAAGTATCAAGCAAAAAGAAAAATATATTACATGGAGGGAACACATTATGAAAGTTGGCGTATTGAAAGACATCAAAGTAGGCGAGTACCGTGTCATCGCAACCCCGGCAGAGGTAAGCATGCTGGTAGGTGACGGCAATGAGGTTTACGTTCAGAAGGGCGCGGGCGAAGGTTCTGGATTCCCGGATGAGGCATATGTGAAAGAGGGCGCGAAGCTGGTTGATACAAAGGAAGAAATTTATGCAACCTGCGATTTCGTCGCAAAGGTAAAAGAGTTTGAACCGTGCGAGTACAAGCTGCTCCGTGAAAACCAGATCGTATTTACCTGCATCCATCCGGCAGCACATCCGGAGGAGGTACAGGCACTTCTCGACAGCAAGTGTATTGCATTTACCGCAGAAGATTCCCACCGTTACGGTTCACCGAACTGCGAGGCAGCTGGTAAGGCGGGCGCACTTTTTGGTCTGGAATCCCTGCTCTCCATCAACGGCGGCAAGGGCAAATTCGTCAACGGTCTCGGCGGTGCTCCGGGCGTTAAGGCGCTGGTCATTGGAGGCGGCGTGGTAGGACGCGCAGCAATCTCTGTTCTTCATGCGCTGGGCGCGTGGGTAACGGTTATGGATATTAATATCGGAACCCTGCGTGATATCGGAAAACAGTTCAATGAGGAAGTCAATACCCAGATTTCCAACCGTTATAATCTGAAAAAGATTTTACCGGAGATCGATGTCGTGTATAATTGTGTTAGATGGCCGAAGGATGCCAAAGAATACATGATCGACCGCGAGATGGTCCGCTCGATGGAGAAAGGTTCCGTTATCGTAGATATTAGCAACGATTATGGTGCAATCGAGACATTCCATGAGACCACCCATGAAAATCCGCGCTACATCGAAGAAGGTGTCGTACATTATTGCGTAAGCAACATTCCGGGTGCAATTTCCCAGTCTACCTCGATCGCATACGCAGCATCCGTACTGCCGCACTTCAGAAGCATCATCAACAATGGTGTGGCGCAGGCGTGTGCAAAGGATGGTTTCCTGCGCCGCAGCTTAACTGCCTACAAGGGATACTTAACCCATGAGGAGACAAGTGCTATCCAGGGCAGACCGTGGGTTCGTCCGGAAGACATCTTAGAGATCGCAGATCAGAAACTGGATCTGGCTCCGTCGGCAACCAAGAGCCATTCGGATAACTTTATCAAATTAGAGAAGTGATTTTTCAGATAAAGGATACCGGCAGAACGCTTTTCGTGAAACGTATGGGGATACGGATGAAAAGCGCTCTGCCATTTGAGGGGAGAATAGAAGCGCTTCCGGATGGGAAATAGCTGGAGGCGCATTTGATACAGAAGAATAGGAGGGGTATCTGTGAGTGTTACAGACATTTTAGTGGACTTTGCGATCGCATCGTTTTTTATCGCGGTTGGTCAGCTTTTACGTGCAAAAGTGCCGTTGGTACAGAAATTTTTCATTCCGCCAAGCATGATTGCCGGATTTATCGCGCTGGCACTCGGGGCGCAGGGACTGGGAATCCTGCCGTTTTCTGAAAATATTGGTTCTTATGCAAGTGTTCTGATTATCCTGATTTTCGCAGGTGTCGGAATTAATGGATTTTCTTTCAATAAGAAAGATTTTAAAGCGGAAATTGACCGGATTGGTTCTTATTTTTCCTATAAAGTGCTGGCACAGGCGATTCAGTTCTCACTGGCACCGTTGTTTAGTATTTTAGTAATTTCGAAATTATTCCCGAACATTAACTATGGCTTCGGTCTGCTGCTGGCAGCTGGTTTCTCCGGCGGACACGGAACGGCAGCGGCTGTTGGTACCGCGTTTGAGAGACTGGGTGATCTGGATGCAATGGATATCGCGATGACCTGTGCAACTGTTGGTATTTTATCGGGTATCTTTGGCGGTCTGTTCTTCATCAAGCTGGGAACGAAAAAGGGCTGGACCAAATATATGAAAGGCTTCAATCAGATCTCCGATGATCTGCGCTGTGGTCTGGTGCCCAAAAATGAGCGCAAGTCGATGGGCGAGGAAACTATTTCATCCAACGTCCTGGATCCGCTGGCATGGCATCTGGCAGTGATGCTGATCGCATCCGGTATCGGTGTGGGACTCAGCAAGGGAATCTATGCAGCGATCGGTCTGGATCTGCCGAATTACCTGATGGCATTTTTGACCGCGATCGTGATGTTCCTCGTTTTCCGAAAAGTCGGCGTCGGTGATTATATTGATGAAAATGTAGTGGGACGTATCTCCGGTACTGCGACGGATTATCTGGTGTTTTTCGGAATCGCTTCCATCAAACTGGCAGTTATCGTTAAATATGCAGCTCCGCTGGCACTTCTTCTGCTCTGCGGTATTGTAATCGTAGTGGCAACTCTGATGTTCTTTGGTCCGGCGATGAACCGCGGCAGCTGGTTTGAGCGCGCGATCTTCGTATTTGGCTATTCAACGGGCGTTTTTGCGATCGGCTTCATCCTTCTTCGAATCGTTGATCCGGAAAACCGCTCCAAGACGCTGAACGATACTGCATTTGCAGCGCCGTTTACAACTCCGGCAGAGATGTTTGCGTGGTCGATGGGACCGATGATGCTCTTAAATGGCAGCCATTGGAAGTTTATCGGCATCTATTTGGTAATCATGGCAGCATGCATCATCGCAAATATCGTATTTAAATGGTGGTGGCTGAAACTTCCGCTGGATCGCCCAGGTGTGGAGGAGATCGGATAAACTTGTCTTTGCCTGTTTCCTCTGATACACTTGGAACAGGTGTAAACATAACACCGTTGTCAGGCCGGATGAACGCAGATTCAAGTCGAACGTCCGTGAGACTTGGCGCGTGATTCCGGTCAGCGGTGTTTCAGACAGGGGAGAAATGCATGGAGTTTTTAAGACAGTTATTTCATGGAAAAGGATATATTGACGGAATCACGATCATCAACCTGGATGGCGAGATTCTGTTTTCAGCAAAGTTAAATAGTAAATTTTCAAACCGGAAAGAGAGAGAAGCTTACCAGGCGCTGGTGGGACAAAATTTTTTCGATGTATTTGAAAACCTGAACGCTAAGAACAGCAGCATGATCCGGGCGATGGAGGTCGGACTGCCGGTTTACGTGGAAAATCAACTGCTTCAGACCAAGGGGCAGGAGGGCATCCATATCAGCTCTCTTTCGATTCCGATCAAGAGCGGGCGCGCCGTGGTGGGCGCGATCGATCTGTCGATGGAGGAGATGACAGACGGCGAGGAAGAGCCGGAGAGTGTGGAACTGACTTCGGAACAGATCCCGGTCGGCGGCGCTGGAAAGCTGAAAAAACACAGCGGCGCATCTTTTACGATGGAAGATATCATCGCAGTGGATGAAAAAATGAAAAATGCCAGAGACTATATACCGGTGGTGGCGGCGTGCGATCTGCCGGTTATGATCTATGGGGAAACGGGAACCGGAAAAGAGGTGTTTGCACAGTCGATCCACAATGCCAGTGAACGGAGGGATAAACCGTTTATCGCGCAGAACTGTGCGGCGTTGCCGGATACCTTGCTCGAAAGTATCTTATTTGGAACGTCCAAGGGCGCGTTTACCGGGGCAATGGAAAATAAGGGACTCTTTGAGCTGGCGGACGGCGGAACACTGTTTCTCGACGAGATCAATTCGATGCCTCTGTTTTTGCAGTCAAAGCTTCTGCGGGTTCTGCAGGACGGTAGTTTCCGCAGCCTGGGCGGCAGTGAGACGAAACGCACGAATGTGAAGATCATTGCGGCGACCAATGTGGAACCGCTTGAGGCGATCGAGAAAGGACAGCTTCGGCGCGATATTTATTATCGTCTGAGCATGATGTCGATCCGGATTCCGCCGCTGCGGGAACGGAAGGCGGATATTGGACATTTTGTCAAGTTTTATGTAAACAAACACAATGGCACGTTCCACAAGCAGGTTCAGTATGTGTCAAAGGATCTGCTAAAAAAATTGGAAGAATATGACTGGCCGGGCAATGTCCGGGAGCTGGAACACGTGATCGTTTACGGCATGAGCATGGTGGACGAGGCGAGCTCCCTGCTCCAGTATAAAGACATCAAGGGAAAGCTTCTGCTGGAAAAGCAGGCGGACAGGAAAAAGACGCCGGAAAGCTTGGAAGAAGTTCCAAAACTCTGCTCGTCGCTTCGTGAGGCGGTGGCTGCCTATGAGGAAAAACTGATTTGGCAGGCATTGGAGGCGGCGCACGGAAATATATCTGAGGCAGCGCGGATTCTGGATGTGCCGAGGCAGACGCTGCAGAGAAAGGCGAGCCAGCTGCGGGGCGAAAAGGCGAAGGAAAAACAGGAAAAAGAAATCTGAGCGATGGAGGATAGATACGGAAAATTGAGGACGATGCGGGAAGCAGAACCAGCAGAATCAGCCCGGAAAGGATGGAACGCTCAGACAGAATAACAGGAGGAAATGCAGAAATGGAGAAATACATTGGAAAATATTCTGTAAAAGATTTTTTATATCTGATTCTGGGCGCATTTATCTACAGTATCGGCACGCACAGCTTTATTGAGACGGCGAATATTGCGCCGGGCGGTGCGGTCGGCGTGGCACTGATGTTAAACCATGTGACGAACCTGCCGGTCGGACGGCTGACACTGATGGTCAATGTGCCGCTTTTAATATTGGCGTGGTTTCATTTGAGCCGTGCCTTTGCGCTGCGGACGGCGTTTGCGTGCGGAATCTGTTCGGTGGTGCTTGACTACGTGATCGCCCCGGTCTTTCCGGTTTATATGGGCGACCAGCTTATGGGAAGTCTCTACGGCGGCATTCTGGTCGGCGTCGGCATGGCGTTCATCTTTCTGTCCGGTTCGACGACGGGCGGCAGCGATGTGGTCGGCTACCTGCTCCAGAAGAAATATCCGCATGTCTCGATCGGGCGCGCCCTGATGATGATCGATGGAATCATCCTCTCCACCTCGATCTTCGTCTTTGGAAATGTTGATGCGGCACTGTTCGGACTGATTTCCCTGTACGCGCAGACGAAGGTCATCGACATGATCATCTACGGAAATGATGCCGGAAGCGAGGCGTCGATCGTGACGAAATACCCGCAGAAAATCGCAGAACGTGTCATTAAGGAAATTGACCGTACGGTAACGCTGCTTCCGGGCAAGGGCGGCTACAGCGGCGAGGACACGACGGTGGTTTTATGTACCGTCCGCAAAACGGAGTTCAATCGTTTAAAACGCATTATTGCGGAGACGGATGAGAATGCGTTTGTGATTGTGAAGGAAACCTCGGGCATTTTTGGACTTGGGTTTAAGGATGTAGCGGAGGCACAGCAGTAGGAGCCGGGATTAGAATTAGAAAATAGCGGGATATGCCGCGAACAAGGCGAATATAGATATCATAAGAATGCATCAGGAGCGGTGCACTTGAACGAATGGTTTGAAACACACCCGTTTCTAAAACAAATGCGAAGGCGGCTGTCAGTGGAATTGGCAGTCTGCCTTCTTTTATTTTGCGGCGTCTTTCTGGCGGCACGGTATGCGGGGCTGGCATCAGCGGGGGCGGACGCTGTGCTTGGAAAGCAAAAGCCGGTTGTTTTCTTGGACGCCGGACATGGGGATTTTGATCCGGGAAAGGTGAGCGTGGACGGAAGCCTGGAAAAGGACATCAATCTGGCAATCGCGAAGCGCCTGAAATGGTATCTGGAGCAGTCGGATGTGGAGGTCGTGATGAGCCGGGAGGATGACCGGGGACTTTACGATACGTCAGCCGGAAGCCGGAAAATGTCCGACATGAAAAACCGCTGCGCCCGCGTCGAGGAATCCGGCGCGGATCTGGTCGTCAGCATCCACCAGAACAGCTACCACCAGGAGGATGTATCCGGTGCGCAGGTATTTTATTACCGGAAGTCAGAGAAGGGGAAACGGCTGGCGGAAATACTGCAGAAGCGCTTCGACTATGCGCTGGGAGACCAGAACCGCAGAAAAGCCAAACCGAATGACAGCTATTACCTCCTGCTCCACGTCAAATGCCCGATTGTCATCGTCGAGTGCGGATTTTTGTCTAACTGGAAAGAGGCGGCACTGCTGAAAACAGAAGAATATCAGGACCGCGTGGCGTATACGCTGCATATGGGGATCATGGAGTATCTGAATGGGCGCTGAAACCTTGAACTGGCGAGGAATCTTGTGTATACTAGGAGTACTTAGCGAGGTATTTTCGAGCTTAGTACGAGTCATGCCGCGCATACTAGGAGTACTTAGCGAGGTGTTTTCGAGCTTAGTACGGAAGATAGATTTATTCATTGTGAGATAGTAGAAAGAAGAGTCAATATGCAAAACGAAACGAAAAAAGAACTTCACACCCAGATGTGGAAGATAGAAAATCCAAAGGACTTTACGGCGCATGACCGGGAGGTGCTTGAGAAGGCGGCAAAGATCATCCGCGCGGGCGGTCTGGTGGCATTTCCGACGGAAACTGTGTACGGCCTGGGCGCGAATGCGCTGGACGAGGCAGCAGCGAAGAAGATTTATGCGGCGAAGGGACGCCCGTCTGACAACCCGCTGATCGCGCATGTGTCCTGTCTGGAGGAGATCGCGCCGCTGGTATCGAATATGCCGGAAAATGGCAAAAAGCTTGCAAAGGCATACTGGCCGGGACCGATGACGATGGTATTTCCTAAGAGCGCGATCGTGCCGTATGGAACGACCGGCGGGCTTGACACGGTGGCAATCCGGATGCCGTCTGATCCGATCGCGGCAGAGTTAATCCGTCTGTCAGGCGTGCCGATCGCGGCTCCGAGTGCAAATACATCGGGACGCCCAAGCCCGACGCGCGCGGATCACGTGCTTCAGGATATGGACGGAAAGATCGATGCGATCATCGACGGCGGTCCGGTTGGAATTGGTCTGGAATCGACGATCGTGGATGTTACGGAGGAAATGCCGATGGTTTTAAGACCGGGTGCGATCACCGTGGAGATGCTGCGTGAAACGGTCGGGGAAGTCGGCATTGATCCGGCGATTTTAGGACCGGTCAGCGCGGATGTGCGCCCGAAAGCACCGGGAATGAAATACCGCCATTATGCACCGAAAGCCGATCTGACACTGGTCGAGGGCGAGACGGAGGCAGTTGTGGAGACGATCAACCGCCTGGCAGGCGAAAAGCTGGCAGAAGGGCGCAAGGTTGGAATTATCTGCACGGACGAGACGAAAGACCGTTACCCGGCGGGGATGCTGGAAAGCATCGGTGCGCGGGCGCGTCAGGAGACTGTTGCACACAACCTGTATGCGGTTCTGCGCGATTTCGACGATCGCGGCGCGGAATATATCTTTTCGGAGGGATTTTCGGAAGACAATTTAGGACGGGCGATTATGAACCGGCTCAATAAGGCGGCTGGCTATCATATTTTGAAGGTGTGAGACGATGCGGTACTTATTGGCGGCGATTAATGCCAAATATATACATTCAAATCTGGGGATTTACAGCCTGAGACGGTATGCGATGGAGCGGCTGGGGCTGGGACAGAAGGATGAGCAGGGTGCGGCTGTTGGAATGGAAATGGTTTCGGAGGCAGCAGAAGGCGCGAATCGAACGAAAACCGTGTCGGAAATCCAGATCGATCTCGGCGAGTACACTATCAACCACCAGATGGATCAGATTTTGCAGGATATTTACCGGAGAAAACCGGATGTGGTGGGATTTTCCTGTTATATCTGGAATATCGTTTACGTGAAGGAACTGATCCACGATTTGAAGAAGGTTCTTCCGCAAGTCCGCATCTGGCTGGGAGGTCCGGAGGCTTCCTATGACGCGGTTCACCTGATGGATGAGCTGCCGGAGGTCGAGCTGATCATGCAGGGCGAAGGCGAGGAGACATTTACGCGGCTGGTGGAGGCGTGTGAGCGCGGGACGGAAGTTTGTTTTTCAGAGATCCCCGGCATTGTCCTACGCTGTTCGGACGACACCGTCGAGGTTCATCGCCCGGCACCGCTCATGAATCTGGACGACATTCCGTTTTCCTACGGAGATTTAAGCGGGCTGGAACACCGCATTATCTACTATGAGAGCAGCCGTGGATGTCCATTTTCCTGTAGTTACTGTCTGTCTTCGATTGACAAAAAAGTGCGGTTCCGCAGCCTTTCGCTGGTAACAAGGGAGCTGCAGTTTTTCCTTGACCGGAAGGTGCCGCAGGTGAAGTTCGTAGACCGGACGTTTAACTGCAAAAAGAGCCATTCGATGGCAATCTGGCAGTATTTGCTGGAACATGATAATGGAATTACCAACTTCCATTTTGAAATTTCATCGGATCTTCTGGATGATGACGAGCTGGCGCTGATGAAACAGATGCGTCCGGGGCTGATTCAGTTGGAAATCGGTGTGCAGACGACGAACCTGGTGGTTGTGAAGGAGATCCGGAGGACGATGGATCTGGACAAGGTGGCGCGCCGTGTGGCGCAGGTCAACACCTTTGGCAACATCCATCAGCATCTCGACCTGATTGCGGGGCTTCCGTATGAGGATATCGAGAGCTTTCATCGTTCCTTCAACGATGTATACAAAATGGAGCCGGAACAGCTTCAGCTTGGCTTTCTGAAGGTGCTGAAGGGTTCCTATATGGAAGAAATGAAGCAGAAATACGGTCTGCTCAGCCAGAGCAAGCCGCCGTATGAGGTGCTTAGAACCAACTGGCTTTCCTATGAAGAGGTGATCCGTCTCAAGGGTGTGGAAGAGATGGTCGAGGTCTATTACAACAGCGGGCAGTTCCGCCGCACGATGAAATGCCTGTCGCAGGAATGGGGCGATGCGTTTGATTTGTATGACTGCCTGGCGGCATTTTATGAGGAAGAGGGACTGAATGGAGTGAGCCATAACCGGCTGGCACGGTATGAGATTTTGTATCTGTTTATTCAGAAATGGGGGAACAAAGAAATTTCCTATCAGGATCTTCTCATTTATGACCTCTACCTCCGTGAAAACGTCAAGAGCCGTCCATCTTTTGCCCCGGATCCGTCGGAGTGGAAGAACGAGACGAAGCAGTTTTTCATGCGCGAGGCGAAGGAACGCCGTTATTTGAAGGGCTACGAGGCATACGATTCCAGGCAGATGGCGAAAATGGCGCATTTAGAGCGGATGGAAGACGGGAGGTTTGTGCTGTTTGATTACAAAAACCGGGACGTTCTGTTTGGCAATGCGGCGGCATTTTCCATTTCTCAGGATGAGATACAGTGAGGAATGGGATTTTCCAGAGAAAGCCGGGAAAAAGAAATTGCGTATGGCGGCAGTCTGAACACCTGAGAATGGGAAGAAATGTAAGACAGCCATATTTTAAATTAGATGGATAGTAAACTGTTCAGTAGGTCTGTGCATTTACTGCGCTGACCGTACGAAAACATGGGCCAGCAGGCAAAAATCCCATTGCCGTAGGCAATTTTTAATGGATTTTTGCGCGTGACTGTGAAGGTACTGAACAGTTACGATGGATAAATAAAATGGAAAAAACAGACAATTCTTATATAGCGATTGACCTGGAGACAACAGGGTTAAATCCCAAAACCGAGCGGATCATCGAGATTGGCGCGGCGCGGGTGGAAGATGGAACCGTGGTGCAGACGTATTCGACGTTTGTCAACCCGGAGCGGGAACTGGATGCGCGCATCCGGGAGCTGACGGGAATCTGTGACGATGATTTGAAGGATGCGCCGGTGCTGGATACAGTTTTGCCGGAACTTCTGGCATTCTGCGGGGAGCTGCCGCTTCTGGGGCATCATGTTATCTTTGATTTCAGCTTTCTCAAGCGGGCGGCGGTCAACCGGAAGTATACATTTGAGCATGCGGGGCTTGATACCTTGAAAATCTGCCGCCATTTTATGCCAGAGGAGGAAAAAAAGAATCTGGCAGCCGCGTGTCGGTATTTTGCGGTGGATCCGGGCGAGAGCCATCGGGCGCTTTCGGATGCGCTGGCGGCGCACCATCTGTATCAGGAGCTTAAAAACAGGTATTTTCTGGAAGTGCCGGAGGTGTTTGCACCGCAGCCTTTGATTTACAAGGTAAAACGCGAACAGCCCGCGTCAAAAAAGCAAAAAGAAGTCTTGCGGGAATTACTAAAATATCATAGAATAAATTTATCTGCGCAGATTGATTCGCTTTCGAAAAATGAGATTTCGAGACTTACGGATCAGATTATCGCGCAGCATGGCAGAATGCAGAAGAGGTGAGAGATATGTTTAAATTTTCAAATCAGAAAACACGCCAGATCGTATCAGCGGTTGTTATTATAATCGTAGTAGTAGCGATGGTAGCGGGAACCATTTTGGCAGGTCTTATGATGTAAAGGTTCGGTAGATGATGAAAAAAAGAAATTGGATGGCAGGCGTATGCGGTGCGGCAGTGATGGGACTGCTTATAGCCGGTACGGGCACCGCGTCAGCGGGGACGATTCCCACGGGTTTTCAGGTCGGTGGGTTTGATCTTTCCGGGATGACGCGGGAAGAGGCGGATCAGACGATTGAAAAATCCATCGGGGAGATGGAAAATCAGACCATTTCGATCCGGGTAGAAGGTCATGAGGTTCAGACGAAGGCGGCGGAGCTGGGATTTTCCTGGGTCAACCAGAACGAGATTGATGAGGAAGTGGAGAAACTCTCCGGCGGAAATCTTCTGCGCCGGTATCTGAATCAGAAGGAATTAGAGCAGTCCGGTGTGGATCTGCAGATTGAGACAGCGGTCGATGAAGCGAAGGTTGCCGAGTTTGTGCAGACCCGGTGCGCGGAATTTACGACAGCGCCGCAGGACGCCGTGATCACGCATGAAAATGGAGTCTTTCAGGTCAGCCAGTCTTCGGCGGGACAGGAAGTGGACATAGATGCGACGACAAAAGCACTGAATGAGGCGCTCGCGGGCGGTCTTTCGGAACCGGTTTCGGTGGATGCAACAGTCAAAAATGCAGAGCCGACCCGCACGACAGAGGCATTATCTACGATTCAGGATGCACTTGGAACATTCAGTACCGGATTCAACCCGGGAAATGTGTCGCGTTCCAAGAATCTGCGGAACGGTGCGGCGAAGATCAACGGCACGGTTCTGATGCCGGGAGAAGAATTTTCGGCTTATACATGGCTGACCCCATTTACGGTGGAAAATGGCTATGCATCGGCAGGTTCCTATGCGAACGGTCAGGTAGTCGATACGGTCGGCGGTGGCGCCTGCCAGATCTGCACGACGCTCTACAATGCAGCGCTTCTGGCGGAGATGGATATCACCCAGCGCCAGAATCATTCGATGATTGTTACTTACGTTCCGGCATCGCAGGATTCGGCGATCGCGGGTACTTATAAGGACCTGAAATTTAAAAATCCATACGATACCCCGATCTATATGGAAGGGGCAGTGAACGGCGGAACTATTTCATTTACGATATATGGAAAAGAGACACGGCCGGCAAACCGGACGATCAAATACGTTTCGGAGACACTGTCGAAGAAGGATCCGGGCGAGCCGATCACAAAGGTGGACGCATCTTTGAAGCCGGGTGCGAGGGTGAAGGAACAGTCGGCGCACTATGGGCTGCAGTCACGGCTCTGGAAATACGTCTACGTGGACGGCGTGGAGACGGAGAAAACCTTGCTGCAGACGGATACCTATATGGCATCGAAGGCAATCTACCGTGTAGGTCCGGCCGTTGCAGCTGCGGCACCGGCGGTTCCGGCTGGACCGCAGCCTGAGACACCACAGCCGGAAAATCCGGTTCCGGCACCGACGGAATCACCGGCAGCACAGGAGCCGACTCCGGCACAGCCGCAGGGACCAGCCGGTCCGGCGCAGGAAGCAGCGCCGCCGATGGAGTGATAGCTTATATCGGATCATATATAGTGATGGTATGAGAGCAGAGATTTGTGGTAACATGGCGTGGTAAACGCAGAAAATTACTGTACTTGAATGTGAAGCTGGGAAAGGAATCAGAATGAACATAAAAGATGAAATTTTCGAGGCATACGGGGAGATGAAAGCCGAGCAGGATCTTCTGGCGGTCGGTTACACCGCGCTTCTTGGTACCTCGATGGCGGCAAAAAGCGGCGAGGCGGCGCTTTTGAACCGATTTTCTGCACGGTATGTGAGAGAATGCCAGAATCTCTATGAGAAATGGAATCCGTCTCCGCTTCTGGAGGCATTTGCTGCACATAAAGAGCGGAAAGTGCTGACCTGTCTCGGCGCATCTGCGTGGTATCCAGCGGGCGGGGGCGGCGTCATGGCAGCGCTGTGGCATTTTTTTGATGGATTCGGACTCGGATTTGAGATGGATCTTAGGAAACTTCCGATCCGCCAGGAGACGGTGGAGGTCTGCGAGGTATTTGACCTCAATCCATACCGTTTACAGTCGCAGGGCTGCATTTTGCTGACAGCGCCGAGCGGTCCGAAACTGCTAAAGAATCTGGAGAGAGAGGGCATTCCGGCGGCGCTCATCGGTCGGACGCGCACCGCGATCGGACGTGAGATTTACAGCGGCGAAGTACATAGCTTTCTTGACCGGCCAAAACCGGATGAGATAGATAAAATGAAAGACTTACCAAAATCCCATTAACAGGAGGTAGTAAAGTGAGAGAGAGAATTTTAGCGGTCATTGAAAAAAACAGCCGCATCAGCGTCAAAGAGCTGGCGGATTTACTCGGGGAGAATGAAGCTGCGGTCGCGGCGGAGATCGCCGAAATGGAAAATGAACATATCATCTGCGGTTACCATACCCTGATTAACTGGGATAATACAGATGAGGAGAAGGTCATTGCACTGATCGAAGTAAAGGTAACGCCGCAGCGCGAGATGGGCTTTGACAAGATTGCCGAGAGAATCTATCAGTACAGCGAGGTGACTTCGGTATACCTGATGTCCGGCGGCTATGATTTTACCGTTATGATCGAGGCGAAAACCATGCGTGCAGTTGCACAGTTCGTGGCAGAAAAGCTTTCCACGATCGATTCTGTGCTGAGTACCGCGACCCATTTTATTCTTAAAAAATACAAAGACCATGGTACCGTTCTCTGCGACGGTCCTCAGGATGAAAGGATGTTGATTGTTCCGTGAGAAACCCATTATCAGATACGATTGTAAATATTCCGCCGTCCGGAATCCGGAAGTTTTTTGACGTTGTCAGCGAGATGAAGGGCGCGATCTCCCTGGGCGTGGGCGAACCGGATTTTGATACACCGTGGCATATCCGCGAGGAGGGCATTTATTCGCTGGAAAAAGGACGTACCTTCTATACGTCGAACTCTGGTTTAAAGGAACTGCGCCAGGAGATCAGCCATTATCTGAAACGTCGTCAGCGCCTTGAGTATGATCCGAATACAGAAGTGATGGTAACGGTCGGCGGCAGCGAGGCGATTGATATCGCCCTGCGTGCGATGCTAAATCCGGGCGATGAGGTTCTGATTCCGCAGCCGAGTTACGTTTCCTATGTGCCGTGTACGGTGCTGGCGGGCGGTACGCCGGTCATTATCGAGCTGGAGGAGAAGGATGAGTTTCGTCTGACGCCGGAGAAGCTGCTGGAGAAAATCACACCGAAAACAAAGGTGCTGATTCTTCCATTCCCGAACAATCCAACGGGCGCGATCATGAACCGCACCGATCTGGAGGCGATCGCGAAGGTGATTGAGGAGAAGGATCTGTTTGTGCTGAGTGATGAAATTTATTCCGAGCTGACCTACAGCGGCAAGCACGTTTCCATCGCGGAGATTTCCGGGATGCGTGACCGCACGGTGCTGATCAACGGATTTTCCAAGGCATATGCGATGACCGGGTGGCGTCTCGGCTATGCGGCGGCTCCAGCGCTTATCTTAAAACAGATGCTGAAAATCCATCAGTTTGCGATTATGTGTGCGCCGACCACCAGCCAGTATGCAGCGGTTGACGCCCTGCGGAATGGCGATGAGGACATTGCCCGCATGAAGAAAGCCTACGATGAGCGCCGCCGCTATCTTTTGAGAGAGTTCCGGGGGCTCGGCATGGACTGTTTCGAGCCGTATGGAGCATTTTATATGTTCCCGTGCATCAAACGGTTTGGCATGACCTCGGATGAATTCGCAAACCGCCTGTTACAGGAAGAGAAGCTGGCGCTTGTGCCGGGCACCGCGTTTGGAGACTGCGGCGAGGGCTATCTGCGTGTTTCCTATGCGTATTCGCTGGAGGATCTGCAGAAGGCGATCGAGCGCATCAAGCGGTTTGTGGCACGGCTGGATGGAGAGAAGAAATGTTAAATATTGTACTCTATGAACCGGAGATGCCGATGAATACAGGAAATATAGGACGAAGCTGCGTGGCAACGAACACGCGGCTTCATCTGATCGAGCCTCTCGGTTTTAAATTGAATGATAAAATGGTAAAAAGAGCGGGTCTTGATTACTGGCCACATCTGGACGTGACAGTTTACAGCGATTTTAAAGATTTTCTGGAGAAGAATCCGGGCGCGCGCCCGTATATGGCGACCACGAAGACGACGCAGGTGTATACGGACGTTCACTACGATCCGGACTGCTATATCATGTTCGGACCGGAAAGCCGCGGCATCCCGGAAGAACTCCTGATCGAAGACCCGGAGCGCTGCGTCCGCATCCCGATGTGGGGTGAGACGCGTTCTCTGAATCTGTCAAACTCGGTGGCGATCATTCTGTATGAGGCGCTGCGGCAGAATGGGTTTGAGAAGATGAATACGGAGGGGCATCTGCATCACCTCCAGTGGAAATAAGGTGGATTCTGTCCCACACGTGCGTCATCAACGTCTCAGATGAAACAGGAATTAGTGGCACCAAGTCCCACAGGCACTGATATTTCCGTCGCATTCGGCGTCGGAGTCAGTGCCATTTTTATTGTTGTCCGGCAGGTGGACGCCGCAGGATGGTCCGTTATTTCCGCTCCGGTCAAAGTGAAGCATTCCGTTTAAGAAGTCTTCGATGCGGTCTTTAGGAGCGCCTTTGGCGCCGCCGAGAACCTGAATGCTGGTTTCGCGCAGGGCGATCATCATCGGGATCGGAAGGGCGTCGCAGAGGAGAACGGCAGTATTTTCTTTTTTCAGAAACTCGACCAGCGCGCCGGGATCGTTTGCATAGGTCTGTTTCACGGTTTTGGTGGAAATAATCTCATCGTCAACTACATCAAAAATTAAAAATTCTTTCACCTGAGCCAGGTGGGAGCAGATTTCTCCGTTTTCATAAGGGACTGCAATTTTCATGAGTGACCTCCTTTTTTAGAGATAGTATAGCGCTTAGAATTGAAAAATCAATATAAATGTATATGTTATTTATGAAAAAATATATAATAGACATATATGTAGGTGGCTTGTATGGATGAAGTAAATATTGAGAAGAATGAAAAGAAGGATGCGTTACTGATAGCAATCGAAGAAGGAAGAACGATTGTAAAAGATCCAAATGCACCGAGATATTCCAGTATGGAAGACTTAAAAGCGGCATTGGAAGTATAATATCTTTGATAGAAAAAGAGAGCCAGCAGAATGCACTTCTGTTGACTCTTTTTTACAATTATGATTTGAAGCAGCAAGCCCCTTAATCCGACTTAACTTCTTTCCACAAACTATTATAAAGCTCGTCCGCCTCATCCCCAAGATACCGGTAAACCTCGCAGTTTTTCAGCTGCTTCGCATCTGGGAAGACGGCTTTGTTGTTCTGGATTTCTTTGTCCAGCATTTCCTTGGCTGCCTTGTTTGGCGTCGCGTAGGTAATGTACTCAAAGTTTTTGACTGCGACATCCGGGCGGCAGAGAAAATTGATCCATTTTTCTGCGTTTTCCTTATTTTTCGCATTTTTCGGAACTACCCAGGAATCGAGCCAGACGTTGGTTCCCTCTTCCGGGATCACATATTCCAGAGAGAATGGGAGGTTCTGTGCGGCTACCTCATCCTGGATGTACATGATCTCGCCGGAGTAGATGACGCCGATGGCTGCCTCGCCGCCGATCATCTTGTCACGCACCTGATCGATGACGTAAGCCTGTATGAGCGGTTTCTGGTCAATCAGATCCTGCTTTGCCTGCTGGAGTTCGGTTTCGTCGGTCGAGTTGGCAGAGAAGCCGTCTTTTTTGAGCGCTACCATGAAGGCATCGCGGACGCTGTCCTGCATCAGGATCTCGCCTTTATAAGCCGGATTCCAGAGATCGGACCATTTGGCCGGAACTGGAAGTCCTTTTTCTTCGATGAGCTTCGTATTATAAAGAATACCGACGGTTCCCCAGGTGTATGGCACGGAATATTTGTTTTCCGGGTCGAACTGCTTGGACATTTCCATGTACTGCGGGTCAATGTTTTTGACATTTGGAATATTGTCAAAGTTGAGTTCGGCAAGCAGGTCATTTTCCTTCATTTTCTGAATCATGTAGTCGGATGGGCAGACTACATCGTAGTTGACGCCGCCGGCTTCGATGACCGGATACATTTCTTCCAGTGTCTCAAATACGTCGTAGGTAACCTTGATTCCGGTTTCCTGTTCAAATTCCTCAATCAGGTCTGGATCAATATATTCGCCTGCATTGTAGACGTACAGTTCGTTTGAATGAGTTGTGGTGTAGCGGCTGTAGGTGCTGACACCAACGACAAGCAGAATCAGCGTGCAGGCAAGTCCCAGAACGCCGTTCTTGATCTGGTTGTTGCGTTTGCGGCGCTTGATGGTCTCTGTGTCAATCACAGTCGCATTGCCGGTGGATTTTTTCTCCGGGGCAAAGTTGGTGATTACCAGGAGCACCAGGACTGCCACGAAAATCAGCGTGGACAGGGCGTACATCGTCGGCTGGATGCCTCGGCGCACCTGGCTGTAGATCAGGGTGGATAAGGTATCCATACCGGCACCTCTTGTAAAGTGCGTAATGATAAAATCATCGAGGGACATCGTAAATGCCATCAAAAAGCCGGAGAGGATACCTGGGACGATGTCTGGAAATACGACCTTGAAGAAGGCATATAGTGGGCTGGCACCGAGATCCAGAGCGGCTTCGTAGGTGTACCGGTTCGTCTGCTTGAGTTTCGGCATGACACTTAATATCACATATGGAATGTTAAATGTGATATGCGCGATCAGCACGGTTTTAAATCCGAGAGAGATACCGAACGCGATAAATGCCAGCATCAGGGAGATACCGGTTACGATATCGGAGTTCAGCATCGGGATGTTGTTGATTCCCATGACGATGGTGCGCGGAATCCGTTTCATGCTGTTGATGCCGATGGCGGCGATCGTGCCGATGACGGTCGCGATCAGAGCCGACGCAAACGCGATGAGCAGCGTATTGTTTAAGGCATTCATGATGGCGGAATCCTGGAACATCTGCGTATACCAGCGGGTGGTAAAACCGCCCCAGACGGTTCTCGATTTTGTGTTGTTAAAGGACAAAACGATCATGGTCACGATCGGGATGTATAAAAAGAGCAGGATGAGCGCCAGGTAAAAGTCCTGGAAAAACAGTTTTAAGCGGTTATGTTTCATCAGAACGCATTGCCCTCCCCTTCTTTATCGTATTTGGCGATGAGCGCCATACTCAGTAAAATGAAAATCATCAGAACCAGCGAGAGACCGGAACCTAAGTGCCAGTTGCTTCCCTTGGTGAACTCCTGCTCGATGACATTTCCGATGAGCAGGATCTTGCTGCCGCCTAAGAGACTGGAAATAACGAAGGTTGTCAGCGCCGGGACAAATACCATGGTAATGCCGCTGATGATGCCCGGGATGCTGAGCGGAATCCAGATGTGAATGAGTGTCTGGAAATTGTTTGCACCCAGGTCTTTGGCGGCGTTGATGGTATTGTCGTCGATCTTTGCCAGCACATTATAAATCGGGAGAATCATGAAAGGCAGGAAGTTGTATACC
Organism: Clostridium sp. AF12-41; assembly: GCF_003461685.1. Taxonomy (NCBI): domain Bacteria; kingdom Bacillati; phylum Bacillota; class Clostridia; order Eubacteriales; family Clostridiaceae; genus Clostridium; species Clostridium sp. AF12-41. The sequence goes on along the minus strand of NZ_QTXO01000007.1, from coordinate 84,960 downwards.
ATACCCAGAATGATCGCCCACGGGGTATTGATGATGGCAATATTTGGCAGATGGAGAAAGGAAAGAATGCCGTTGATAACGCCATTTTTCTCCAGGAGCGTCTGCCACGCGAGGGTGCGGAGCAGGAAATTCATCCACATCGGAAGGATGAAGACGAATACCATGAAGCTGCCTGCCCCAATGCCGCGGCGGCGCAGCACCAAAGCCAGCGGATAGGACAAAAGCAGGCAGATGGCGGTCGCAGCCAGAGACAGACCCAGGGATAAGAGCAGCGCCTTCATATGCTCCGGTGTCGTGATGGAACAGACATTTGCCAGTGTAAATGCCCCGCTTTTGGTTGTCAGACCGTAGTATACGATCAGCAGGAGCGGGATGATGGTAAAACCGATCATCCAGAGAATATAAGGACCGGCGAAGAGCCGTTTCACGTTTGATTTCATGCTAAGTCCGACTCCTTTCTATTCATTGACGCCCACAGCTTCCTCGTCCTCTGACGCCGGCTTGTTCATGATCTGGATGTCAAACGGGTCTACATGGATGCCGACCTTCTCGCCGACCGGGAACATATCCGTGCTGTGAACCAGCCATTCATAGCCGTCCGGTGTGGTGACTTCCATCTCATAGTGGACGCCCTTGAAAATCAGGTGGGTGACAATGCCCTGCAGCGTGCCTTCCTCCGGTTTTACGAGGTCGATGTCCTCCGGGCGGATGACAACGTCTACCGGTTGGTTTGTTCCGAATCCCTTATCGACGCAGGCAAATTTCGCACCGAAGATTTCAACCAGCTCGTCGTGGATCATCAGACCGTCCACAATGTTGCTCTCGCCGATGAAGTCGGCAACGAATGCGTTTTCCGGCTCGTTGTAGATCTGTTCCGGGGAACCCATCTGCTGGATATAACCCTGGTTCATGACAACGATGGTATCGGACATCGTCAATGCCTCTTCCTGATCGTGGGTAACATAGATAAAAGTGATGCCTAACTCATTTTTCAGACGGATCAGCTCATACTGCATGTCCTGTCGCAGTTTTAAATCTAGGGCACCGAGCGGCTCATCGAGAAGCAGGACCTTTGGCTCGTTGACAATCGCACGCGCAATGGCGATACGCTGCTGCTGACCGCCGCTCAAAGAGTCAATGCTGCGATGCTCAAAGCCGTTTAGGTTTACAAGCTTTAAAGCGTACTTAATTTTGTCATCAATATATGCTTTTGATTTATTCTTAATTTTTAGCCCAAATGCGATATTATCTGCGATGCTCATATGCGGAAACAGTGCGTATTTCTGGAATACGGTGTTTAGCTGGCGCTTGTTTGGCGGAAGTTTGGTGATGTCTTCGCCGCCGAAAATTACTTTTCCTGTATTTGGGGATTCAAATCCGCCGATGATGCGGAGCGTGGTCGTCTTGCCGCAGCCGCTGGGACCTAAGAGCGTTACAAAGGAATTTTCCTTTACTGAAAGGCTCAAGTCATCCAGGACCAGGGTGTCGTCAAAGCGTTTCGAGATATGCTGTAAATCGATTAATGGCTGGCTCATGCGTTTCCTCCGTAAATAGTAAAATAATGTGTAGTATTAGAAACTTGGCGGCGAGCTGACCCAGAGGATCGTCGCGCCGGAGCGGCTTTCAAGGTAATGCGTCTTGTCGCTCGTATAGTAAAAAGATTCGCCCTTTTTGGCTTTGTACGTCCGGTTCCCCAGATGAATCAGGATGCTGCCGGAAAGAACGTAGCCAAATTCCTCACCCTCATGCGGGCTGTCCGGATAGGTGGAGCCGCCGACACCGAGTGTCAGGCGGATCGGTTCCATCGTGTTCTTCTGGGCGTTCGGGATGATCCACTGAATCTCATTTTTCAGTTCCGGATCTTCCTTGATAAAATAGTCGTTTTTTTCAAATACAATCTGCTCTTCCGGAGCCTCGTTGAAAAACTCCCCTATGGTTGTGCCGAGACACTGGAGAATATCCATCAAAGTAGCGATGGACGGGGAGGTCAGATCGCGCTCTACCTGGGAGATAAATCCCTTCGAAAGCTCTGCGCGGTCAGCCAGCTCTTCCTGCGTCAGACCCTTTAAAATTCGCAGTTCCTTTAATTTTCCTCCTATACTCAACAGAGGGAACCTCCTTTCCTGGTTTCATAGGAAATTGCGTCCTATGAAACAAAAAACGCTCCACGAGGATGCGCTAGGGCACATTCTTTTTTATAAAAACTGGGTGGGAAAACCATCCGTCCGGCGTTTTTTAGAAACATGCAAAAGTAAGATGAAAGTTTAGAAATTCTAAAATGAATGTAAAATTAATCTTTTTGTTTAGAAATAATAAACTTGCTTCCGAGTATCTATTATACAGAATGTGGGGAAGGTGTCAAGGAAAAAAACGGGAAAATCCGGGGGTTCTCAAATTGTGTGAAAAAAGAGTGCAAAAATGGCGGTATGATGATAAAATAGGGGCAGATAATTTGATAGAAACCGTTATAACGGTTCTGGGGGATCAAAGGAGGAACATTTCATGCAGGATAAGTATATGGCATATGTGGGTTCTTACTCATACAACGGTCAGGCAAAGGGAATTACCGTGTATGATGTGGATGTAAAAAAGGGAAAATTTATCTACCGGTGCGAGGTGGAAGTGGACAACTCTTCCTATTTAACTGTTTCACATGACGGGCGGATGCTCTATTCCATCGCGGATGAGGGCGTTGTGGCGTTCCGGATTCTGGAAAACGGCGCACTCAGCCGTGTGAACAGCGCAAATATCAAGGCGATGCGCGGCTGCCATATTGCGACCGATGCGGAGGACAAGTTTATCTTCGTATCCGGCTATCATGACGGCAAGGAGACGGTGGTCCGCCTGAAACCGGACGGTTCTATCGGGGAAGTGACCGACGGCGTTTACCACAAGGGACTTGGAAGCGTGGCAGAGCGCACGTTCCGCCCGCATGTGAGCTGTGCGGAGCGCACGCCGGATGGCAGATTCCTGCTGGTAGCCGATCTGGGAATTGACCAGGTCAAGATTTACAGGTTTGATGGCGAGAAGGGAACCCTTTCATTGGTGGACGCGATCCGCTGTGATTTGGAATCTGGTCCGAGACATTTCATGTTCAGCAAGGATGGAAAATTCTTGTATTTGATGTATGAAATCAAAAATGTGATTGATGTATACACGTATGAAACGGGCGATCGTGTGCCGAAGATCGAGAAGATCCAGACGATCCCATCGACCGCACCGGAGCGCACTAGCCAGCTGACTGCAGCGTGCACGATCCGGATGTCCGAGGACGAGACACATCTGTTCTGCAGCAATGCGGGCGATAATTCAGTCAGTGTCTACGAGCGTGATGCACAGACGGGGCTTTTGAAGCTGCTCTGCTGTCTTCCGATCAGTGGAGATTACCCGAAGGATATCGCGATTTTTCCGGATGGAAACCATCTGGCGTCGATCAACCACGGCAGTAACAGCATTTCTTTCTTCCAGGTGGAATATAAGGAGAAACTGCTGGTGATGAGCGGACGCAGTATTTCGGTGAATGAGCCAAACTGCTGTGTGATTACAAAGGTACCTACGAGAGGAAAGAAAGCAGACTAAATGGCAGAAGGAGTTAATAGCGAGAATGGCAGGATCAACATACGGAAAAATACTGACAATGACAACGTGGGGCGAATCCCACGGCGCAGGCGTGGGCGTGGTCGTAGATGGCTGTCCGGCGGGGCTTGCGCTTTGTGAGGAAGACGTTCAACGTTATCTGGACCGCCGCAAACCGGGGCAGAGCCGTTTTACGACGAAGCGCAGCGAGAGCGATACGGTGGAGATCCTGTCAGGCGTTTTTGAAGGGCGGACGACGGGCACGCCGATCTCGATGTTGGTGCGGAACCAGGATCAGCATTCGAAGGATTACAGTGAGATCGCCAGTTATTACCGTCCCGGACATGCGGATTATACCTTCGATGAAAAATACGGTTTCCGGGATTATCGGGGCGGCGGACGTTCTTCGGGACGCGAGACGATCGGACGCGTGGCAGCAGGCGCTATCGCGGCAAAGCTGCTGGAATCCTTGAACATTCAGGTAAAAGCATACACGAAAGCGATCGGACCGGTGGAAGTGGCGCCGGATCGGTTTGATCTGGCGGAATGTGAAAAGAATAAGCTGTATATGCCGGATGCTGCCGCAGCCGCAGAGGCAGAGCAGTATCTGGAAAGGAAGATGGCGGAGAAAGATTCTGCTGGCGGTATCGTGGAATGCGTGATTGCCGGTCTTCCGGCAGGGCTTGGTGAACCGGTTTTTGATAAATTTAATGCGAACCTGGCAAAGGCAATCTGCTCGATCGGTGCTGTTAAAGGCTTCGAGATCGGAGAGGGTTTCCATGCGGCGCAGATGGCAGGAAGCGAGAACAACGACGCATTTGTCATGGATCCGGATGGAAGCATCGGCAAGGCGACGAACCATGCAGGTGGCATTTTAGGCGGTATGACGGATGGAAGCGAAGTTGTGTTCCGTGCGGCATTTAAACCGACCCCGTCAATTGCCGCAGAGCAGAGAACCGTCAATAAGAGCGGCGAGGAGATCGGTATCAGCATCAAGGGACGCCATGATCCGATCATTGTGCCGAGAGCGGTTGTCGTGGTTGAGGCGATGGCGGCATTTGCGGCGGCGGATATGCTGCTGGGCGGCATGACGGCGAGGCTGGATCGGATTCAGGAGTTTTACCGGAAGTAAGGGAATGTAAATAAAAATTTTGGAAAAGCTGCGGCGGGCTCAGCCTGTTTGGTCCGCGGCTTTTTCTGGCATTAAATCAGGAGGCAGCAGGATGAGTGCAACAGGAATTTCAAAAGAAATAGAGACAGCAGGACAGTTAGAGGAGCTGCGCCAGGAGGTACGGATTGCCGCAGAGGAACTTCTCAGTGCGGCAAATATGAAGCCGGGACAGATTTTGGTGGTCGGATGCTCGTCCAGCGAGATTGCATCGCATAAGATCGGTTCCTATTCCAGTGCCGAGATCGGAAAAGCGGTGTTTGAGGAGCTGTATGCAGTTACCAAGTCGCAAGGGCTTTATCTGGCGGCACAGTGCTGTGAACATCTGAACCGGGCGCTGATTGTGGAAGAAGAAGCGGCGGAAAAATATGGTCTGGAGATGGTAAACGTCGTGCCGCAGCTAAAAGCAGGCGGTTCCTTTGCAACGGCAGCCTATGCGGGATTTGAACATCCGACAGCCGTAGAGCGGATTCAGGCACACGCGGGCATCGATATCGGAGACACTTTCATCGGTATGCACCTGCGCCCGGTTGCAGTTCCGGTGCGGACCTCGATCCGTGCGATCGGCGGCGCCCATGTGACGTGTGCGAGAACGAGGCTGAAATATATTGGCGGAGAGCGGGCGCATTATCTGGATGCGAAATAAAGAAAATGAGGAGTACAAAAAAACGTGGAAATCAGGAAAAATGATGAATTTGAACTGACAATCGAAGATATGAGCGAAGATGGAGCCGGGATCGGAAAGCAGGACGGTTATATCTGGTTTGTAAAAGATGCCGTGATCGGGGATCGGATCCGGGCGCGGGCGATGAAAATGAAGAAAAATTACGGCTTTGCCCGTCTGATGGAGGTGCTGGAAGCATCCAAAGACCGTGTGATGCCGGAATGCCCGGTCGCAAGACAGTGCGGCGGCTGCCAGCTTCAGATGATGAGTTATGAGGCGCAGCTTCATTTTAAGGAGCGCAAGGTCTACAATAACCTGCGCCGGATCGGCGGGATGGAGAACCTGCGGCTGCCGGAGCGGGCGGATGAAGTGAGTGTGCCTGAGAATGTATCTGAAAGAAATACATCCGAAAGGATGGAGACAACCGATGCGGGGGTGAAAGCAGAGAACGTGTCGGGGAAAAGTGCCGGGGAAGGTGTGGATAAAACTATCACCATGGAGCCGATCCTGGGGATGGAGCACCCGTGGCGCTACCGCAACAAGGCACAGTTTCCGTTTGGACGCGATAAGGATGGAAGAATCATTGCCGGATTTTACGCGGGACGCACCCACCATATTGTGGAAGCGGAGGATTGCCTGCTGGGTGTCGAAGAAAATGCGGTAATTCTGGATATTATCAAGAAAATCATGGAAGAATACCAGATTGCGCCATATGACGAGGAGACGCATAAGGGTCTGATTCGCCATGCATTGATTCGGAAGGGATTTTCAAACGGCGAGCTGATGGTCTGTCTCGTCATCAATGGAAAGAAGCTGCCGCACGCGGATATTTTTGTGGAACGCTTAAAAGAAGTCCCTGGCATGACCAGTATTTCCTACAACATCAATCAGGAAAAAACAAACGTGATTCTTGGTGCGGAGCTTGTAAACTTATACGGACCGGGTTATATCACAGATAAAATCGGAAATGTATCGTACCAGATTTCGCCGCTTTCTTTCTATCAGGTCAATCCGGTGCAGACGGAAAAACTCTATGGAACGGCGCTGGAATACGCGGGGCTGACCGGTGGGGAGACTGTATGGGATCTGTACTGCGGAATCGGAACCATTTCCCTGTTTCTGGCGCAGAAAGCGAAGAAAGTGTACGGTGTAGAGATCGTCCCTCCGGCGATCGAGGATGCCCGCCGGAACGCGGCATTAAATGGCATGGAAAATGTCGAGTTTTTCGTCGGAAAAGCTGAAGAGGTACTTCCAAGGGAGTATGAAAAAAATCAGGTCTATGCCGATGTCATCGTCGTCGATCCGCCGCGCAAAGGCTGTGACAGCGTCTGCCTCGACACGATCGTCCGGATGCAGCCAAAGCGGGTAGTCTATGTCAGCTGCGATTCCGCCACATTGGCGCGCGATGTGAAGTATCTGGATGAAAGAGGATACGCGGTGGAGCGCGTGAGATGCTGTGATATGTTCGGGATGAGCGGGCATGTGGAGACGGTAGCTTTATTAACTAAAAAGATAGCGACAAGAGAAGTGTAAAATTCAGGGTATCCTGCGTGCGTATATCGCACAGGGCGAGGTGCTTCCGGTCGCGACGCATTCCTTTGGTTTCATCGGAATTTTTGCCATCCCGGAGATTGGCTTTAACCAGCCGAAGGGAATGCTTTATAAGACGGAGAATCCATTTGCCTGAACAATAAAAAGAATATTTGCTGATTTCTCATGAACGTGATACACTTATAGATAAGCTGTATCGGCTGTCGATCACGACCGTTTCGGCGGTGTGAAAATGAGAAATTCCGGCACCGGAGGCTTTCAGAGTCACGATCATGCGACCGTGCGAAAGTTCCGGTGCCTTTTTATTTCAAAGGAAAGTGCGCCCTGATGAAAGCGGCAGAGAATATTTTGAGCGGTATTTGAGAAAGGAAACAGGAGATGGATGACAAAAAAATAGCCGTACTGATCGATGCGGAAAATGTGTCCGGCAAGTATATCAAGCTGATTTTAGATGAGGTCAGCAATTATGGAAGTGCGACATACAAGCGCCTTTACGGCGATTTTCAGACGCCGAGCGTGCGGGCGTGGATGAAGAACCTGCGCGACTATGCGATCACGCCGGTTTTCCAGTACAATTATACGCAGGGGAAAAATGCCTCCGATTCGGCGCTGATCATCGATGCGATGGATATTTTATATTCGGGCAATGTGGATGGCTTCTGTATCGTCACCTCGGACAGTGATTTTACGAAGCTGGTGCTGCGCCTGCGTGAGTCAGGCATGACGGTGATCGGCATGGGAGAGCGCAAGACGCCGAATGCATTTGTTTCGGCGTGTGAGACATTTAAATTCCTGGATATTTTATTAAACGATGAAAATCCGTCGCAGAATCCGTCCCTGCCGCAGACGCGCAAGGAGAGTGAGGCGGATGGTTCCAGAAAAGAGGCAGAGAAAGAAAGCGATCCGAATGCAGTCAGCAATATTCCGAACATGGAGGAGATGGAGAAAGAGATTATCTCGATCATCAATACACATGCGGACGATGACGGATGGGTGGATTTATCGGAGCTGGGAGACAATCTTCCAAAGCGTGTGCCGGGATTTGACCCGCGAAATTATAAATGCACGAAGTTGAAGCAGTTTATCGAGCTGTTTGATTCCGTTGAGGTTCGGTCAGCGCGCAATCCGCACAATAAGATTCTGTCGATCATCTATGTGCGTGTCAAACAGAAAGAAGAAAAGCCGGTACTTTCCAAGGTACGGCGCGGCGGAAAACGAAAGAAGGATGCGGACGCGGAAGAATAGTAAGCATATGCGGTTCGTATGAGAATAAAAAGTTGCAGAAGCGGCTGTGATTCGTATGAGGCTGGAAGAATGCAGCAGTGGTTGTAGTGTTGTGTCAGCTGTTACAAAGACAGACTGTAAATTGAAAAGTGAAGGATAGAAGATAGGAGAGACAGGAACATGACAAAGGAAGAGCTTGCATTAGAGGTAATTGACCGCCTGAAAAAAGAATATCCGGATGCGGGTTGTACGCTGGACTACAATCAGGCGTGGAAGCTGCTGGTCAGTGTCCGTCTGGCGGCGCAGTGTACCGATGCGCGTGTCAATGTGGTAGTCAAGGGATTGTTTGAGAAATATCCAAATGTGGCGGCATTGGCGGATGCCCCGGTGGAAGACATCGAGGCGATTGTGAAGCCGTGCGGTCTGGGACACAGCAAGGCGCGGGACATCAGCGCCTGTATGAAGGTGCTGCGCGACGAGTACGGCGGGCATGTGCCGGATGATTTTAACGCTCTGTTAAAGCTTCCGGGAGTCGGCAGAAAGAGTGCCAACCTCATTATGGGGGATGTGTTTGGAAAACCGGCGATCGTCACGGATACGCACTGCATCCGCCTGGTAAACCGGATAGGGCTGGTGGAAGGAATCAAGGACCCGAAGCGCGTGGAAATGGCACTCTGGAAGCTGATTCCACCGGAGGAGGGCAGCGATTTCTGCCACCGCCTGGTGTATCACGGGCGTGAAGTCTGTACGGCGCGGACGAAGCCGTACTGTGACAAGTGCTGTCTGCAGGATATCTGCGCGAAGGCAGGCGTGGAGTAGAAAGTCTGAAAAAGTCATGGAAACAGATGCAGATAGGAAAAGGATGACAGGAGGCAGAAAAATGGACGAAGAACGGCAGGAGACAGCGGATTGGCGTATCGTCTGGCAGATGTTTTTTCCGTGCGTCATCAGCGATTTAATCGGCGGATGTGTGGAGGCGCTGGGACATCTGGAGGGAAATGTGGGAAGAACCGTGTCGTCGTTTCTTACATTTGCTGTGATTTATCCATTTTACTGGCGGAGGATCCAGAAAAAGAAAGAGAACAGGCGCATAGCAGAGGCAGACGGGATGAAAGAGCAGGTCTCTCCACAGATAAAGACGACAAAGGAAGAAAAATGTGGATATTTCTGGGAAAAAGTGCCGGATGTGTGGAAAATCCTGCTGGGGGCAGCTGCGTTCAGTGCTGTGTTTAACATGATTTTCTGGGCATTAGAAAAAAAGGAGATTTTCCTGGGAGTGCTGCATATTGCAGTGCAAAAGGTTCGGATGACTGGGCAGGTAGCTGAAGCGGTGTCTCTGTGTTTGAAAATGCCTCAGGGGGATATGCTTGCGGCAGCTCTGGGAAAAGGTGCGTCGGAGGGCACCGCCGCTTTATTTTCCGGCGCCCTGTGGCAGCAGTTCTTTCTCATGGGCATTGCCGCCCCACTTTCCGAAGAACTGCTGTTTCGCGGCATTATATTTGAGCGCCTGCGTATGGCGCTCCCATTTTTCTGGGCGGCACTTGGGTCGGCGGCATTTTTCGGGTTGGTGCATGGAAACTGGGCGCAGGGGATTTATGCGGCGCTCATGGGACTTATACTGGCGTGGCTGTATGAAAAAAAGAACCGTCTGTGGGAACCTGTGTTATTTCACAGTGCAGCAAATTTGACGGCGATGCTGATGCGGGGGCTTCTCTGGCACTGGTGAGGACATAAAAATATAAACAATTTTGAGAACGCAGGATTGTGTTTGCTCGAAGAAAGGACAGGAGGAGATATTAAGATGCTTTCATTTGCAAGCGATTATACAGAAGGCGCCTGCGAGGAGATACTCCAGAAGCTGGCGGAGACGAACCGGGAGAGTCTGCCGGGATATGGCATGGACCGGTACAGCCAGAGTGCTGCCAGAAAAATACAGGAGGCGACCGGATGCCCGGAGGCGGAGGTTTATTTTCTGGTGGGCGGTACCCAGACGAATGCGGTTGTGATCAGCAGTATTCTTGCACCGTATGAGGGAGTAGTGGCAGCGCAGACAGGGCACGTGAGTATTCATGAAGCCGGGGCGATCGAGTACACCGGGCATAAGGTGTTACAGCTTCCGGAAAAGGATGGGAAGATTGATCCGGCGGATCTGCAGGAATATCTGCAAAATTTCGAGGCGGATGGAAACCACAATCACATGGTGTTTCCGGGAATGGTGTATATTTCCCAGCCGACGGAATACGGAACCTTATACAGCCGGAAGGAGCTGCAGGCGCTTTCGGAGATCTGCCGTTCGTATGAAATCCCGCTCTATCTGGACGGGGCGCGTCTTGGATATGGTCTGGCGGGAGAAGGAAATGACCTGAGTCTTTCGGAGATCGCGCATCTGTGTGATGTATTTTATATCGGCGGCACGAAGGTGGGCGCATTCTGCGGAGAGGCAGTTGTATTTGGTGAGAAGAAGAATGTCCCGGCGCATTTTATTACCCGGATCAAGCAGCAGGGCGCGCTGATGGCAAAGGGACGCCTGCTGGGAATCCAGTTTGATGTGCTGTTTACTGACGGGCTGTATGAGCGCCTGGGACGCCATGCGGTAGAGATGGCGGTGGCTTTAAAGAAGGGATTAAAACAGCGTGGTTATACGTTTTTCCGTGAGTCTCCGACCAACCAGCAGTTTGTGATTCTGGAAAATGACCGGATGGAGCAGATTGAAAAAGAGGTTTCCGTGAGCTTCTGGGAGCGGTATGACGAGGATCACACCGTTGTCCGCTTTGCGACGAGCTGGGCGACCAGAGAGGCGGATCTGGAACATTTGTGGGAGATTCTGGATCGGATTGAGGCAGAAAGAGAGAAGTAGAGATGGAACGTAATGTAACGATGGCGGAGATTTCAGACGGAAAGCTGTACAGCCGGGATGATATGGTGAAAGCTGGATGCGATGATTGCCGGGGCTGTTCGGCGTGCTGCCGCGGAATGGGTAATTCGATCGTGCTGGATCCATATGATGTGTACCGTCTGACCGCCTTGCGCGGGGACACACTGGAACATCTGCTGGAGGAAAAAAAGGTAGAGTGGAACGTCGTGGACGGACAGATTCTGCCAAATCTGGCGCTCCGGAGTGGGGCGGAGGAAGCCTGCGGATTTCTTGATGAGGCGGGGCGCTGCCAGATTCATGCGTACCGGCCGGGCATCTGCCGCCTGTTTCCACTGGGTCGCTTTTATGAAAATGGAAGTTTCCAGTATTTTCTCCAGATTCATGAGTGTAAAAAGGAAAACCGGACGAAAGTCAAAGTGAAAAAATGGATCGATACGCCAGATTTAAAGCGGTATGAGGCGTATATCAGCCGGTGGCATTATTTCTTAAAAGATATAAGAATGGCGGAAACGGAGGCGGCGCAGAACCTTTTGGCAGAACCATGCATCGGAACGCCGGAGGAACAGGAGATACAGAAGAAAAACCGTGCCACTGCGGCAGCCGAGCGCGAAAAACGGCGCAATCTGTTGATTATGAAACTGTTCTATCTGCTTCCGTATGATGGAGAGAAGGACTTTTACGAGCAGTTTGAAAAGCGGATGCAGATGGCGGAGCGGAGTTTGCGATAAATCCTTTGTTGAAGACAAATCCGCAAGGATGTTTGCCCGCAGCTGTGAAGAGGCAGAAACGTTTTGACAGAGTGAAATAAGAAAGGAGATTACCGATGCTTCATACAGATTTTCACACCCACACCACGTTCTGCGACGGAAAGAGTACACCGCGGGAGATGGTGGAGGCGGCATACCGGATAGGAATGACCGATTTTGGTGTTTCAGGACATGCTGATTTTTCGATGTTTGAGCCGGGATTCGGGATGGACGACGAGAAGCTTTGCCAGTATACCGAAGAACTTCAAGAACTCCGGGAGGAATACCGGGGAAAGATGAATCTCTATATCGGGATCGAGCTGGATGGACTGGGACCGGTGCAGAAAGCAGAGTACGCGATCGGCTCGACCCATGCGCTCATCAAGGATGGCGAGTATGTTTGTGTGGATGATACGGAAGAGAAACTGGTAAAAGCAGTCGAGACGCTGTGGCATGGTGACTGGTACGCCTTTGCACAGGAGTATTTCGAGGCAGAGGCGCAGATTTATGACCGGACAAAATGCGATTTCATCGGACATTTTGACCTGTTGACAAAATTTAACGAGGGATATAAACATTTTGACGAGACGAAAGACGCCTATCTGGAACCGGCGATCACGGCGATGCACAAACTGGCGGCTCTGGGGATTCCGTTTGAGATCAACACAGGCGCCATGTCCCGCGGCTATCGGAGTGCGCCGTACCCGTCCGCAGCTCTGTTAAATGAGCTGTGTGCCTGCGGCGGACGTATCCTCATCAACTCCGACAGCCACAGTGCCGACACGATCGGATATGGGTTTAAGCAGGCGCAGGAGCTGGCGGTGGCGTGTGGATTTAAAAGTGTGTGTGCCCTGAAACCGGGTGGCGGATTTAGGGAGATACTTCTTGTATAAAAAAGACAGAAAGAAAAATATACAAATTCTAAATTTCAATCTTAAAAATGCTGAAAATAAAGCCGAAATATTTTTATTTTTGGTGAATCGTTTTCAGAGAACACTGCTATAATATGAGCCGTAACAAGGAGATAGATACTTAACAAAACCCCATGGCTGAGGGCTGCTAAGCACAATGTGTTTTCCACACAGGGTGTGCGGAAGGCGCAGATCAGATTTTTGGAGGAAAAGACAAATGACTACTTTAAAAGCTGAAAAAAGAAGCATGGATGTTAAGGCAAAGAGACTCAGAAGAGAAGGCTATGTAACAGGCAACGTATTTGGTAAGAAGATTCAGGGCTCCATTCCTGTTAAGATGGAAAAGAAAGACGTGGATCGTCTGCTGAAGACCGAGACCAAGGGCGGACAGATTATGCTGGATGTAGAAGGTGAAGTCTACGATGTCCTGATCAAGGAAGTTGACTATGATGCAATGGCAAATCAGGTTGTAGAGATAGATTTCCAGGCGCTGGTAAGCAATGAGAAGGTTCATTCCGTTGCTGAGATTATCTTCGAGAACCACGACAAGGTAGAAGCTGGCGTTCTGCAGGAGGTACTGAAAGAAGTATCGTACCGCGCATTACCGGCTGCACTGGTTGAGAAAGTCAAAGTTGATGTTGGTGAGATGGAGATTGGTGATACGATTCGTGTCAAAGACCTTTCGATCGCAAAAGATAAAGACATTGATATTCTGACCGATCTGGAGGCAGTAGTTGCTACCGTCACAGCGGTTCACAACAATGTACCGGAGACCGATGAAGAGGCTGACGCAGAAGAAGCTAAATAATTGAAGCGCAGTGCCAGGATGAAGCGAAACGGGATGCTGTCCGCAAGGCAGATAAAAAGTTTCGCGGAATGATTGAAACATGAGAAAAGGCGGATGTACTGACCAGATGGTCGGTATATCCGCTTTTGAATTTTGTATGAACTTTTTTTTGCAGACGGTAAAAGAGGATGAGGTTATGGCTCCATATATGCGTCATAAATTTCCGGATCAATATTCTCGCGGATATTCTCATATACGCTTCCAGCCGCCTCCCGGATGGCATCGCGCGTTTCATCCGAGAGAGTTAAAATCGCGGTGCCGCTCGCTTCGATCGTAGCGATACGGTTGGAGATGCGCGCGTCGGACTGTTCTCTGGCATACTCGGTCGCGGTTTTGGCTGCCTGCGTCATGATTTCCTGTTCTTCTGGAGTCAGGTTCTGGAAGAAATCGTCATTGACAATCAAGGAGATCAGATGCGGCAGGTGGTTCGTCTCGACCACATAATCCTGCTGTTCGTAGAGACGGTTGGAGACGATGACCTCATACGGGTTCTCCTGCGCGTCGATCGTGTGCTGCTGGAGACCGATATACACCTCGCTGAAGGTCATCGGCGTCGGATTGGCGCCGATTGCTTTCCAGAATGCGAGATGATAGCTGTTTTCCATGGTACGGATTTTCTGCCCTTTGAAATCTGCCAGGGAGTAAACTGGTTTATTTGTGCTCATGATGCGGAATCCTTGATCTGCCATGCCGAGCAGGTGGTAACCGCCGTCGGTGTACACCTGGCTGATGAGATTGTAAAAATCCGGATCATCCAGCTTTTTGCGGCAGTCATCCAGCGAATCAAAGACGCATGGAAGGTCAAAAACGGCGAGATCCTTCATGAAAGAAACCTGAGGGGCGGTGTTCTGCACGACAAACGGGATATCGCCGTCCGCGCACGTTTCGAGCAGGTCGCGGTCACCGCCGAGTGTGGAGTTGGCGTAAACCTGAATCCGCATTGCGCCGTTGCTTAAGTCATGTACTTCCTCCGCAAATTTTTCGGCAAACAGCTGCGTTACCGTGTCCTCTGGGCTGGCGGTCGCCAGTGGCCAGGAATAGCGCTGTTCTTCCTTGCTGGAGGCGCAGCCGCTCAGCGCAAGCGAGGCGCCGAATAAAAGAACCGACGAAGAAATGAGCGCCGTAGCGAATCGGGAAGAAGTCCGGCATCGGCGGGACACTAGGTTTGAAATATAAATCATAATGGGAGATCCTTTCAAATTTAAAAACATCCATTTCATATGTGAAATATTCCATTCACAGCCTGAAAGCGTGAAGCAAGTCGTTATATGAAATCTTTCAGAACTTCAACATTTCCAAGCGTCCATTCAGCATTATAACAATCCCAGCGACAAAGCCGGTATAAACGTAATCAGCAGCAGCGCCACCAGGAACAATCCAATCATCGGCATCGCTTTTTTTGCGATCGCCATGATCGGGACGTCGGTCAGGGAGCTGGCGACAAAGAGGTTGACGCCGATCGGCGGGGTTACGAAGCCGATTGCCAGATTGACAACCATGATCACACCGAACTGGACCGGATCCATGTTGATCGCTGTCACGATCGGGAGCAGGATCGGGGTCAGAATCAGGATCGCCGGGGTTGTATCCATGACCATTCCCACGATAAGCAGGAACAGGTTGATGACAAGCAGGATCATGATCGGGCTGTTGAAATGTTCCAGGATAAAGCTGCTGACCGCCTGCGGCACCTGCATCAGGGTCAGGACTCTGGAAAATGCCGTGGAAGCTGCCAGAATAAAGAGGATCGGTGTGAATGTGCGGATCGCTTCCACAAAAATCGGCGGGATATCCCGAAATTTCATGGTCCGGTAGAGGAACAGGCTGACAAACAGGGCATAGAAAACGGAGATAACTGCTGCTTCCGTGGGGGAGGCGATGCCGCTGTAGATACAGCCAAGGATGATGACCGGGCTTAAGAGAGCGAAAAAGCTTTCGCGCAGCACCCGGAACAGTCCTTTTTCGTGCAGCAGATGGGTTTCAGCGTGGATTTTTTCTCTATCTTCACCGTAACGTCGGCAGTGATAGATGGCATACAGCATCAGGAGCAGACCAATCATCAGACCCGGAATGACGCCGGCTAAGAACAGACTGCTGACAGAGGCACCGGACGCCATGCCGTACATGATAAACGGGATACTCGGCGGAATGATAACGCCCAGACCGCCTGCGACTGCCACGATCGCGGTAGAGAAAGTCCGGTCATAGCCGAGGGCGCTTAAAATCGGGATCGTCATGCTTCCGACGGCTGCGACGGTTGCCGGGGCAGAGCCGGAGATAGCGCCGTAGAAGAGGCAGGTCACGATAACCGCGCATGGCATACCGGCGGTAAAATTGCCAAGAAAGAAGGCGAATACGTCAAACAGCTTCTTGGAAATACCGCCCTTTGCCATGATGATGCCGGATAAGACGAACATCGGCACGGCGAGCAGGGGAAAAGAATCCAGTCCGCCGAACATGGCGCGGATCAGATACTTAGCGCCGACCGTGAAGGACGGGTCAAAAACGGAAGGGAGAACCGAGGCGATACCGAGCGTGATCGATACCGGGATTGCGATGACAAGCAGCACGACAAAGATAACAAATAAGAGAGCAGCAGGCATCAGTGTTCCTCCTTTCCAGATGGTGTATTTGCCTCGATGAGAGATTCGATTTCATTGGATTCCTTTTCCGGCATATCTGCATTTGCATGGATAAAGGATTCCGGTGTATTGCGCTCCGGGTGGGCCGGATCGTAGACATCTTCGCCGCGGGCAACCTTAAATTCGATGATCCAGCGCTGCAGAATGCGGAATGTTACCAGAAGAAAGGAAACAAACGGCGCTGCCTGAATATAGTACATCGGAATCCCGCAGGCGGGGGATAACTGTCCGCTGTGAATGGCGGACATCATGTAAGAGTATGCAAATGGGATCATATAGAGGAAAAAAATCAGCTCAAAGGTGTGGTTGACAACCTTAAAAAGAGCCTTACCTCTGCGTGGAAAGGCAGCGACGAACTGTTCGATCTTGATAGACAGGCACTTTTTGCTGCAATAGCTGACGCTTAAAAAACCGCTCCAGATAAAGAGAAAACGAGTAACCTCCTCGGACCAGGACAGCGACTGCCCAAGCGCGTAGCGGGAAAATATCTGGATTCCCATAATGAGTGTCATCGCAGCCAGCATGACAACCAGCAGAAATTCTTCCAGGTTTTCATCCAGCCAGTGAAGTGTTTTTTTCATGAATAATCCCCTTGTAAATACGGATAATAGGTTGCTGTTTATGCAGGCACGTTTGAAAACGGATGTGCCGCTTGATAACAATAATAGACCTGCGATGGAGGTAGCAGGTCTTGAGTGTCTCGCGGAAAATCCCTCCGTACCCGCAGGTACAGGGATTTCCGGGAGTAAAAAAATAGGTGGCTAAAAGTATAATATAGGCACTTTTGGAACCGAAAGTGCCGTAAGATAGCGTGGTGGCAGCTGGAATTTGCCGTATTTAAATGCGAAGCCACGGCAAATTCAGTTACTGGGCACGTTAGCGTGAACAGTAACCGAATAACTGGATAAGCCAGATATTACATCGCACTGTGAAGCAGTCCCAGTACAGTCTCCAGATCCTTTACGCCCATCTGACCCGGTGCGGATGCTTTCTTGGCAGCGCCGAAGGTCATGGAAGAACCAAATACCTCGCCGCAGAGACGGCTGATAACGCCGGTGCCAGCCATCGACATGGTAATGATTGGACGGTCCGCATAGAGGGAAGTCATTTCCTCAGTGGCAGAGAGAAGTGTTAAAACATCTTTCTTGTTCTGCGGCATAACTGCGATCTTCGGGATATCTGCATTCATCTCCTGCATCTTACGCAGGCGGTAGATGATGTCGGATTTCTCCGGCGTCTTGTGGAAGTCATGATTGGAAGCGATGACTTTCACGCCAGCCGCATGTGCGCCGTCGATGATCTTGGTTACAATCGCGTCGCCGGTAAAGATCTCTACGTCAATGAAATCGACATAGCCGGTCTGAGCTGCCTTGATGTTCAGCTTTGCGTAATCTTCCGGCTCGATGGATTTCTCGCCGCCCTCTTTGGAGGTACGGAAGGTCATCAGAATCGGAGTCTCGCCGAGAACGGCACGCAGTTCTTTTAAGACGTCTTCTACCTTCTCAAAATCAAAGACACCTTCGAACCAGTCTACACGCCATTCTACCACATCAACCGGAATAGAATCAAACGTTTTGGCCTCGTCGATGATTTCCTGTTTGGTAACGCCTACGATCGGAACGATGATCTTCGGTGTGCCGGAGCCGATTTCGATATTTCTAACTTTGATAGTATTCATAATCAGAGAATCCTTTCATTTTATCAATAAATATTTATTCGTCGCTTTCTGCCAGAGACACCATTTTCGCGTAGCGGGCATTGACAAAGAGTCCCAAGAGAACGCCGATGGCAGTCAGTACGATATTCATTATCATAACATGGGATGGTGCCATTTTGGAAGCGGCAGTCAAAATTGTGTAATTACATAAGGAAGAAGCAATCATAACCAGTGCGGTTACGGTTCCCTTGATCTTCGGGAACAGCATGTTGCAGACGGAGGTTACAATCTGTAACAGACCGCCCGCGCCTGCCCAGCCGATGATGAAAGCGCCTGCAATCATAAGGGTCTGGCTGTGACCGATGAGTACGGCAACCAAAGTAACGAGGCAGATAACCGGGTAAACGAGGATGAAACGTACATCCTTGATTTTACGGGTCAGCAGGGAGGTAACAACGAGCGCCATCAGGGTACCTGCGGAATAGTAGGTCTGCATGATGGACGGGTTCGCCCAGCCTGCATTTTCTTTTGCGAAGTTCTGCGCGCAGTTTAACCATAACTGGAAGGTACCGGTGCAGGTGAAACCAATCACGATCATGGCGATGGACTCAAACGAAAAATTTGTGTGTTTTAAGCTGGCGATGAGTCCCTCGGATTTGCCCTCTGCCTTCTGCTCAGAATCTGGCAGCGGGAACAGGAAAATAAGTACAAATAAAACAGCGTAAATAATACCGCATCCGATAAATAACGGATTGTAAGATACCATGCCGGTGGCGGTGGTTGTCACAGCAACACCGAGTACGAACGGCAGAAGCATCTGCGCGATCGCAATGAAAAATTTGATTCCCATGGTAGCGACACCCGGAGCACTGCTGATAATCTCGGCAACCGCCGGATAGATACCGGTATCAAGGAACGAGTTGGAGATACCTCCGATGATTGCACATACATAAGCGATTTGATAGCCGCCGTTTTGTCCGGCGTTGAATGCGAAAGCAAGTCCAATCAGGTAAACTGCGTAGGAGGCGCTGCCGATCGCGGTTGAGATGCGGCGTCCCAGTTTGTCGGAAAGTGGTCCGGCAAATGGAAGTGCAATCAGACGTCCGAGTCCTAAAGCAGCGGAAATCGCGGTGATCGCCATTGCCTCAACGCCCCAGGCTGCGGCAAGTGCTTCCTTGATGACTGCCTGTCCGAGAATCGAACAGCCGACGCCATGGATAAAGTAGTTTAAGTACATGATAAGTGCACTTGGCAGATATTTCTTGTTCATGATTTTCTCCTTAATTCAAGATCCGCTAGTCGGGCTGCCGTTTCGGAAACCGGGCGGATGATGGCTGATGTTCTGTCACAAACACAAAGGAGATGCCGATATAAAAAGTTCTGTTTTAGTGTTAGAAAAATAACACGTTTGATGCCTTTATTCTAATAATTATTATAGCCGAAGTCTAATACTTTTATAGCAAAAAAACAATGCATTTTAAGCATTAATGTGTTATAAATATGATTATGGGTTACTGTTCACGGGTAGGCACTTTTGGAACCGAAAGTGCCGTAAGAAAACGTGGTGGCAGCAGGAATTTGCCGTATTTAAATGCGAAGCCACGGCAAATTCCGTTACTGGGCACGTATGCGTGAACAGTAACGATTATGGAAGTTTGGTGTGATGCATTTACGGCTGATATTGCGAAGAGTTAATACGAAGATACATAAAGACGGGGGACGTTAGGAATGACATTGAATCAGATTTTATATTTTCAGAAGATAGCGAATCTGGAAAATTATCATCAGGCGGCGGAAGAATTATATATATCACAGCCATCCCTGAGCCGGTCGATGGCGTCACTGGAAAATGAGTTGGGCGTGACGCTCTTTGAAAAAGAAGGACGCGGGGTGACCCTGACGAAGGCGGGGAAGATGTTTTTGGAGTACGCGGACCGGATTCTCACAGACTGCCACATAGCGGTCGGGAAAATGCGGGAAATTTCGATGGATGGGGGAAAGATCGACATCGGTTACGTGTTTCCGCTGGCCGGTCACTATATCCCGCACCGGGTCAAGCTCTTTTTAGAACAGCCGGAAAATCAAAAGGTTGTGTTTAATTTCTGGCAGAATCACACACCGGCGATTGCAAAAAAGGTAAAAACGGGTGAATTAGATGTAGGCTTTGGCGGCTGTCTGGAAAAGGATGACATGGAATTTTTCCCGGTGGCGAACCAGAAGCTTGTCATCATCACGCCGAAGGATCATCCGCTGGCAGAGCGGGAGAGTATTCCATTTGCGGAGCTGAACCGGTATCCGGTAATTGGATACGATAAGGACTCCTGGATGGGGACGCGCACCCGCGCGCTCTATGCGAAATACAACATCCAGCCGGACATCATTGTGGAGTGTCCGGACGAATATTCGATCGTCGCACTGGTGCGGGAGAGTTTTGGCATCGCACTGATGCCGCGCACGGACATTCTGGAGCTTTCTCCGGGAGTCTGCATTCACCCGATTGAAAATCTGGACATTTATCACCAGATTTTTATGTTCTGGATGAAAGAACGCTACCGGCTTCCGGCGGTGGAACGCTTTATTGAATATATGAAACAGCAGGCGCGTCAGGACGGTCTGCAGGCGGAACGGGAAACCGATAGCAAAAACGTATTGAAAATTTACTTGAAAGATATTGTTAATTTTTAAGCAAAACGGTTAAGATAAAAGTGTCACAAACACAGGGATGCCTCTCATGCAATGGAGAAGGAGAATTTCATCATGAAGAGCAAATACCCGAAAATTTTTGAACCGATTACCATTAAGCGCATGACGATCAAAAACCGTGTTGCCATGACGCCGATGGGTACTAACTATGGCGAGACGAGCGGTGAGATGAGCAACCGCCATATGAATTATTATTCCCTGCGTGCCAAGGGAGGAACTGGTCTGATTATTCTGGAGAATGCCAATATCGAATATCCGGTTGGTTCCAATGGCACAAGCCAGATCCGCATCGATCACGACAGCTTTATGCCGCGTTACTATCAGTTAGTCGAGAATCTTCACAAGAATGGCGCGATGGTAGCGATTCAGGTCAACCATGCGGGTGCTTCTGCATCCTCTGCCAGAACCGGTATGGAGACGGTGTCTTCCTCCAATATCCCGACCAAGGCAGGCGGCGAGATTCCGCGTCCGATGACAAGGGAAGAGATCCTGACGACCGTAAAAAAATACGGCGAGGCGGCGAAACGTGTACAGGCGATCGGATTTGATGCGATTGAGATCCACTGTGGTCATTCTTATCTGATGAGTCAGTTTATTTCCCCGTATTACAACAAAAGAACCGATGAATTCGGCGGCTCCGTCGAGAATCGTCTCCGTTTCCCGAAGATGGTTCTGGAAGAGGTGCGGAAAAATGTAGGTCCGTGGTTCCCGATCATCGTCCGTATCTCTGCGGAAGAGCGCGTGCCGGGCGGCAACACGCTGGAAGACACACTGGAATACCTCGAATATCTGGATGAGTACGTAGATATGTACGATGTATCCTGCGGTCTGAACCCGTCCTTACAGTATCAGATTGACTCGAACTTTCTGCCGGATGGCTGGCGTTCCTACATGGCAAGAGCCGTGAAGGATAAATTTGGTAAACCGGTTATCAATGCGGGCAACTACCGCGATCCGGAGGTCGTTGAGAAAGTATTGGAGAGCGGCGATGTCGATATTGTCGGCATGGGACGCGGACTCATTGCAGAGCCGAACTGGGTCAGCAAGGTGCAGAACGGCGAGGAGGAGATTCTCCGTAAATGTATCTCCTGTAACGTCGGCTGTGCGGGAAACCGAATCGGCGTCAACCGTCCGATCCGCTGTACCGTCAACCCGGCTGTTCCGGAGGGCGATATCTACAAGAAGCTGAAAGTCAATAAAAACTGCAACGTAGTTGTAGTCGGCGGCGGTACAGCCGGTCTGGAAGCAGCCTGCACGGCAGCCGAGGTTGGATGCAACGTATTCTTATTAGAAAAGAGTGGTAAATTAGGCGGACTTTCCACCTTCATTTCCGACCTGCCAAGCAAGAACCGTATGAAAGACTTCCCGAAATATCTGGAAGCACGTGCGAAGAGACTGAAAAATCTGTATGTATTTCTGAACTGCGAGGCAACCGTGGACAAGATCAAACAGTTCAAGCCGGATATCATTGTCAACGCAACCGGTTCCGTTCCAGTCGTTCCGCCGATCAAGGGACTCAAGGAAAACATCGCAGCCGGTCATGTCGATACCATTTTCGAGATGATTCAGAAAGTAAAAGCCGGAGAATACCCGGATGATTTCTGCAAGGGCAAAAAAGTGGTTGTAGTCGGCGGCGGCTCCGTTGGCCTGGATGTTGTGGAGTATTTCGCACCGCGCGGCGCGAAGTGTACCATCGTGGATATGCTCCCGCAGATTGGTATGCTGGCAGATCCGATCACAAAATGTTCCATGCGTGAGACACACGACAAATATGGTGTGAAAGAGTATGTGAATACTGCGCTGCAGGAAGTCAAAGAAAACGCATTTACCGTGAAGCTGCCGGATGGCACGATCGAGGATCTGAACTTTGACCTCGGTTTCAACTGTCTGGGAATGCGCGCCAACAATCCGATTCTGGCACAGCTTGAAGAGGCATTTGACAACACAGATACATTCATTTACCCGATCGGAGATTCCGTCCGCGCCCGCCGTATCATGGAGGGAACGATGGAAGGACGTGCGATTCTGAACGTGCTGGAAGCGAGAGGATTTTTAGAGCTGGCACCGTTGGAGTAAGAAATTGAATATTGCATTTGAAAGATTCTGACTGTTCGCTGAACGAATGATATCGTTTTATTTGATTATAAAAATAGAGAAGAAAAGAGGAAATTATCATGCCAAACATTACAGGACATACCGAATTAGTAGGATTAATGGCTTACCCGATCCGTCATACACAGTCTCCGACCACCCACAACCTTGCCTATGACAAGAATGGCGACGATGTTATCCAGCTTGCGTTCGAGGTAGACAACGATACCCTGGAAGCAGCGGTTGAGAGTATCCGTGCGCTGAAGATGCTGGGCTCCAACATCTCCATGCCGAACAAGACCGTCGTTCACAAATATCTGGATGAGGTAGACGAGGCTGCAAAGCTGTGCGGCGCGATCAACACTGTAGTCAACACCCGTGACAAAGACGGCAATGTAACCGGATACCTGAAGGGTTACAACACCGACGGTATGGGCTACTGGCAGGGAATCAAGGAAGAAGGTATTGATTTCAAGGGAATGAAGATGGTTCTCATCGGTACCGGCGGCGCAGCAACCGCCATTGCAGTACGCGGCGCACTGGACGGCATTGCAGAGCTGCATATCTTCAATATTAAAGATAAGTTCTATGCACGCGGAGAGGAGATCGTTGACATCATCAACAAGAACTCTAACTGCAAGGCCGAGATGCATGACCTGGGCGATCTGGCACTCTTAAAAGAGAAAATGCACGAAGCAGACATTTTCTGTGATGCAACCGGCGTTGGTATGCACCCGCTGGAGGATCTGTCCAATATCCCGGAGCCGTCCTATTTCCGCAAGGATCTGATCGTAACTGATACAGTATATGCACCGCGTGAGACCGTGATGATGAAGCAGGCCAAAGAAGCTGGCTGCACCCGCGTATACAACGGCATGAGCATGATGCTGTTCCAGGCGCTGATCGCGATTGAACTGTATACAGGAAAATCAACACCGGTGGATTACATGAAGGAGAAGCTGGGAATCTAATTAAACTATATCCCCTGCAGTTATACCTGCTATTCCGCATTAGCACTTGCGTTCATATCCTGATTCGGGTATAATAATAAAACACACTTTCAATGTAAAGTGCAAAAGTGATTTGAATGAATACAAGTGAAGAAGGATGAGACAGATGGATGAATTAAAGAAGCTGCGAAATGATCTGGACATGTGCGACGAGATTCTGATCGATGCCCTGCGGATGCGCTGCCAGATTATCCAGGAGATCACAAATTATAAACAGAAAAACGGACTTCCGATTTATCAGGCAGAAGAGGAAGAGCGCAAGAAGAGCAAGATGCTTGCGAAGCTGGATGATTATGAATACAAAAAGTCAATCATGGCAGTTTACGACAGCGTCCTCTACCGGAGCAAACGGATCCAGTCCCATGAGTTGTTTGGATTCAATATTTTCCTGATCGGATTTATGGGAGTCGGAAAGAGCACCGTTTCGAATGCACTGCAGAATACCTTTGCGATGGATGTGGTGGAAATGGATGAAATGATCGCGAAAAAGAACAACATGAGCATTTCCGAGATCTTCGATCTGCACGGCGAGGAATATTTCCGCAACGAGGAGACAAACCTGCTTAAAGAGGTAGGAAACGAGAAGAACAAGATTGTATCCTGCGGCGGCGGCGTAGCGATGCGCGAGGTCAATGTACAGGAGATGCGAAAGAGCGGCAAGGTTATACTTCTGACCGCGAAGCCGGAGACGATTCTGGAGCGTGTCAAAGAGAACCATGACCGTCCGCTTCTGGAAAATAATAAGACAGTGGAATATGTTTCCGAACTGATGGAGAAGCGCAGACCGGCGTATGAAGCGGCAGCGGATATTGTGATCGCGACCGATGGAAAATCAGCGAATGAGATCTGCGAGGAGATCATTGCACAGGTGAAGAAGTTTAAATAATGTGACTGCTCAGAAAGTTCTGACAGAGAAAACGAAAGGGGAAAAAAGATGTCGAATCATATCACAGGACACACAGGTTTACTTTGTTTACTGGGAAGCCCGGTCGCACACAGTGTTTCGCCGGAGATGCACAACGAGGCGTGCAGCCAGTTGGGTCTGGATTATACATATCTGGCGTTTGATGTGCCGGAAGAGAAGATGCCGCAGGCGGTTGAGGGACTGCGGACGATGGGCGCGCGCGGCTGGAATATCACGATGCCGGGCAAAAATATCATGTGCAAGCTGGCAGACAAGGTTTCACCGGCTTCCGAGATTTCCGGCGCCTGCAATACGATTGTCAACGACGACGGTGTTCTGACTGCTTATACGACCGATGGCGTCGGATTTATGCGTGCAGTTGCAGAAAATGGTGTAGACATCATTGGCAAGAAAATGACGCTTTTAGGCGCTGGCGGCGCCGCAACCGCGATTCTTGTACAGGCAGCTTTAGACGGCGTGGCAGAAATTAACGTATTTAACGTCAAGGACGCGTTCTATCCGAGAGCCGAGGAGATTGTAAAGAAACTGAACGAGCGCACAGGGTGCAAGGTAACCCTGCATGATTACTCCGATCCGGAGATCCTGCGCCAGTCCATCGCAGACAGCGCGATTCTGGTAAATGGTACTTCCGTCGGCATGGCTCCGAAGACAGACAACACGATCATTACTGATACAACGATGTTCCACAAAGACCTGTTCGTATTCGATGTCATCTACAATCCTCAGGAGACCCGTTTACTGCGCGAAGCAAGAGCGGCAGGCTGCAAGACCAGCAACGGTATGTACATGCTTCTCTATCAGGGAGCTGCATCCTTTGAACTCTGGACAGGACAGCAGATGCCGGTGGAGATCATTAAAGAGAAATATTTTACAAAATAGGATTTGAAGAACGGCACACCGCATTCTCGTTACTTAGTGATGAGAATGCGGTGTGCCGTTTTTCATCATTTATAAACCTTTATGCCCATAAATCTGCTCCTCCAGCACACTCATCAGCACCTTCATATCAATCGGCTTCGCCATATGATCATTCATTCCGGATTCCAGCGCCCGCTCTTTATCCTCTGTAAATGCATTCGCTGTCATCGCAACGATCGGAATGCCAGCCTTCTTCTTATCCGAAAACCGCCGGATCGCCCGCGTTGCCTTGTAGCCGTCCATGATCGGCATCTGGATATCCATCAGAATCAAATCATAATAATCTTCCGGCGCTTTTTGCAGCATTTCCAGGCAGGCAACCCCGTCATTTGCCCGTTCGACCAAAAGCCCCTCGCGGGTCAAAAGTTCGATGGAAATTTCGGCGTTCAGATCATTATCCTCCGCAAGAAGAATCCGGCAGCCGGATAGAGTCTGGGCAGCTGTTTCATCGAATGCGGTAGGCTCTGTTTCCTCCCGCGAGGAAATCCGGCATGGGATCCGGACGGTAAACGTTGAACCTTCTCCGAGCTTGCTCTTTACCTCGATCGTTCCATGCATCAGATCCACCAGATTTTTCACGATTCCCATGCCAAGCCCGGTGCCTTCAATGCCGCTGACGGTGGAAGAACGCTCCCGTGAAAATGATTCAAAAATATGCGACTGGAATTCTTCGGAAATGCCGATGCCGGTATCGGTGATTGCGATTTCTGTGATACACCAGCCGTCCGTTTCACCAGGCTCCTGGCGGAGGGCACAGGAGATCGTCCCGCCCTTGGCGGTATATTTGATCGCATTGCTCAAAATATTCAATACAATTTCGGACATATACGTCGTGTCAATGTAGATATATGGGTACGAAATGTCCTTAGTCACATGAAAATGCTGCTGTTTTTCTTCCAGGGCAGTCTGAACCATGACGATACAGGAATCAAAACTTTTCTCAGTCTGGATGGAGGTTTCTTCAATGTGTATCTGGTTATTCTCAATCTGTGAAAACTGAAGAATATTGTTGATGATAGAGAGCATCTTTTCACCGGAAATATGGATCTTGTCCATATATTCACCGATTTTTTCCGGTTCCTGCAGATGGTTTCTGGCAAGTTCTGCGTAACCGAGGATCGCATTCATCGGTGTCCGGATATCATGCGACATATTGAACAGGAAGGTCGATTTCGCCTTGTTGGCTGCCTCTGCTGCTTTTGCGGTCTGTTCCAGAAGCTGCTGCTGGGTGAGTTCTCTGGACTTCTGTTTCTTTGTATAAAAATAGGAAATAACAATTAGCAGAAGTGCTATCATGCTCGCGGCAGCGGCGATTCCAAAGGAGGAACGGTTGATCGCCTCAATCGATCGGTAAGTGTCTTCCATATCAATCTCGATACAGAGGGCACCGAGAATGTCATTGGTTCCGTCGGAGGCAATGACCGGATAGCAGGCGGTAAAAATATGCCCCCATGTGGTATCAATGATCTTTTGTGAGTGGATCGTTTTGCCGGAGAGGGCAGCTTCCAGATATGGAGCCATTTCCTCTTCCAGGTAGGTGCCCGGATAAGCAAAATCAGGTGCTTTCAGATCCAGGCCATCGATCAGGTAGATGGGTTTTCCGCCCGGTCCACGCTTGGCGGTGTATAAGTAGCGCGTCGAATTGAGGCTGCGAAGCTCATTTAAATAAGACTGCAGGCTTCGATACTGCGCGGAGCTTATATCGGATTTTGTGTTGATTTGTTCAAAATCTGCCCGCGTCAGCCGGCTCGATATCGCCCGGTGAACCGCGTCCGAACAGGAAATATTCCGTTCTACGGCGGCGGTCAGGGTGATGCGGCTGTTGCTTTTCAGCAGTGCAACGGTGTATAAGGAAATGAAAAATATTGCCAGAAGAAGCAAAAAGGTAAAGTTAAAGGCATGATAAGAAAAGCTTCTTGATGGGATATTTTCGTTGGATGGATGGTTCATAAGTTAGATTCAACTTTCATGTAAATGCAGGGTTTATAGTTAAAAAACAGATCGAGTTGTTGATAATAAATGTAACATAAAACAGGTAAATCAGCAAGAAAGATATGCTTACATGAAAATTTTAAAAAAAAAATTTCACAAATTCTTCATAAAAAATTAGCACTCTACACTTGACAGTGCTAACAACAAGTGTTATATTACTGCTAGAACAAAAGAAGACCAAAAGGTTTTCACAGATTGTTCGAAAGGAGGCAGGTTTATGAATATCAGTAAATTTACCCAGAAGTCTCTGGAAGCCGTTCAAAATACGGAAAAGCTGGCGTATGAATATGGAAACCAGCAGATTGATCAGGAACATTTGCTGTACAGTCTTTTGACTGTGGAAGACAGCTTGATTTTTAAATTAATAACAAAGATGGGAATCTCGGGCGACCAGTTCCGTGATGAGGTGCAGCAGGCGATTGGAAAGCTGCCGAAGGTATCCGGCGGTCAGGTGTATTTCTCCAACGATGCCAACAAGGTGCTGGTGAACGCGGAGGACGAAGCCAAGGCGATGGGGGACGAGTATGTTTCCGTCGAGCACTTATTTCTGGCGATGTTAAAACAGCCGAATAAGGCGGTCAAGGAACTGTTCCGTCTCTACGGCATTACGAAAGAGAGCTTTTTGCAGGCGCTTTCGACAGTGCGCGGTAACCAGCGTGTTGTCAGCGATAATCCGGAGGCAACGTATGACACTTTAAATAAATACGGTTACGATCTGGTGGAACGTGCGAGAGATCAGAAGCTCGATCCGGTCATCGGCCGTGACGGTGAGATCCGTAATGTGGTTATGATTCTCTCCAGAAAGACGAAAAACAACCCGGTTCTGATTGGTGAACCTGGCGTCGGTAAGACAGCCGTTGTCGAAGGACTGGCACAGCGTATCGTGCGCGGCGATGTCCCGGAGGGCTTGAAGGACAAGAAATTGTTTGCTCTGGATATGGGAGCTCTGATGGCGGGCGCGAAGTACCGCGGCGAGTTCGAAGAGAGACTGAAAGCGGTGCTTGACGAGGTCAAGAAGAGCGAGGGACAGATTATTCTGTTTATCGATGAGCTGCATACGATCGTCGGCGCGGGCAAATCCGAGGGCGCGATGGACGCCGGGAATATGCTGAAGCCTATGCTGGCTAGAGGTGAACTGCACTGTATCGGTGCGACGACCCTGGATGAGTACCGTAAATACATCGAAAAAGACGCAGCTCTGGAACGTCGTTTCCAGCCGGTTCACGTTGATGAGCCGACCGTGGAAGATACGATTTCCATTCTGCGTGGTCTGAAAGAGAGATATGAGGTTTACCACGGGGTCAAGATTACCGACTCTGCGCTTGTATCGGCGGCAATTCTCTCGGATCGTTATATCACGGATCGTTTCCTTCCGGATAAGGCGATCGATCTGGTTGATGAAGCGTGCGCGATGATCAAGACAGAGATGGATTCAATGCCGGCGGAGCTGGATGAACTGTCGAGACGTATCATGCAGCTGCAGATTGAAGAGGCTGCGCTTAAGAAAGAGACTGACCGCTTAAGTCAGGATCGCCTGGCAGAACTGCAGAAAGAACTGGCAGAGCTCAAGAGCAGCTTTTCGACCCAGAAAGCCCAGTGGGAGAATGAAAAATCTTCCGTTGATAAGCTGTCTAAACTGCGTGAAGAGATTGAGCATGTAAATGGCGAGATTCAGGCAGCGCAGCAGGCATATGACCTCAACAAAGCGGCTGAACTCCAGTACGGCAAGCTGCCGGAACTGCAGAAACAGTTGGCGGAAGAGGAAGAAAAAGTGAAAAATCAGGATCTTAGTCTGGTACATGAGAGTGTCACCGAGGATGAGATTGCCCGGATTATTTCGAAGTGGACCGGTATTCCGATTGCAAAACTGACTGAGAGCGAGCGCAGCAAGACCCTGCATATGGACGAACTGCTGCATAAACGTGTTATCGGACAGGATGAGGGCGTTACCAAGGTAACGGAGGCGATTATCCGTTCCAAAGCGGGCATCAAGGATCCGACGAAACCAATCGGTTCGTTCCTGTTCTTAGGTCCGACTGGTGTCGGCAAGACAGAGCTTGCAAAAGCGCTGGCGGAGGCATTGTTTGACGATGAGAACAACATGGTTCGTATCGATATGAGTGAATACATGGAGAAACATTCCGTTTCCCGTCTGATCGGAGCGCCGCCAGGATATGTCGGATATGACGAGGGCGGTCAGCTGACCGAGGCAGTACGGCGCAAACCGTATTCCGTTGTCCTCTTCGATGAGGTTGAGAAAGCGCACCCGGATGTATTTAACGTCCTGCTGCAGGTTCTGGATGATGGACGTATCACGGATTCGACCGGAAAAACTGTCGATTTCAAGAATACGATCCTGATTATGACCTCCAACATCGGTTCCCAGTATCTGCTGGACGGCATCGATGAAAAGGGACAGATCAAGCCGGAGGCGGAAAGCTCCGTTATGCATGACTTGAGAGCTCACTTCCGTCCGGAGTTCCTGAACCGTCTGGATGAGATTATTCTCTTTAAGCCGCTGACGAAAGGCAACATCGGAGGCATCATTGAGCTTCTGATTGCAGATGTCAACAAACGTCTGGCGGATAAGGAGTTAAAGATTGCCCTGACGGACGAGGCAAAGGATTTCATCATTGAAAATGGCTACGATCCGGTTTACGGTGCAAGACCGCTGAAACGGTACCTGCAGAAGAACGTTGAGACACTGGCAGCGAAGCTGATTCTGGCGGACGGCGTCCGTGCGGGTGATACGATAGAGATCGGGCTTTCGGATGGCAAGCTGACGGCTTCGGCTGTCCATAGCGCGTAAGCGGAAAACGTCTTACGGCGGATTTATAACTATTATATAGAAGAAACAATAGGGCGCAGAGAAGTGCGAAAGAGCTTCCTCTGCGCTCTTTTTATGTGTTTCTGAGATTTTCACAGTCTTGACATTGCCCGGCAACTTTACTAAAATGATTCCATAATGACCGGATTATATCATTTGTTCCGGAAGTCAGTCAGATGAGGAGAAGATAAGATGAAAATTGCGATTGGAAATGACCATTCGGCGGTAGAACTGAAGAACATTATTGTGGATTTCCTGAAAGAAAAAGGAATCGAAGTGTTAAATCTGGGTACAGACAGCAGCGAGAGCTGTGATTATCCAGTTTACGGAGAGAAGGTAGGCCGTGCAGTTGTTTCCGGCGAAGCCGATCTGGGTATTGCAATCTGCGGTACCGGTCTTGGTATTTCACTGGCAGCTAACAAGGTAAAAGGCGTGCGCGCCTGCGTATGCAGCGAGCCGTACACAGCGGTGATGTCCCGCCGCCACAACGATGCCAATGTACTCTGCTTCGGCGCCCGCGTGGTAGGAAGTGAGCTTGCGAAGATGATCGTTGACGAGTGGATCAACGCAGAATTTGAGGGCGGACGCCATCAGAGACGCGTGGATATGATTATGGCGATTGAGGAGAAAGACTGATTCAGAGTCAGAGGTAACGGATGAAATCATAAGGCAGGCTGACAGCAGGATGCGAGATGCCTGTGAGAACAAAAAGAGGCAGCTGTAAAGAGATGGAGCAGCTGCGAAAAGAACAGGAGGAAGCAGGAGATGATCACAGAAGATATTCGCTACATCGGTGTAAACGACCATGACATTGACTTATTTGAGGGGCAGTATCAGGTGCCAAATGGTATTTCATATAACTCATACGTGATTATGGATGAAAAGATCGCGATCATGGATACGGTAGACAAGCGCAAACAGACAGAATTTCTGGAAAATCTGGAAACCGCACTGGCTGGAAGAACCCCGGATTATCTGATAATCAGCCACATGGAGCCGGATCATGCATCAAGTATCCAGGCAGTCTTAGAACGGTACCCGGAAATCACACTGGTAGGCAATGCGAAGACATTTCCGATGCTGAAACTGTACTTTGATCTTGATACCAGCTGTGCGCTGACGGTCAAGGAGGGCGATACCCTGAAACTGGGGCGCCATGAGCTGACGTTCGTCATGGCACCGATGGTACACTGGCCGGAGGTTATGGTAAGCTATGATTCCTGCGACAAGGTGCTGTTCAGCGCCGACGGTTTCGGCAAGTTCGGTGCGCTTGATGTGGATGAGGACTGGGACTGCGAGGCGAGACGGTATTATTTCAATATTGTAGGAAAATATGGAATGCAGGTGCAGGCACTTCTTAAGAAAGAAGCCGGTCTTGAGATCCAGATCATCTGCCCGCTGCATGGACCGGTTCTGAAAGAGACGATCGGTCATGTGCTTGAAAAATACCAGATTTGGAGCAGCTACGGCGTCGAGTCTGAGGGTGTATTTATCGCATATGCGTCCCTGCATGGCAACACCGAGGATGCGGCGAAGAAATGCAAGGAAATTCTTGAGAAAAAAGAATGCCCGAAAGTGGCAATCGCGGATCTGGCGCGCGGTGATATGGCGGAGGCGCTGGAAGATGCATTCCGGTATGGAAAAATTGTATTGGCAGCACCGTCCTATGACGCGGGTGTGATGCCGGTTATGGCAGATTTCCTGCACCACTTACAGAGCAAGAATTACCAGAAACGCACCGTTGCCCTGATTGAAAACGGTTCCTGGGCGCCGAGTGCAGCGCGCACGATGAAGGGAATGCTGGATGCGATGAAGGAGATCACGGTGGTTGAACCGGTCGTTACGGTTCGCGGGGCGCTCAAGGAGAGCGATATTCCGTCGCTGGAGCAGATGGCGGAAGCGCTGCTGGCATAAGAAGCGTCTGGTGACAGTATTTAATGAGACCTGAAAAAGGCTTTTTTAAATAAAAAATCCGGAGAGACAAAAGTGTGGTTTTATATTTATATATGAAAAATCCACTTGATGATTTTGTATGGATGACAGAAAAGAATAGGAGAAACAGACATGGTAGATGAGGTAATGAAGTTCATTACAGAGGCAGACCCGGAAGTGGGAGAAGCCATTGAAGCAGAGGCAGCCCGTCAGAGAAGAAACCTGGAGCTGATCGCGTCGGAGAATATTGTATCGGAGCCGGTTATGATGGCGATGGGATCGGTATTAACCAACAAATATGCGGAGGGATATCCGGGAAAACGTTACTACGGCGGATGCCAGTGTGTCGATGTTGTAGAGTCCATCGCGATCGAGAGAGCGAAAAAACTGTTTGGCTGTGATTATGCAAACGTACAGCCGCATTCCGGCGCGCAGGCAAACATGGCGGTATTTATCGCAATGCTGAAACCGGGTGATACTGTTATGGGCATGAACCTGGATCACGGCGGACATCTGACACACGGAAGCCCTGTCAATTTCTCCGGTTTATATTTCAACATTGTGCCGTATGGTGTCGATGACAATGGCGTGATTGATTACGAAGAGGTAGAGCGCATTGCACTGGAAGCAAAACCGAAGCTGATCATTGCAGGTGCAAGTGCCTATGCAAGAGAGATTGATTTCAAACGTTTCCGTGAAATTGCAGACAAAGTAGGCGCATACCTGATGGTCGATATGGCTCATATCGCTGGTCTGGTAGCAGCCGGTCTTCACCAGAGCCCGATTCCGTATGCAGATGTTGTTACGACAACCACACATAAGACACTGCGCGGACCGAGAGGCGGTCTGATTCTGGCAAATAAGGAAGCAGCTGAGAAGTTCAACTTCAACAAGGCGATTTTCCCGGGAACCCAGGGCGGTCCGTTAGAGCACATCATTGCTGGCAAGGCAGTCTGCTTCGGCGAGGCGCTGAAACCAGAATTTAAAGAGTATCAGCTTCAGGTAAAGAAGAATGCAGCAGCGCTGGCAGCCGCACTTCAGAAGCAGGGATTCAAGATTCTAACCGGCGGAACCGATAACCACCTGATGTTAGTTGATCTGCGCGGCATGGATATTTCCGGTAAAGAGCTGCAGAACCGCTGCGATGAAGTATACATCACCCTGAACAAAAACACCGTTCCGAACGACCCGAGAAGCCCGTTTGTTACTTCTGGTGTCCGCATCGGTACTCCGGCTGTTACCACCCGTGGACTGAAAGAAGAGGACATGGAAGTGATTGCAGAGTGCATCTGGCTGGCAGCTACCGACTTTGAGAACAAGGCTGATTACATCCGTGCGGAAGTGACGAAGCTGTGTGAGAAGTATCCGTTATATAAATAAGTAGAGAAGAATATGGAGCGAAAAATTTGCCGGTCTATAGATTCAGAAAAATGCTGGAAAATTAATGCACATATAACAATAAGAAAAAGGCTGTATTGCCTGCCGCATGGAAGTGCGCGGTAGGTGATACAGCCTTTTCTATACCAACCATTTTTTCTAGAAATTAAGTTTTTGTCCAATTCCTTTGCCCAATGCTTTTTCATAGATAAGCTGTGCCGTCCGCACATCAAAGAGTCCCATGCCGACTGATTTAAAGCAGCGGGTCTCGTTCTGCTCATGCGGATGTCCCTGCTTGGTATCTTCGATCAGATCCTCGATAAAGTGGACGCGCTCCTGTGTCAGAACGCCCTTTTCCAGCGGAATTTTCAGATCGCCGCTCTCCTCGCAGGCATACGGAAGCTCGGTGTACGCGTTCTTGACGAGTTTCCACACCGCATCCGGCAGTTCGCGCCGTTCCGGACGCCAGGAGCCGATGGCAACAAAGCATTTGCCGCGAAGCAGCTCTTCATCATCCGGGTAGACCGGATCGACCGCCTGGGTGGCGGAGATCAGGACGCGGCTGTGCTCAGCCAGTTCACGGGTATCCGCGCAGGTATGAATCTGGATGTCGTTTTTTCCAAACGATGCCAGACGCGCCGATAAGCGCTCGATAAAGCCGGAAAGATCCTTAGCGTATGCGTCATACAGATAAATATCTGTGATCGGGCGCACCTCGCAGGCATAGAGAAGCTGGTGTAGTCCCTGCATACCGCAGCCAACCAAACCAACTGAGGCAGCATCCTCTGGAGCCAGATAGCGCAGTGCGACACCGCCGACCGCACCGGTCCGCATTGCGGTCAGGACACTTCCGTTCATAATCGCCTTCGGCAGACCGGTCTTTGCGTTATTTAAAATCATAAGTCCGTTCAGATACGGAATTCCCAGAGAGGAATTGTCCGGAAATTCGGATAACATCTTTGTACCGATGACGGAATCCAGAAAACACGGCATATAGAGCATCATATTTTTATCACGCTGTGCGATAAAACGATCCGGCATCTTATAATTGCCGCTTTTGTGAATCGCATACGCATCTTCGATCGCGTCCATGACATCCTCTAAGGTGATGGACTGCCACATTTCTTGTTCGCTGAGAAATAACATATCAAAACCTCCTGAATATTTATGAATGAAATAAAACATATATACTAAAAATAGATTTATCACAAATCAAATGTGGTTTGTATAGCTGGATTGTAGCAGTTTCACGTTTCATTGTCAAGATGAAAACAGAATAAACCGGCAATCTCTGGATGCGGCGTCTGTAGGGCTTCAGAATATCACAGGGCTTGCCTGCGATCCGGTTGGAAACCGTGTTGAATGGCCGTGCCTCGGCAAAAATATCATGGGCGGAAGCAATGCGCTCGCCAGCGCCAATATGATTCTGGCAGGCTACGACAAGGTGATCCCGCTGGATGAGACGATCGGCGCGATCTATGAGATCGGTCTGTCGCTGCCGCTGGAACTGCGTTGTACCTTTGGTGGTCTTGGAAAGACAAAGACTGCCCGGGAGATTCTGAAGCGATCCGACGCGCATTTTCCGGGGGAAGAGGCGCGGTAGGTGTAATTCGAAACATCGTGAAAGGACAGTTACAGTTTGTGTAAGGTACGTACTGTAAGGTGGCATATCTTTTTAAGATCTGAAATAAAAATTGATTAAATAACTCTATAGAGATATAATATTAATA
>NZ_QTXO01000007.1:0-49584 GCF_003461685.1 Clostridium sp. AF12-41 | reverse complement strand
TTAAATAACTCTATAGAGATATAATATTAATAAAAATATCTCTATAGAGTTATTTTCATTAAAACGAATCTATTTTTTATATACCACATGTTTCTACTTGCTCCCATAATAGATAAGGAGGTTCCTCAGAATGAGAAAAATTTTATATCACGGTTCCTTGGAAATTATTTCTACTCCTATGTATGGTCAGGGAAAGGTCTATAATGACTACGGACAGGGCTTTTATTGTACGGAGAGTCTGGAACTGGCGAAGGAGTGGTCGTGCGCCGAGCGGGAGGACGGCTATGTGAATCAGTATGAAATGGATGAAACCGGTCTTTTGATTTTAAATTTGATGGAGAAGCACTACAGCGTTCTTCATTGGCTGGCGATTTTGATGAAATACCGGAAAATCCGCCTTTCTTCGGCGGTCATGAAACGGGGAAGAGAGTGGCTGCTGGAACATTTCCTCCCGGATGTGGACGGATATGATGTGGTGATTGGGTACCGGGCGGATGATTCGTATTTTTCATTTGCAAGGGCGTTTGTAAATAATGAAATATCGTTAGAGCAGCTTTCGTATGCGATGCGGCTGGGAAAATTGGGAGAGCAGTATGTATTAAAGAGTCAGAAGGCATTTCAGGCGATACACTTTCTTTCTTATGAAGGAGTAGATTCAGTGGAATATTATGTAAAACGAAGAGCCAGAGATGAGCAAGCTAGAAATGCATACCGGAAAAAGGTGGAAGGGGATGATATCGACGGTATTTATATGCGGGATTTGATTCGAGGGGAGGTGTCGGCTGAGGATGAGCGCTTATGGGATTGAATATCTGGATGATGCGATGAGGAATCTGGGGGAAATGACAGATTATGCGGTCAATGCCTGTGGGATGGATCTGGAAGATTTTTGGAAATTGTTTCTTACAACCGGGTATGCAGAAAAATTTGGGGAAGGTGTACCAAGAGTAGTGAGCGGCTTTTCTGGAACGGAGCTTGCGGAGGAAGTGCTTCGAAAAGCGGGAAAAAAGGACGAACTGCCGGAACCGCAGGTAGAATTTACCTGTTCCAGAGAGTATTGGAGTGGCTGGATACTGGCGTATTATCAGTGGTACAGTGAGAAGAAATTTAAGGAAATTGAAGCAGGGCTTCCGGTCCGGGAGGTTGTGGAAATGTATCCGGCACTTCATGAAGCTCCGGAGGATAAATTTGTTGAGGCGGCAGACAGAATCATTCGAAGAAAAGAGCAGGGGAAAAACGCGTTGCGGCGGATCCGGAAGATGGCGGGATATACCCAAAAGGATCTTTCAGAGCAATCGGGGGTTACGCTGCGGAGTATTCAGCAGTATGAACAGGGAAAAAAGAAGATTCAAAAAGCATCCGCAGAAACCGTGCGTGCGCTTGCACGGTCACTGGGATGCCAGATGGAAGATTTGCTGTAATTGCGAAGGAATTGGACAGTTTCAATTTGCTATAGCGCAGTCGCCTTCGGCAGACTGAAAATAAATTCCGTCCCCACGCCCTCGGTGCTGACAACGTCGATATTTTCCCCATGTGCCTGAACAATCTCTTTGACAATCGCAAGCCCCAGCCCGGTGCCCTTTTTATCTTTTCCGCGCGATAAGTCGGTTTTGTAGAAACGTTCAAAGATTTTCTTCTGGCTGTCCTTCGGGATGCCGATGCCGGTGTCTTTGACGGAAATGAAGATTTTTTCGTACCGGATGGAGGTCTGGATGTAAATGATCGAATCCTCGTGGCTGAATTTGATCGCGTTGTCGATCAGGTTGTAGAGAACCTGCTGGATTTTTCCGAGATCGGCGTAGACCATCTGGATGCTATCCGCAAAGGTCAGGTCAAACGTGATGCCTTTCGCGCTGCACGTGCCCTCGAAGGTTGCGGCGGTATCCTTGATCGTCCGGTTGATATCGAAATTTGTCCGGGTTAAGTAGCCTTTGCTGTCTAGGGAGTTGAGTGTCAGCATGCCTTGGGTCAGCTTGTTAAGGCGCTCGGTCTCGGAAATGACGATGTGCAGGTATTTGTGATAGAGTTCCTGCGGGATTGTGCCATCGAGAATTGCCTCGAGATAGCCTTTGATGGAAGTCAGAGGCGAGCGGAAATCGTGCGATACGTTCGCGATGAAATTGTGCTGGTACTGTTCCATTTCATTTAACTCGCTGGACATATAGTTTAATGTGCTGGCGAGATAGCCGATCTCGTCGTGGGTGGTAATCGGGATATTGTGTGCCAGGTTTCCGGCTGCATATTCATTGGCTGCGACCGTAATCTTTTTGAGTGGGAAATAGACCACTTTTGTAAAAACAAGAAGCACCACCAGGGATAGGAAGAACAGGATGATCGATGTTATGTAAATAATATTCAGAAATCCGTTCTGTTCCGCCTCAATGTTCTGGATTGGCATATGAATCACGATGTAGCCGTAGGTCTTCATATTGCCTGTGATCGGGGCGGAAACGGAGAGTACTTTGCTGTCAAACAGGTTGTAATACTGTCCGATGGAATAGAGCCGGTTGCCCTGTGCGGTCGGGTCGAAATCGTCGATTGCGATGCCGGTACGACTGTCGCTGCTGTCCGCAACGATGGTGCCCTCATGGTTCAGGATCCAGATATCCGATTGCAGATAGGCGGAAACCGCCTCGAGCTGTGGGTATGCCGAGTCGAGATTGATGGTTTTGCCCTCGTAGGCTTTGCTGCACCGATCGGCAATCATGGTCGCCTCGTCATACAGAACCTCCGATTCGCGTTCCACCAGATGGTGGTAGGTCATCTCAGATGAGATGGTCGCGATCGTGATGAATCCAAGCAGACCGAAGATGAGATAGCCGATCAGCAGTTTATAATAAAGAGAATGTGTGTAGTGGTTTGATTTCATGGTAAACCTCCGGTTACCTCTTCACGTAACAGTTCAGTTCCTTTACTAACAGTTACCGTTTTACCTCAAATTTATATCCAATCCCCCAGACGGTTGTCAGCGCCCACTTGTCGTTGCCCTTGATTTTTTCACGGAGCCGCTTGATATGGACATCTACCGTCCGCGTGTCGCCGATGTATTCATATCCCCAGATATGGTCGAGAAGTTGCTCCCTTGTGAATACCTGGTTTGGTGAGGACGCGAGGAAATAGAGCAGTTCCAGTTCCTTCGGCGGCAGCTCGATCGAGTGTCCGTTGTAAATGACGGAGTAGTTCGTCAGGTTGACGATGAGATCCGGATATTCGACAAAATTGCCATGCTGTTCGGTCACGGACGATGCAGGCATCTGCACCGGTAGCTGGTAGCGCCGCAGAACGGCTTTGACTCTGGCAACCAACTCTTTCGAATCGAATGGTTTGATCATGTAGTCATCGGCGCCCAGCTCCAGCCCCAGCACCTTATCAAAGATTTCGCCCTTGGCGGAGAGCATGATGATTGGCACCTGGGAGGTACTTCGCAGTTCCCGGCAGACCTGATAGCCGTCGATGCCCGGAAGCATCAGATCAAGGAGAATCAGGTTGGGCTGAAATTCGGGAAATACCCGGAGAGCTTCTTCCCCGTCTCCG
The DNA here is from genome assembly GCF_003461685.1 of Clostridium sp. AF12-41. Lineage (NCBI taxonomy): Bacteria > Bacillati > Bacillota > Clostridia > Eubacteriales > Clostridiaceae > Clostridium > Clostridium sp. AF12-41. The sequence continues at coordinate 46,050 of NZ_QTXO01000007.1, read as the reverse complement.
ACAATTTTCGTTTCAAAACATTCTTTCGTCAGGTAAAGTGAGATTAGTTCAGCAATGTTGTAGTCGTCATCTACGATGAGAATGCGCTGCTTTTCAGCCATGTTGATTCCTCCTGTTTTTTTGGATATTTGTAACTGTTCAGTACCTGAACAGTTATGGATATTTCTTATTTAAATGTCACGATTGTAACGCCTGTATCGCCTTCGCCAAACTCGCCAAGCCGGTATTCCTTGACATAGCTTAATTTCTTCAAGTGGCGGTGTACGCCCGCTTTCAAAGCGCCGGTTCCACGACCATGTACGACGCGGACCTGCGGAAGATGCGCCAGGTAGGCATCATCCAGGTATTTGTCGAGTACCGGGATCGCCTCATCGACGGTCATGCCAATCAGGTTGACCTCCGGCGATACGCTGAAGGACTTGGACATCTTGATCTTGCTGCTTCCGCTTCCGGATCCGCGGGAACCACCCGTATGTGTGCCGGAAAGTCCCGGTCCGGTGATGGATGCTTCCTCGACCATTTCCAGATCGCGGATATTGACGAGGGAGCGCAGAATTCCCATCTGTACATACAGATCGCCCTTGGCGTTCGGCAGGGAGCTGACGGTTCCCTTTAAATTCATCGAGAGAACGCGCACGGTATCGCCGAGACGCAGCTTTTTCGCGGAAACGGCTTTTTTCGGTGCGGCGGTTTTCTTAACTGCCAGTTTCTTGTCTACATCCTGGATCTTGCCGCGCAGCTTGGTCCGCTCGGCTTCCAGTTCTTTATTGACGCCGGAAGACTTGGCAAGCTTGTTGATGTTGCGGATCGTCTGATCGGCGGTGTCCTTTGCATCCTGAAGGATCTTCTGAGCTTCCTCGCGGGCTTTGGAAAGCATTTTTTCCTTCTGCTCGGAGAAACGTTCTTCCTTCTGCTGGAGGCGGTTCTTCAGCGTTTCAATCTCCTGTTTATAGGAGGCGATCTCTTCGCGCTCTTTTTCAATGGTCACGCGGCTGTTTTCCAGATTGGCAAGCAGATCCTCGAAGGATTCGTCCTTCTGCTCCATCTGGTTTTTCGCCTCGTCGATGATATAATCCGGCAGCCCCAGCTTGCGGGAAATGGCAAATGCATTACTTTTTCCTGGAATACCGATGAGCAGGCGGTAGGTCGGGCGGAGAGTCTCGACGTTGAACTCGCAGCAGGCATTTTCAACGCCTGGCGCGGTCAGCGCAAAGACTTTTAATTCGCTGTAATGCGTGGTTGCGATCGTCCGGCAGGTCATGTTGTGCAGGAAATTTAAAACCGCAATCGCCAGCGCCGCGCCCTCGGTCGGGTCGGTACCGGAACAGAGCTCATCGAAGAGACAGAGCGAATTGGCGTCCGCCTCATTTAAAATCGAAACGATATTCGTCATATGGGCGGAGAATGTACTCAGATTCTGCTCGATGCTCTGCTCATCGCCAATGTCGGCAAATACATTGTCAAAAACAGCCAGCTCGGATCCTTCAAATGCCGGGATATGGAGTCCTGACTGCCCCATCAGGGTAAAGAGTCCGACGGTTTTTAAAGAAACGGTTTTACCACCCGTGTTTGGACCCGTCACAATCAGAAGGTCAAACGAATCGCCAACCCAGATGTTGATCGGAACGACCTGTTTCGGATTTAAGAGCGGATGGCGTCCGTCCTTGATATTGATATACCGTTTGTTGTTAAATTTCGGTTCCACGCAGTTATAGTGGCGGGAAAGAGCTGCCTTTGCGAAAATGAAATCGAGCTCTGCCAGAATCGAAAGATCCGAGAGGATCGCGTCGGTGTAAGGCATAAGCTGGCTGGAAAGAGCTGCCAGAACGAACTCAATTTCCCGTTTTTCCTGGATTTCCAGCTCGCGCAGTTCGTTGTTCAGCTTGACGATCGCGAGCGGCTCGATAAATACAGTCGAACCGGTCGAGGACTGGTCGTGCACCATGCCTGGGACCTGGGATTTATACTCAGCCTTGACCGGCAGGCAGTAGCGCCCGTCGCGCATTGTGATGACGGCATCCTGTAAATAGGTCCGGCTGGAATTTAAAATAGAATTTAACTGGGTATGGACGCGTCCGCCCACGATCTTCATGGAGCGGCGCACTTTGGCAAGTCCCGGACTTGCGTCATCGCTGACCTCATCCTCGGATGGCAGGCAGCGCTTGATCTCATTGTTGACCGGCGTCAGCGGATCCAGGGCGCGGAAGCGCTCATCGAGGGAATCATCTGGAAATTCTTCGGATTTCTCATGGCGTCCGTAGCTCTGCGCGCGGGCAGCGACTGTCAGCAGGGAGCTGACAGCGAGAAGCTCCGGGATCCCCAGGGAACTTCCGATTTCCAGACGTTTCATGGAACCACGCACATCCTTCACGCCGCCGAAGGAGAGACTTCCCTTCATGCGGACGCGCGTCAGGGCATCGGTCGTCTCCGTCTGGCTCTGCCGGATCGTCCCCAGATCACAGGACGGCTGCAGTTCCCGGCACATCTGTTTTCCCATCTCCGTGGAGGCGTACTCCGTGAGCTGGTCGATGATCTTTGTATATTCGAGAGTTTTTAATGCTTTTTCATTCATGTTGTGGTAATCCTCTTAATTTAAATGGTGTTCACATGATACCGTGACCACTAAATTCGTGAAAGACCTCATTAAGTGGTCAGGTATAAGTTCTCACTAGACTCGAAAAGACCTCGTCAAGTGTTCACATTATATCACATTCCCCGCCGTCTAGCCAAGCATTCGCACTTTTTTCTTGCATAACCTTAAGAAGGAAAGTATAATTAGGATATGTTATGCAAAGGGGAAAGTGAAATGCCGGATTCAGAAGAACTTGAAAAAAAGGAAAAACGGGAATTCATGAGAGAAACGATAGTGAAGCCGCCGCTGACCAGAAAACAGATTGCGAAGCGGGTGGCTCTCTTTGTATGCGCGTCAGCCGCATTTGGAGGAGTCGCGGCGGTTTCGTTTGCGGCGGTAAAGCCGTTTGCGGATCGGTGTTTTCAGGAAAATGGGATGCAGGAGACATCCTCAGTCGAGTTTTCCAAGGACGATCCGGACTCTGTTTCGCCGTCGGACGGTGCAGATGCGGATATGACAGCGCAGCCGGAACAAATGGAGCAGGAGATTGATGAGGCGGTCAGCGAGGCGCTTTCCAGCTATCAGTTTTCCGCAGACAATTTCAATTCGATGACGTCGGTGCTGCGTGGAATCGGGGAACAGGGTGATAAGTCGATCGTGACGGTCAGCTCCGGCAAACAGGATACGGATATATTTGGAAACCCGGTGGAAAATACGGGTGATTATGCAGGTGCAGTCATCGCGGAGAGTGATGGAGAATTTCTGATCTTTACTTACGCCGATGCGGTGCGGGCAGCAGATTCGATCAATGTGAGATTTTCGGATGGAACGAAGATCGCTGGTACAGTGCGCCAGATTGACGAAGTGCTCGGAATGGCAGTTGTGGCGGTGCCGTCCGGCAATCTGCCGGAAGAAGAGCGGAAAAAGGTGCAGGTGCTTTCACTTGCCAATTCATATACGGTCAAGGCAGGCGATGTCCTCGTAGGTATCGGCGGTCCGTCCGGACAGGTGCATTCGCTTTCGTTCGGAACGGTATCCTACGTGGCGCGCAATGTGCAGATTACAGATGGACTGACGCGGATCCTGTATGTGGATATCAGCAGCAATTCGCAGACGGGTACCTTTTTGATCAATACAGCCGGAGAGATGGTCGGCTGGACATCGGAGTCCTGCCGCAGCGAGAGCTGTACGGATCGGACGGCGGCGTACACCATTTCCAGCTACAAGCCGATTCTGGAGCGGCTGACGAATGGCGCTTCGGCGGCATATCTGGGCATCCTGGGACAGGATGTGAGCCGTGCGATGCAGGGGAGCGGCATTCCGGCGGGCGTTTACGTGACGGAGGCAGTCTCCGGCAGCCCGGCATATGACGCTGGCATCCAGCCCGGCGATATTATTGTGAAATTTGGCACAAAGGAGATCGGAAGTTTCAAAGATCTCCAGGCGCAGATTGAAAATTCCGCGAGCGGCGTGTCTGTATCGGTAAATGTGATGCGGAAAGGGCGCGACGGATACACGGAAATTCCATTTTTGGTATCTCTGCGCGCCAGATAGAAATTCAGGAGGATATAGGCAGAATGAGATATATTGAACAGTTCCGGGAAGGAATGAGAGTCTCGGACGTATATTTATGTAAGACGAAACAGCACGCGGTGACGAAAAACGGAAAAGAGTACGCTTCCGTGCTGCTTCAGGATAAAACAGGCACGGTAGACTGCAAAATCTGGGATTTAAGTTCCCCGGGCATCAATGATTTTGAGCCGCTGCAGTACGTCTATGTGGACGGCGATGTGACGGTCTTCCAGGGTTCCAACCAGTTAAATATTAAGCGCATACGCAAGGCGGACGAGGGCGAGTATCAGGAAAGCGATTACCTTCCGGTCAGCTCAAAGGATATCAAGATAATGTATCAGGAGCTGACGGCTCTGGTGCAGTCTTTCCAGAATCCGTACCTGAAAAAGCTGGCATCCAGCTATTTCCTGGAAGATAAGGCATTTGTGAAGAAATTCTGCTTCCATTCGGCGGCGAAGAGTGTGCATCATGGTTTTGTGGGCGGACTTTTGGAACATACGTTAAGTGTTATGAAACTCTGTGATTTCTACACGAAGTCATATCCGGCGCTGAACCGCGATCTGCTTCTGACGGCGGCGCTGTTCCACGACATCGGAAAAGTGCAGGAATTATCCGCATTTCCGGAAAATGATTATACGGACGACGGTCAGCTCTTAGGTCATATCGTGATCGGCACGATGATGGTTGCAGACCGTATTAAGGAGATTCCGGGATTCCCGGCAAAGACAGCGGCGGAGTTAAAGCACTGCATCCTTGCGCACCACGGCGAATTAGAGTACGGTTCCCCAAAGAAACCGGCGCTTCTGGAGGCGCTGGCATTGAATTTCGCGGACAATACCGATGCGAAGATGGAGACGATGCTGGAAGTCTTAAAGAGCGGCGGGGAGAATCCGGGCTGGCTCGGATATAACCGTTTCCTGGAGACGAATGTGAGAAAGACGACGCCGACGGAATAATAATAAGATAACAGACATCTAAAATGAGTCTAAATGTATATAAGAAAAAGAAAACAGCGCTGCAAAGCAGATGCTGCCTTGCAGAAGCGGGGGAACGAAAAAATAGGAATCAGGTGTCTATGCTGTTGGCAGAGAAGCGAGTTAAATAGCCGCACATAAAATAAATAAGAAAAATGGAGAAGGATACTAGGAAGGTACAGCGGTTCAGCAGGGACCGCACTTTTCTGATATCCTTTTGTTTCATAAGGAAAAATATAGGGGTACAACAGAAAATATGAAAAAACGAGAAAATACAGGCAAAATCATTGGAAAGGTGTTCGGAGAAGCCAGGGCACTTGGCGTCACTGCCTTAGCGGCGGCAGTCATGCTTTCCGGATGCGGAAACGCTGGAAATCAGGCGCAGAAAGGCGGTTCCGGCGCAGAACAGACGGAAAATGTTGAAAACGGCGAAAATGCAGCGGAAAATACCCAAATAAGCGTTATTATCGCGATGCCGCCGACTTCAGAGCCGGAGGCGGGCTTTGATCCGGCATATGGCTGGGGCGCGGGCGAGCATATGCATGAACCGCTGATCCAGAGCACCCTGACGGTGACAGAAGCAGATTTGAGTATCGGGTATGATCTGGCGACGGATGTGGAGACCTCCGAGGATGGAATGACATGGACGGTGACGATCCGCGACGATGCGAAATTCACGGATGGCGAGGCGCTGACCGCGGAGGATGTGGCATTCACTTATAACACATTGAAAAAGACGAGTTCCGTCAACGATTTTTCAATGCTGAAACAGGCGGAGGCGATCGATGATGTGACGGTTGTGTTTGAGATGGAACGCCCGTTTGCTATCTGGTCATACACGATGGCGGTGACGGGAATTGTGCCGGAGCATGCATATGGAACGGATTACGGCACACATCCGATCGGTTCCGGGCGATATATCCTGAAACAGTGGGACAAGGGGCAGCAGGTGATTCTGGAAGCCAACCCGGATTATTATGGGGATGCGCCGAAGATGCGGCAGGTCACGATTCTCTTTATGGAAGAGGATGCGGCATTTGCGGCGGTGCGCGCCGGGCAGGTGGATGTGGCGTACACGGCGGCGTCCTATGCAGACCAGTCGGTTCCAGAATTCAGTCTTTTGGATTGTGAGACGGTGGACAACCGTGGATTTAACCTCCCGGCAGTGCCGGAGACGGTACGGGAGGATGGCGTAAAAATCGGCAATGATTTTACCGCGGATGTGCAGGTGCGCCGGGCGATCAACCTGGCGATTGACCGGCAGGAAATGATCGATCATGTGTTAAATGGTTACGGCAGCCCGGCATATAGTGTCTGTGACAAGATGCCGTGGTACAACGATGAAATGGAGAACATTTCCTATGATGTGGAGAAGGCGGAAGAGATGCTGGATGCGGCGGGATGGAAGAAAAATGCCGACGGCATCCGCGAAAAGGGTGGAGTGAAAGCCATTCTGGAATTTCTCTATCCGACCGGGGATTCGGTGCGTCAGGCGCTGGCAGCCGATACGGCGCAGCAGTTAAAAGAGATTGGAATTGACACATCGATCCGCGGCACCGGCTGGGATACTGCGTATGACGAGGCACAGTCGCAGCCGCTTCTCTGGGGCTGGGGCGCGCACACGCCGATGGAATTTTATAATATTTACCATACAAAGGCAGATACGGGGCTGGCAGAATATTCGCCGTATGCGAATGAGACCGTGGACGCTTATATGGATGAGGCCCTGGCAGCACCGGATCTGGAAAGTTCGTATGAATTGTGGAAAAAGGCGCAGTGGGACGGCGAGACGGGCGTTTCAGCCGAGGGTGATCTTCCGTGGATCTGGCTGGTGAATGTCGATCATCTGTACTGGGTGAGAGACGGGCTTCATGTCGCAGAGCAGAAGGTGCATCCGCACGGTCACGGCTGGTCCATCGTCAACAATGTCGATCGGTGGTACTATGAGTAGGATGAAATGGTTTGGGCGCAGTCTGCTGCACCTGATTCTGCTGCTTTTGGCAGTCAGTCTGGTATCGTTTCTGCTGGTGTCGATGTCTCCGGTCGATCCGCTGCAGACGAATGTCGGGCAGACGGCGCTCGGCTCGATGGCGCCGGAGCAGATCGAGAAGCTGCAGGCGTACTGGGGCGTTGGTGTGCCGGTCTGGAAGCGCTTCTTTAACTGGATTTCGGGCATCTGTCATGGTGATTTTGGCATTTCCCTTCTGTACCGCAGACCGGTGCTGGAGGTGATCGCGGAAAAGGCGTCTGCGTCAGTGTGGCTCCTTCTGTCTGCGTGGCTGTTTTCGGGAATCGTGGGGATATTTTTAGGAATTGCAGCGGCGGCAAAACGGGGCAAGTGGGCGGATCGCCTGATTACGGGCTATTGCATCGTGATCGCGGGAACGCCGTCCTTCTGGCTGGCGCTGGTGCTGCTGCTTCTCTTTACAGTGCAGCTTCCCGTCTTCCCAATCGGGTTCAGTGTCCCGGTGGGAATGGCGGCGGACGAGGTCAGCCTGGCGGATCGCCTGTATCACGCATTTCTGCCGGCGTGTACGCTGGGACTGACAGGGATTTCTTCGATTGCGATGCACACGCGCGAAAAAGTGATTGAGATTCTGGAAAGTGATTACGTACTCTATGCGCGGGCGCGGGGCGAGAGCGGCTGGCGGCTGATTTTTCGGCATGGACTCCGCAACCTGCTTCTCCCGGTAATTACGCTCCAATTTGGCTCGATCAGCGAGATTTTCGGCGGTTCGGTGCTGGTGGAACAGGTCTTTTCCTATCCGGGACTCGGACAGGCGGCGGTCACGGCGGGGCTGGGAAGCGATATCCCGCTTCTGATGGGAATTACACTCATCAGTGCCGTGCTTGTATTTGCAGGAAATGCAGCGGCGGATGGGCTGTACCGGCTGGTCGATCCGAGACTTAGGAAAGGAGGCAGGGCATGAGAAAGAAAACACTCTGGCTGCTGGGAATTTCCCTCCTTTTCCTGATTCTGGTGACAGTGCTTGGAATCGTCTGGGAGGATGCCGCACAGCAGGTCGATTTTGCGAGAAAAAACCTGCCTCCGGGAACCGGCGGGCTGTTTGGAACCGACTGGATGGGGCGGAATATGCTGAAACGGACGGTTGCAGGGCTTTCTTTAAGCATCCGGCTGGGGCTTCTGACCGCGGCGATCAGCGCCGCGGTGGCATTGGCGCTTGCATTGCTGGCGTCGCTTGGCGGGGGACTGATGGATTCATTGGTATGCGGGCTGATTAATCTGGTAATGGGAATCCCGCACATGCTTCTCCTGATCCTGATTTCCTACAGTCTGGGAAAGGGATTCCGGGGTGTAGCAGCCGGGATTGCCCTGACGCACTGGGCGTCGCTGGCGAGGCTTTTGCGGGCGGAAATCTTACAGATCCGGGAAAGTCCGTATGTGCAGATCTCCGAAAAACTGGGGAAAAAGCCCTGGTGGATTGCCTGGAACCACATCGTCCCGCAGGTATCGCGGCAATTTGTAACCGGGTTAATTCTTCTCTTTCCCCATGCGATTCTTCATGAGGCGGGCGTGACCTTTCTGGGCTTCGGTCTTTCCTCCGAGCAACCGGCGATCGGTGTTATTTTATCCGAGAGTATGTCGTACCTGATTACCGGAAAATGGTGGCTGGCGCTCTTTCCGGGCGCGGCACTGGTGCTGGTAACGCTGGGATTTCAGGCGATCGGGCAGAGCCTGGGGCGGCTGATGGATCCGGGGAGCGCGCATGAGTAGAGGATGCTGGGAAAGAGGCAGAAAAACATATATTTTGATAAAATGATGCGATTAAGACAAAAACAATCAAAAACGATGCGGCTATCAGATTTGGAACAGACAGACGTTATCAAAGAACGGAGATTGCGTGAAAATTGTGATTCCATGGAAAAGCCGATATTGAAAATTCAAAATCTAAACTTATATTTTACGCAGTACGCGCGTGGGCTTAGACGGCGCGAACTCCATCCGCTCCTCGACCTTTCCTGCAAACTTTTCAGTGGGGAGCTGACGGCGGTGGTCGGGGCGAGTGGTTCGGGAAAAAGCCTGCTGGCGCACGCGATTCTGGGGATCTTGCCGTACAACTGCCGGATGGAAGGAAAAATTTCCTATCAGGGAGAGGTTCTGGATGAGACGCGGCTTGCCGGGCTGCGGGGCAATGGGATTTCCCTGATTCCGCAGGGGGTTTCCTACCTCGATCCGTTGATGCGGGTCGGGGATCAGATCTGCGGCGGCAGAAAAGATGAAGCGACGCGGGCAAAATGCCGCCAGCTTTTGAAGCGGTACGGGCTGGATGAATCAGTGGAAAAATGTTATCCATTTGAGCTGTCGGGCGGCATGGCGCGGCGCGTCCTGATGGCAGCGGCACTGATGCAGGAGCCGAGGCTGATTGTGGCGGATGAACCGACACCGGGGCTGGAGGCGATGACCGCGCGCCATGTGATCCGTCATTTAAAAGAGATGGCACAGGACGGGGCAGCGGTGCTTTTGATTACTCATGATCTGGAACTGGCGATTGAGATGGCGGACCGGATTCTGGTGTTTTATGACGGGACGATTCTGGAGGAAGTAAAGCCGGAGAACTTCCGGGAGGGACGGAATCTGAAAGAGCCATACACGCAGGCGCTCTACCGGGCACTGCCGGAACATGAATTTTTTGGAGGAGAATGAGATGTCACTAAAGGCGGAAAACCTATCTTTTTCGTATGAAAATGGAGGGCGCCACGTGCTGACGCGTATTTCCCTGAAAATTGAGCCAGGAGAGCGCGTGGGTCTGGTGGCGCCGAGCGGATATGGAAAAACGACGCTGTGCCGCCTGCTGGCGGGATATGAGAGAGCGGAAGCGGGAACGGTAGAGATTGACAGCATACCAATTGAGAATATCCGGGGCTGTATGCCGGTGCAGTTAATCTGGCAGCACCCGGAGCAGGCGCTCAACCCACGCTGGCGGATGCGCCAGGTTCTCAGTGAGGGCGGTCAGGTGGATGAGGAGAGCCGGGGACGGCTTGGCATCCGGGAAGAATGGCTGGATCGGTTTCCATCGGAGCTTTCCGGCGGCGAACTGCAGCGGTTTTGTATTGCCAGAGCGCTGGCGGCAAATCCGCGGTATTTGCTGGCGGATGAGATTACCGCGATGTTTGACGCAGTGACCCAGAGCCAGATCTGGCAGGCGCTTTTGCATGAGGCAAAGGAGCGGGAGCTGGGAATGGTGATTGTGAGCCATTCGGAATCCCTTTTGAAGCGGATTTGCACGCGGCGGATTGATTTGAAGGCATTGCAGGAAAAGATGGCAGCAGTTTAGCCAGTGCACATATTGACAGAGAAAATCGGGATTGACCGGGCGGAATAGAACAATCGGGATTTGGTAAGGAGGTCGAGAAATGGATGTTCGGAAGCTGTTGGAAGAGGTAAAACGGGGGGATACAAGTATTGAGGAAGCGGAGAATGCGTTCAAGAATCTTCCTTACGAAGATTTAGGGTATGCGAAGCTGGATCTGCACCGGAAATTGCGTTCGGGATTCCCAGAGACGGTGTTCTGCCAAGGAAAGCCGGATGCCTATCTGGCGGATATTTTCGAGACGCTGTACCGGGAAAATGGGGAGGTACTCGGAACGCGGGCGACGCCAGAGCAGTGGAATCTAGTGCGGGCGCGCATCCCGGAGATAGAATACGATCCGGTTTCAAAAATTTTGCAGGCGAGAAAATCATCGGAGACACCGTGGAAGCTGGAAGGGCTGGTGGCAGTCTGCACAGGCGGAACCGCGGATATCCCGGTTGCGGAGGAAGCTGCCAAAACGGCAGAATTTTTCGGCTGCCGCGTGGAGCGCTACTATGATATAGGGGTGGCGGGCATCCATCGCCTTTTATCCAAACGCGAGGCGATTGCGCGGGCAAACTGCGTGATTGCGGTGGCGGGAATGGAAGGCGCGCTTGGCACAGTTGTCGCCGGGCTGGTGGAAAATCCGGTCATTGCGGTTCCGACCTCGGTCGGTTATGGTGCAAGTTTTCATGGACTGTCGGCATTGATCACGATGATTAATTCCTGTGCGAACGGCATTTCGGTTGTAAATATAGATAACGGCTACGGCGCAGCATACCTGGCGGCGCAGATCAACCGCCTGGCGGTGCGGGAGCCGAAGAAGACGGCAGAGTGATAGTGGTTTGTGATAATTGCATAAAAGCGAAAAACGGAAATGTATCAATAAAATGAGAAAAGTAGAGGGAGAAGTAAAAATGGATGAGAAAATCTTATATCTGGATTGTGCGTCTGGAATCAGTGGAGATATGACGGTTGGCGCACTGTTGGATCTTGGAGCAAGCCGGGAAAAACTGGTACGGGCACTGGACAGTCTGGGCGTGTCCGGGTATCATCTGCATTTTGGGCGGACGAAGAAATGTGGAATCGATGCGTATGATTTCGATGTACATTTAGAGGAAGAAGAGCATCATCACGACCACGAACATAGCCATGATGAGCACGACCATGAGCATCATCACGATCATGAACACACTCACGACCATGAGCACAGCCATGATCACGCTCACACCCACGACCATGAGCACAGCCATGATCACGCTCACACCCACGATCATATGCATCCTCACGTCCACCGCAACATCCATGACATTTTCGAGATCATCGATCGTCTGGATGCATCTGACCGTGTTAAAAACCTGGCGCGCCGGATGTTTGAGATTGTGGCGGGGGCAGAGTCGAAAGCACACGGAATTCCGGTCAGCGAGGTTCATTTCCATGAAGTCGGTGCAATTGACTCGATTGTGGATGTTATCAGTGCGGCATTCTGCCTGGAGGATCTGGGAATCCACCGCGTGATGGTATCGCCGCTTTCCGAAGGTCATGGATTCGCACGCTGCCAGCACGGTTTAATGCCGGTTCCGGTTCCGGCGACGGCAAATATCGCAGCGGCACAGGGCTTGGAACTGACGCTTCGGGATGTCGAAGGAGAGATGGTAACGCCGACCGGCGCGGCGATCGCGGCGGCATTCCGGACAGAAGCGGCGCTTCCGAAGAAGTACCAGATCGAAAAGATCGGTATCGGCGCCGGAAATAAGGATTTCGCGCACGCGAATATTCTGCGGGCGATGCTTCTGACGGATAAAACGGTGGAAGTAGAAACTGGAAAAGACGGTCACGACGAGAGCTCCATGTGGGTCATGGAGGCAAACCTGGACGACTGCACCGGCGAGGCGCTGGGATATGCGATGGAGGTGCTTCTGGAAGCGGGCGCCAGAGATGTGTGGTACACACCGGCATATATGAAGAAAAACCGTCCGGCGTATGTGCTTCATGTACTGACAACGGCAGAAAAACGGGAAGAATTAGAACAGCTTGTCTTCTCCTGTACGACCACGATCGGTGTGCGCCGCTATCCAGTAGAGAGGACGATACTGCCACGGGAAGTAAAGGAGATCCAGACCCGTTACGGGGCAGCAAAGGTAAAAATCTGCAAGCGCGGCGGCGTGGATACGTGCTATCCGGAGTATGAGAGCGTGCGCGCGATCTGCCGGGAGACAGGGAAGCGCTTCATGGAAGTATTCCACGGAGTAATGGAAGACGGAAGTATTAGTTTACAGTAAGCACTTTTTAGATTGAAAAACGGCACAGTGCATTCTCGTTAGATAATTAAGAGGAGAATCAAGAACCATGGAAAATAAACCAATGATATCAGAGACAGAAAAAAGAGAAGCTTTAAAACATTTCATGGCAGAAAAAGCGAAAGCACCGGTCTGTGTCGCCTTTTCGGGCGGTGTGGACAGCAGCCTGATTCTCAAGCTGGCGTGTGATACGGCGAAGAAGACGGGAATGCCGGTTTATGCCGTGACATTTCACACCATGCTGCACCCAGCCTGTGATCTGGAGATCGCGGAGCGGGTGGCAAAGGAGCTGGGCGCGATCCATAAAATTATCCAGGTCAATGAGATGGAGCTGGAAGCCATCCGGACAAATCCGGTCAACCGCTGTTATATCTGCAAACACCACCTGTTCGCGACACTTCTGGATTTTGCAAAAGAAGAGGGGATTCCGTGCGTGATGGACGGAACCAATGAGAGCGACCTGCATGTGTACCGCCCAGGTATCCAGGCACTCCGTGAGCTGGGTGTCGTCAGTCCACTTGCACAGTGCGGACTGGAGAAAAAGGATGTCAAGGCATTTGCAGCTGACTTAGGAATTTCCGTTGCATCCCGTCCGTCCATGCCATGTATGGCGACCCGCCTTCCATATGGAACTTCCTTTGACATGGAAGTTTTGAAGCGGATTGAGAAAGGCGAAGATTATCTTCGAAGCGTGTTTGGCGGAAATGTGCGCCTGCGCCTGCATGGCGATATTGTCCGGATCGAGGTGGATGCGGATAAATTTGAAAAAGCGATTGCCGAGCGGGAGACGATCTGCAGGACATTAAAAGAAATGGGTTTTCTGTACATTACACTCGATCTGGAAGGTTTCCGGTCGGGAAGTATGGATATAGTGCAGAAACTCAACGCGCTGGCCGGGAAATGAATGTGAAGGAGATGGAAATCCCATGCAAGAAGAATGTATTGTCTGTAAAGCACCTCTTATTTATCTGGAACAGGATGAATGGATGGAGTGCGAATTATGTCATAAAAAAGAATTGAGCAAGACCAGATGCCAGAACGGGCATTATGTTTGTAATGATTGTCATACGAAGGGACTGGACACCATTCTTTCCCTGTGTATAGACGAAACATCCAGAAATCCGATCGAGATTGTCCGGAAGATGATGGATGCACCGTTTTGCCATATGCATGGACCGGAGCATCATGTCATGGTGGGAGCGGCGCTGCTTACTGCATATAAAAATGCGGGAGGTGCTATTAATCTGCGGGAATCTGTGATGGAAATGCTGAACCGTGGAAAAGCCGTTCCAGGAGGAACCTGCGGATTCTGGGGTGCCTGCGGAGCGGGAATCAGCGCAGGTATGTTTGTATCTATCTTGTCTGGGGCGACGCCACTGACGGAGGAATCCTGGGGACTTTCGAATCAGATGACATCAAAAGCACTGGAAGCGATTTCGCACACCGGCGGTCCGAGGTGTTGTAAAAGAGATTCTTATCTGGCGATTCTGGCGGCGGTTGATTTTGTAAAAACGCATTTTGGAATCGAAATGGAATGCACAGAAGTCCATTGTACGCATTATGCTCAGAACAATCAGTGTATTGGCAAGCGCTGTCCATTTTGGCGATTTGATGATAGTATTTGACTATAAATGGATAAACGGAGATAATAAAGTTGCGATATAATTAGATTGTGCGGGATGAGATTGCAGTTTACATAATGTGTGAACTGTGATGAGAGAGCAATTTCTCGTGTAATAGGAAATTCCCTGGAATTCCCTATTACACAAAAAGGCACATCCTTTTTTACGTGGAAAAATCGGAATTGACCGAGCTCTTTGAGCGAGGGATACTTCTTGTCCGAAGGGCAAGAAGGTGGGCGTAAAAAAGATTAGAACAATCGGGATTTATCAGAAAATGAGGAATAGTTGAAAATGGAGGCGCTATAATAACATGAAGATTGAAGGGAACCAGAAAGAACTGGATGCAATGGTAGAATTTCATAAGGGAAACCGTGTCGAGGGGTTGAGACTGCAAGAAGAATTTGCAGCGGAATTTCGTAAGGAGTATAAAGACAAAGATCACTGTCCTTGCCTGAAAGCCTGTCGTTATCACGGAAACTGTAAGGAATGTGTAGCAATCCACAGAGCGCATCAGGAACATGTTCCTAATTGTATGCGACCATTGATTAATAAAAAATTGAAATTGATGTCAGAATTAACAGAGCATACCTTGGCAAATGAAATAGAAGCTCCACATGAGATTTTAAGAAAATAGGCAAGTCAAATTCAAGTTTGAAAAATTGAGAAATCGTAAAATTGAAGAAAAAGAATGCACAGTTCTTAGCATATCGGGAACTGTGCATTTCTGTAAATAAATACTTTTAATTAGCCGATTACGGCATCCTCTGCTGTAAAATGTTCCAGAGAATTTTCTTTTACCTGAATGCAGATATAAGTAATTCCAGAAATATCGGATGCAAAAAACTGACGCTTTGCAGTAGGTGCGATTTTTAGCCAGTCTCCAGTTGAAAGACTGATTTCTTCTCCATCAATTATGGCTTTGCCGTTACCTGAAAGAATTCCATAGATTTCTTCATTTTCTTTATGAGAATGAACAAATGGGACATTTGCTCCTGCAGGTAGTTCGTTTAAACTGATTTCTGCACCTGTTAAAGACAACTTTTCATGCAGCTCAATTCGGTTTTCCTTTCCAATAGTTGTTTTTGTGTAATTTGCCATAATAACCTCCATAGTTAATTTGTAGTTTCTGGTTGCTTGGTATTAGTATAGTGTGAGACACATACAAAAACAAGTACGCACCTTTTTGTAACTGTACACTCAAAAATGAATGTGTTACAATAGACTCGGAGGTGAGAATTATGCGAGCAAAAGAAGAATTACCGGAATGCCCAGTTGCAACAGCAGTATCTCTTATCGGAGGAAAATGGAAACTGCTGATTTTGCGTAACTTAAAAGAGCGTCCATGGAGATTCAATGAGCTACAACGAAGTATAGATGGTATTTCACAAAAGGTTTTGACAGATAGTTTAAGACAAATGATGAGTGATGGGCTGGCATATCGCCACGATTACCATGAGCAGCCACCGAGAGTTGAATACGGCTTAACGGAACTCGGAACAAAAATGCTTCCAATTGTTAATTCACTTGCTGACTTTGGTAACTACTATAAATCAATTATTGAACAGAATTAAGGACGTTAGTATTTGAAAAAGCTTGAACAATTCCAGTTTGAAGAATTGAAAAAAACGGAATTTACCTATTAAGACATATAAACTCTTGACAATAAAACTCCTATATAGTATGTTTTTAATAAACTACTATATAGGAGCTTTTGCATGAAAACAAATGGCGGATTTCTTGTCACCAAAATAAAACAGCTTGGTGACCGGATTTTTGAGAAGATTCTCAGCGAAAAAAATATCGATGCGTTTAATGGAGCCCAGGGACGTATTCTTTATGTGCTGTGGCAGGAGGATGGTATCTCAATCAGGTCACTCTCGATTAAATGCGGATTAGCGATAACATCTCTTACTACGATGCTGGAAAGAATGGAAAATCAAGGGCTGATAAGCCGTGTTCAGTCTGAAACGGACAAAAGGAAAACACTCCTGTTTCTGACTGAGAAAGCACATGCCTTAAAGGGCGAGTACGATTCTGTATCTGATGAGATGGGCAGTATTTACTACAAAGGTTTTTCAGAGGAAGAAATTACCCGGTTTGAGGAATGCCTCGACCGCATCAGAAAGAATCTTGAGGAGTGGCAGAAGTCATGAGTATTTGTATCAAAGATCAGATTCAGAACATGAATATCGTCATCGGCTGCACAGTGGGGTGTACATATTGCTATGCCCGCAACAACGTGAAACGCTGGCATATGATTGATGACTTCGCTGACCCTGAATTCTTTCCGAGTAAGCTCAAGATGATGGAAAAGAAACGTCCGCAGAACTTTCTTCTTACCGGGATGAGCGATCTCTCCGGATGGAAGCCGGAATGGAGAGACGAGGTATTTGCAAAGATCCGTGAAAATCCACAGCATCAGTTCCTGTTCCTTACCAAGCGACCTGATTTGCTGGATTTTGATACCGATCTGGAAAACGCATGGTTTGGCGTTACGGTGACGAGGAAAGCAGAACTGTGGCGTATCGACGCCCTTCGGAAAAACGTCAGAGCAAAACATTACCATGTTACCTTTGAGCCGTTATTCGACGATCCCGGCACAGTTGACCTTTTCGGAATCAATTGGATCGTTGTCGGCACTATGACCGGGGCTCAGAGCAGGAAGATTCATACGGAGCCGGAATGGGCATGGTCTCTGGCGGACCAGGCACATAAGCTCGGCATTCCGGTGTTTATGAAGGAAGACCTTGTCCCTATCATAGGGGATGAAAATATGATTCAGGAAATGCCGGAAGAATTTAATAAAGTGTTAGAGGTACAGAAATCATGGAAGAAGTAATAAATGGAATCCTCATTCGTGAGGTGGAAACAAAGAACATCATGACTAAGTCTAGTCTGCCGGTAGGCGGTTACTCGGTCAATCCCTATGTGGGCTGTACACATGCCTGCAAGTATTGCTATGCTTCTTTTATGAAGCGCTTTACCGGGCACAAGGAGGAATGGGGCACTTTCCTTGATGTGAAGCATTGGCCGGAAATTAAAAATCCGAAGAAATATGCCGGGCAGCGTGTGGTCATCGGTTCTGTGACGGATGGCTACAATCCACAGGAGGAGCAATTCGGGAATACCAGAAAACTTCTGGAGCAGTTAATCGGCAGTGACGCAGATATTCTGATCTGCACAAAGTCGGATCTTGTGGTACGGGATATTGATCTGCTGAAGAAGCTTGGACGTGTAACCGTTTCATGGTCGATCAACACACTAGATGAAAATTTCAAGAACGATATGGACTCTGCTTCGAGCATTGAGCGCCGTATCTCTGCTATGAAGCAGGTATATGAAGCCGGTATCCGTACAGTCTGTTTCGTATCCCCGGTATTCCCCGGTATCACGGATTTTGAAGCAATCTTTGAGCGGGTAAAGGATCAGTGCGATCTGTTCTGGCTCGAAAATCTCAATCTTCGAGGCGGTTTCAAAAAGACAATTATGGATTATATCGCCGGAAAATATCCTGATCTTGTACCACTTTACGACGAGATCTATAACAAGCATAACCGCAGCTACTTTGAAGCACTTGAAGTAAAAGCTGAGAAAATGGCTAAGAAGTATGATTGTGCCTTTGTGGATAATGAAATGCCTTATGGAAGAGTCCCGCAGGGACATCCGGTGATCGTAGATTATTTCTATCATGAGGAAATCCGTGGGACAGAGAATACCGGAAAAAGAAATCACTAACTTCCAGCTTGGTTATAAGATCGGATTTATCAATGATGCTGAGATATGGTTACTCATGTTAAAAAAACGCAATACCTCTGTTATATATAATGAGGATGAAATAGACGAGTTGATTCTGCTGATACGCGATAGCTTTATTCTGGCTTTTACGGTTCTTAAAGATACACTTGTGAAGAAGCTGGAGGAAGCAGAAAGCGATTGGATGTAAAAAAGCAGTCGATAACCCTGGGAGGAGTCCGCGGTGAAGGATAAAACAGTATATACATGTACATATAAATCAAAGTTAGGCGATATTCTGCTGGCGGCAGACGCGATCGGACTCACGGGTCTGTGGTTTGAGGGGCAGAAGTATTTTGCAAATACACTTCCAGACGGAGCTATTTCACAGGAATCCCCGATTTTAACCGAGGCAAAGAGATGGCTGGATATTTATTTTTCTGGCAAAGAACCGGACTTTATTCCGCCGCTGCATCCGACTGGCTCCGCATTTCGACAGGCGGTGTGGCAGATTTTATTGCAAATTCCGTATGGACAGACGACTACCTATGGGGAGATTGCAAAAAAGCTGGCGAAGATGCAAAATGCGTCCCATATGTCCGCGCAGGCGGTAGGCGGTGCAGTGGGGCATAATGAGGTCTCCATCATCATTCCATGTCACCGCGTAGTAGGAACGAATGGAAGCCTGACCGGGTATGCGGGTGGAATTGATAAGAAAGTGGAACTGCTTACGCTGGAACATACCGATATGAGTCGTTTTTTTGCGCCGAAGAAAGGAACGGCGCTTTAGTCATTTAGGTGTAATTTTTAATGTGATATCAATTTTTATTGACGTTACTGTTTCTGTGGAAACAAGCATACCATCGGCTTGTTTCCACAGAAACAAATTTGATAATAACGATATAGGATATTTTCATCAGAATATTTTTCTTATTTCAAAGATTGCGAAGTTTCACAGGCAGGCGGGGATGTTATTTACAGAAATCCAGATGGAATACAAATGCCAGGACCGCTCCTGGAAGACGATGATTGTGCGTGCCTATTAGTTAAAAAACCATGGAAATCACTATTCGTACATTGTAACATATCGGTTTGATATCGCGGAGCGAGTAAAGATTGACAATTTCAAAATCCTGTCGTATACTTCTTTCAGTCCCAAATGGGATTGAATGGGGAAGGTTATGGAATATAAAATACAAAAACTTTACGATCAGGTCAACCAGGCGATCATCCGCTGCCGTGGTGTATACTCGATGTGGGCAAAGAATAACAATGTGAGCTATAACCGGATGCTGGTGCTTTACACCATCCGCGAATTCGGATTCTGTACGCAAAAGCAGATCTGTGATTCGTATCTGCTTCCGCGGCAGACGGTGAACCATGTGATTTCAGAGATGAAAAAGGACGGGATTCTTGTAGCGGATCTGGAAAAGAGCACCGGGAAGGAAAAGGCGCTTGTTTTGACGCCGGAGGGCGAACGGTATTCGGAAAAATTATTATATTCGTTAAGCCGGATGGAAGAACGGGCGGCGAAACGTCTGGGAGAGGACAAGATCCGCAGAATGACGGAACTGTTTATGGAGTATGACCAGATTCTGGAAGAGGCACTGGAGGAGACGGACGATGAAGAGTAAGGCGGGAACGGATACAGAATTTTTCCGGACGGAGAAAATTCCGAAGATATTGCTGCAAATCGCACCTCCGGTTATGCTGGCGCAGCTGATTCAGGCGATGTATAACATTGTGGACAGTTTTTTTGTGGGAAAATATTCCGAATCGGCGCTGACGGCGCTTTCGGTCATTTATCCGTTGCAGCTCATCATCATTGCGCTGGCGGTGGGAACCGGCGTGGGCGTGAATACCTACATGGCGCGCCTGTATGCACAGAAAATGCCGGGACAGGCGGAAGAAACAGCGGGAACAGGCACGCTTCTGGCGCTTGGAACCTGGCTTATATTTGCCATTTTCTCGATCTTCTGTATGCGTCCGTATGTCCTGACAAGTGCGAATACCCCGGAAGCGATCGAGAGTGCTGTTATCTACGGACAGATCGTCTGTATCGGCAGCATCGGGGCATTTCTGGAAGGAAACTGGACGAAGGTCCATCAGTCGCGGGGCAATATGCACCGTCCGATGGTCGCCCAGACCGTGGGGGCGCTGACGAATATCGTGCTTGACCCGATCCTGATTTTCGGACTCGGTCCGGTGCCGGAGCTGGGAGTCGCGGGTGCTGCCTATGCGACTGTCTGCGGACAGGTGGCGGCTGCGGTCATCACATCGTTTGGCGGGGTTGGCAGATTGCCAGAGCGCACAAAAATGCCGCTCTATATCAAGCAGATCTACTGGTTTGGCTACGCGTCGATTATTATGCAGGCATTATTTACAGTTTATATCGTGATCTTAAATGCGATCCTTGCCGGATTTTCAGATTCGGCAGTGACGGTGCTGGGGCTTTATTATAAAATGCAGACGTTTTTCTTTATCCCACTGATGGGCTTGCAGACGTGTATCGTTCCGGTGCTCAGCTTTAACTATGCAACCAAGAGCTATGCGAGATGCCGGGAAATTATGCGGGACAGCTATGGATTTTCCTGTGTGTTTATGCTGGTCGGTGTGATCTGCTTCGTTTTCTTTCCGGTGCAGCTGCTCCAGGTTTTTTCAAAGAGCAGTGAGGTCATCGCGATCGGAAAAAATGCATTCCCTATCATCGGGGCAAGTTTTATTCCGGCGGTATTTTCACTGATGACCCCGGTCTTCTTCCAGGCGATCGGAAATGGAAAGATCAGCCTCTTTTTGTCCGTGATGCGCCAGATCTGCTGCCTGATTCCGATTTTCTGGCTGCTGTCGCTGATTGACCTGCGCTTTACCTGGTTTGCATTTCCGATCTCGGAAGTGCTGGTCGGTGTCACGGGAATCGTGCTTTATTACAAGGAAATCAAAAGAGACTTTGATAAAGGAGCAGCATGAGAAAGCACGTAAAAACATAGAAAATAGTTTCGTAGAAAATTTTTAAACGCTTTTAATGAATTGAAAAGGAACCGCCTGGGTCAGTCTATCAGCTGCATCAGGACGGTTCCTTTTTTGAAAGGAGAATGAATGTGACATAAAAAATTGAATGTATGCATTTCGTGTACGTATGAGGCATAATGCCTGTCAGACGAAATGGGTATTTCACCCTTATGCTACAAATGCGTACATCATCACATAATGGCACAGGCTTCCTCCCATGACAAACAGATGGAAAATCTCATGCGAACCGAAATTTTTATGCGTTGCATTGAAAATCGGCAGTTTTAATGCGTAGATAATGCCTCCAGCCGTATAGATGAGTCCGCCGGTCAGCAGCCAGAGAAATGCGCTTTTCGGAAGTGCCAGTACGATCTGACGGAACGCCAGCACGCAGATCCAGCCCATTGCGATGTAAACTAGCGAGGAGAACCACTTCGGGCAGTTGATCCAGAGCGCGTTGACGAGAATCCCGGCAATCGCGATACCCCAGACGAGCGTCAGAAGCCGGTAACCGGCGTTATTTCCAAGAACGATCAGGCAAACCGGTGTGTAAGTTCCGGCAATCAGGATGAAAATCATCATGTGGTCGATCTTACGCAGGATTTTATTAACGTGCTCGGAAATATTAAAGGTGTGGTAGGTCGTGCTGGCGGCATAGAGCAGAATCATGCTGACGATAAACACAGCCAACGCCGCAAGATGGCGCGAATCTGCTTCTCCAGCCGCTTTGTGAAGCAGCGGAACTGCCGCGATCAGCGCGCCGATCATCGCGATAAAATGCGTCAGCGCGCTTCCGGGATCCTTTACGTGGAATTTATGATGCTTTGTTTCAACGAGTTCCGTTGTGTCAGATGTATGTTTTTGACTAGAAATCATAGGATAACCTCCTTTGTCGTAATCTCAATAAAGTAATTGTGAATATGATATGTAGTATTTAAAACTACATAGAATGTTTTTATATACTATACAACTTTTCTGAAAAATATGCAAGAGGGGAATGGGATATGTTATAATATAATGTATGAATAGTAACGAAAGGTTTTCACGTTTCATGTGAGTTGGCAATAAATATATGCAATGGTTTGCATATGAAAATTTTAAAGTTAGAAGAGAAAGAAAAAAGGCTCATAGATGATTTGAGAAGTTAAAATGCTCGGGAATTCATGGATGAAGTAGAGAGGAAATCGGTTATGTTAGATATATTATACGAAGATAAAGATATTTTAGTTGTGGTCAAACCAGCTGGAGTTGAGTCGCAGACATCGAGACGCCTGGAGCCGGATATGGTCAGCGAGATAAAAAATTATCTCCACCGGAAGGTGCAGGAGACGAAAAAGTTATCCACAGGATTATCCCCAAAAGCGTCCACAGCCCCGGTGGATCCGTATGTTGGAATTATCCACCGACTGGACAAGCCGGTGCGCGGTGTGATGGTATATGCCAAGAACCTGAAAGCGGCAGCGCACTTAAGCCGTCAGGTACAGGAGGGAAAACTGGAGAAAATCTATCAGGCACTCGTATGTGGAAAACCTGTGGATAATGTGGGTAAGTACGTGGATTATCTGTTGAAAGACGGGAAAACGAACACCAGCCGGATTGTGGATAAGTCGGTCGCCGGTGCGAAACGGGCAGAGCTGGAATATCAGATATTAGAAAAAAAAGAACAGGAAGACGGCACCGTGCGTTCACTGGTGGAAATTCATCTTCACACAGGACGCCACCATCAGATACGCGTACAGTTTGCCGCGCATGGGACACCGCTCATGGGAGATACCAAGTATGGCGCACCAGCGGCTGCTTCCGTGGGACGTGCCCGTCGGGAACCGCTGGCGCTGTGCGCGGTCCGTTTATCGTTCCTTCACCCGGTGACGGGAAAAAGAATGGAGTTTTCCACCAAACCGCAATTTGTTCTGTGAGCGAACTTTTCTATAAGTCAAGAAAATAAAAGGTCAAGGGTGAATAGAAGGTAAGACGTGTATATTTTTATCCGACCTGACCATACTAGAGTGTGTACAAAGGAAGTACGAATCATAAATGGGCAAAGTCCATGGGTAAGCCCCGGAGCGACTAAAGAGGGCTTACAAAAGAGACCGCAGGAGCCGGGAGAAGCGGGAGCTGACACCGGTTTCCTGTGGTTTTTCGTTGCCATACATCCGGAAAAAAGGGCGTGTAGGTTTAAGGAAAAGACGTTTGTTTGAATGGATGGCTGTAGAAATCATAGAACCATAACGGTGTATGGCATAAAGAAAAAATCGGGAAGGTGGAGCAGACAGATGGCACTCAGCAGAAAACAGAAAAAAGCATTTCTCACAGCAGTAGTCACGGCGGGCGTGTATTTGAGTTTCCGTTACCTGCTGCCGCTTATATTCCCATTTCTGGCAGCGTATCTGATGGCGCTGCTTCTCCAGCCATCGGCAGCATTTCTCGAAAAACGGCTGCGAATCTCCTTCCGCGGGCGCATGATCGGCGTTCCCATCGGTATGATCGGGGGCGTGGAGCTGATTTTGCTGAGCATTTTTCTGGTCGGTCTGCTGGCAGCAGGGGGACGGCGTTTCACGGAGGAGCTGGAACACTTTTTAGAAGAGCTTCCAGGACGGATGGAGGAATTGTCACTGCTCGGACAGCAATTTGAACAGTCGATCGAGCGAGTCCTTCATCTGCCTGCCGGTAAAATCGGGCAGCTCTTTCGCGGAACAGGCTTGCAGGGCGGTGGACAGGTCAAGGAGATCCTGCTGCCGCAGCTCCTTCAGAAATCAGTTCCTGCTGCGGCGGGGATTGTGCGCGCGGTTATTGTGGTTGTTTTATTTTTCATTGCCTCGATTTTGAGTTTACAGGAGATGGACGAACTGCGCCGGAGGCGGTTTGATTCGATGTTTCACCGCGAATTTTTCCTGCTCGGCAGGCGGCTTGCGGTAACAGGAAGCGCATGGCTGAAAACCCAGTCGGTCATTTTCCTGATGACTTCGGCACTTTCGATGACGGGGCTTTTGCTGATTGGAAATCCATATTATATTCTGGGCGGAATCGGAATCGGGGTTCTGGATGCCCTGCCGATCTTCGGCACAGGGACGGCGCTGGTGCCGTGGAGTCTTTTTCTTCTATTCAAGCGGGAGTGGGGACACGCGCTGATTCTCTTCGGGCTGTATCTGCTCTGTTATTTTCTGCGTGAGTTCACGGAGGCGCACCTGATGGGAAAGAAAATGGGGCTGTCGCCGCTTGAAACGCTGGCGGCGATCTATGTGGGCTTGCAGCTGTTCGGTCTGTTTGGATTTCTGCTGGGTCCGATTGGTCTGTTGATTATTAAGGATTTTGTGGAGGAGTATGGGGAAGAGAACGAAGGAGCGGATGCTCATTAAGTAGGCGCTTTTAGAGGAGAAAAGTGGAGTATTGGTGGATGGACGATCTGAAATTGCTTTTGAATGTGGAAATTTAAGGAGATGAAAGGATTTTTTAGAATTGCCGCGAGACAAAAGGATCATATATAATAGATAAGGAATTAAAAACGCATAAAAGTTCTGGAAAACAGCAGAGAAAGAGTTGCTGGAAGATAGCTGGATGTTAAGCTGAAATAAATATGCATATCATTTAATATGGAGGAACAGACGTGAATTTATATACAAAAGAGTCAGGCTCCGGACAGCCGATGGTGCTGCTTCACGGAAATGGAGAGGACAGCTCCTATTTTGTGAACCAGCTATCCTTTTTTGAATCAAAATATCTCGTGATTGCGGTGGACACCCGTGGACATGGCAGATCTCCGCGTGGTTGTGGGACATTTACCTTGGAACGGTTTGCTGATGATTTGAAAGGATTTCTTGACCGCCGGGGACTTAGGCGGATCATTTTGCTGGGGTTCAGCGACGGCGGCAATATTGCGCTGATTTTTGCACTGAAATATCCGGGATATGTCGATCGGCTGATTTTAAATGGAGCGAACTTAAACCCGTTTGGCATGAAGCCGTCCGTGCTGGCGGATGTGGCGCGGGAGTATGTGGGAGTTGTGGGGAAGCTCTGGCTGCAGAAAAGCGGCATCGGGCAGATACGGGGAAAAATGCAGATGGCAGCAGGAAAAATGCGGACAGAAAAGCAATTTTCAAAAGAAAACGAAAAACAGAATGGACAGGAAAGACTGAATAAACAACAGAGAAGAAGCTGTCAGAAAGAAAAAATTCCTGAAAATAAGGAAAATGATCGGAAGGCAAATATACACAAAAAAGAGCTTCTATCCTTAATGTTGTATGAACCCTGGATCCGCCCTGAACTTCTCCACCGCCTGAAAATGCCCGTCCTTGTGGTAGCAGGGAGCGACGACATGATTCGCGAATGTCACACGCGCCAAATCGCACGTTCTCTGCCAAACGCAAGGCTTCGGCTTTTAGAGGGCACCCATTTTATTGCAGCAGAGAACCCGGACGCATTTAACCAATGTGTTGCATCATTCTTGGAACAGACACAGGGCGGCGAGCTGGCGCAGATGAGCCGAGTCTGGGGCAGCCGGAGAGCCGGAAGACTGGAGAAGGAGAAGATCCGTCGGGCGGCGGTGCTGGTACCTTTGATTCAGAAAGGCGGGGAGTACCACGTGGTGTTTGAGGTGCGCGCGGGAAGCTTAAAAACTCAGCCGGGCGAAATCTGTTTTCCGGGCGGTGCCGTTGAGCGGGACGAGACACCGAAGCAGGCGGCGATCCGTGAGGCGATGGAAGAACTCTTAATCAGTCGCCGCCAGATTCGCGTTATCGCGCCGTTGGATGTGCTGGAAGCACCCGGAGCGATGGAGATTTCTCCATTTTTAGGTGCGCTGCAGGGCTACCGCTGGTCATATTCCGAGGCGGAGGTCGATCATACCTTTTCTGTCCCGCTCCGCTGGTTCGCGGAACATGAACCGGAGCGATATGAAACAGAACTTGTGACCGTGCCGGAAGAGACATTCCCGTTTGAAGATGTTCCGGGCGGACGCGATTACCGCTGGCGGCGCGGACATTACGATGTCTACTTCTACCGCCGTGAGGAAGGAATCATCTGGGGGATGACGGCGAAGATTCTGCGGTCACTGGCGGAGATGTACCGGGAGGACATTTTATTAAAATAGGATTCGTAAGATAGGGATAAAAACATTATTTTTTGTTCGGACGCAACCGAGTCAGTGACGACCGAGTAAAAAATGCGAGGCATCGTCAAGACTTGTACAAGGGCGAGTTCCAGCCTTGACAAACCCGACCGATTGGCGTAAAATCATAATACTGTCAAAAAACAAAACAGGCGAAGAGAGGAATCAGTAAACTTTGACACACGTCCAGAGAGAAAGCCGTATGGTGCGAGGCTTTTGTGTCCCTGAAAGTTGAACCGACCCTGGAGCTGTGCATGAAAATGCAACGTATTTCCGGCGTTAACGGAAGTTAAGTGAGCCAGAATCGGAACGAAATTCTGGTTAAGCAGGGTGGTACCGCCGAAGTTAAGCCATTCGGTCCCTTTGATCGCAGCGATCAGCAGGGATCGGATGGCTTTTTTATTTCTATGAAATACAAAACAACAATAAAATGTTTTTAACAAGGAGAAATGACATGGCAAAGGAAAAGAAAATGGTAGAAGCCATCACATCGATGGATGAAGATTTCGCCCAGTGGTATACGGACATCGTAAAGAAAGCAGAGCTTTCTGATTACTCCAGTGTAAAGGGCTGCATGATTATCAAACCGGCCGGATATGCGATCTGGGAGAATATCCGCAATGAACTGGACAAGCGCTTTAAGGCAACCGGCGTAGAGAACGTATATCTGCCTATGTTTATTCCGGAAAGTCTTCTGGAAAAAGAGAAAGATCACGTAGAAGGTTTCGCACCGGAAGTAGCGTGGGTGACACAGGGCGGTTTAGAGCCGTTACAGGAGAGAATGTGTGTACGTCCGACTTCCGAGACTCTGTTCTGCGATTTTTATGCACATGACGTACATTCTTACCGCGATCTGCCGAGAAACTACAACCAGTGGGCTTCGGTTGTACGTTGGGAAAAGACCACCCGTCCGTTCCTGCGTTCCAGAGAGTTCTTATGGCAGGAAGGTCATACCGCTCATGCAACCGCTGAGGAAGCACAGGAGCGTACCGAGATGATGTTAAATGTATACGCGGATCTGTGCGAGGACTTCCTGGCAATTCCGGTTATCCGCGGACGCAAGACCGATAAGGAGAAATTTGCCGGTGCAGAGGCAACCTACACGATCGAGTCCCTGATGCACGATGGCAAGGCACTGCAGTCCGGCACCAGCCACAACTTCGGCGATGGATTTGCAAAGGCATTTAACATCCAGTATCTGGATAAGGATAATAAATTAAAATACGTTCATCAGACTTCCTGGGGTATGACAACCCGTATGGTAGGCGCGATCATCATGGTTCATGGTGACAATAATGGTCTGGTTCTGCCGCCGAAGGTAGCTCCGACCCAGGTTATGATCGTTCCGATTCAGCAGGCAAAAGAGGGGGTTCTGGACAAGGCATTTGAGGTAAAAGAGGTTCTGTCCAACTTCCGTGTCAAAGTGGATGATTCCGACAAATCTCCGGGATGGAAGTTCAGCGAGTCCGAGATGCGCGGTATTCCGGTACGTGTCGAGATCGGACCGAGAGATATTGCTGAAAATCAGGCAGTTCTGGTTCGCCGTGATACGCATGAGAAGATTACGGTATCTCTGGATGAGATCGCAGCAAAGGTTGGCGAGCTTCTGGAGACGATTCACCACGATATGTTTGAGCGTGCAAAAGCGCACAGAGATTCCCATACTTATGTAGCGACAACACTGGATGAGATGAAGGAGATCGCAGAAAATAAGCCAGGCTTCATCAAGGCAATGTGGTGCGGCAATCAGGAGTGCGAGGATAAACTGAAAGAAGTAGTCGGCGTAACCTCCCGCTGCATCCCGTTCAATCAGGAACATCTGGCTGACACCTGCGTATGCTGCGGCAAGCCGGCAACGAAGATGGTTTACTGGGGTAAGGCATATTAATATGATTCCAAAACGGATAGAAATGCCGGTCCAGGTCGAGGAAATCCTGGGAAAGCTGCGAGAACATGGTTACGAGGCATTTGCAGTCGGCGGCTGTGTCCGCGATGCGATCCTGGGGCGGATTCCCGGTGACTGGGATATCACGACCTCGGCGCACCCGGAGGAGGTGAAGCAGGTGTTCGGTCACACGATCGACACCGGGCTTCAGCACGGTACGGTCACGGTCATGCGTGATCATATCGGATATGAAATAACTACCTACCGGATTGACGGTGAATATGAGGATGGACGCCACCCGAAGGAAGTCGTATTTACTGCCGAACTGCGTGAGGACTTGAGACGGCGTGATTTCACGATCAATGCGATGGCATACAGCCACGAAACGGGAATTGTCGATATTTTCGGCGGGGCGGAGGATCTGGCAGCGCGCCGGATCCGCTGCGTCGGGGATGCGGGAGAACGATTTACGGAAGATGCGCTCCGGATCCTGCGTGCCGTCCGCTTTTCGGCCCAGCTGGGATTTTCGATAGAGAAAAAGACCTGGCAGGCGCTCTGTGAGCTGGCGCCCTCCCTTGTCCATGTGAGCAAGGAACGGGTGCAGGTGGAGTTGACAAAAACACTCCTGTCCGACCGCCCGGAATTTATCTGGAAAACGGAGGCGGCAGGACTGGCACCGTACATTTCAAAGACATTTCCGGAGGTATTTGCGGCGTGGAAAAAGCAGAAAAGCTGTGCAAAGCAGAGTTTGGAAGAGAAAATATGTTCGAAGGATGTGCCAGCTGCTGACAAGGATGCGATCAAAACGGAAACGGCAGCGCAGCAGGGGCACATGTTCGTGAAACATGAATGTGAGACAGACATGGCGGGGGAAATTTCTGCTGCTGCGGCACATCTGCCAGCAGAAAAAGCCTTGCGCTGGTCGTATTTTCTTGCCCCGGCGGGCGAGGAAACTTGTGTCCGGGTTCTGAGAGAACTTAAGATGGACAACGACACGATCGATAAGGCGAAGATTCTGAGCCGTTTTGCATTCACGCAGATGGAACCGGAGGAAAGCGCTGTCCGCCACGCGATGAGTGCGATGGAAGATACGGTCTTTGACTGGCTGCTTCTCCTTCAGGAAGTTCTGATGCCGGAGCGCATGGATGCGGTGGAAATGGTTCGCTCACTTGCAAGGCAGATCCGGGAGCGCGGTGACTGTATCCGTCTTAAAACTCTGGCGGTAACCGGAAAAGACCTGATTCAGGCAGGCATCCAGCCGGGACCGGCGCTTGGAAAAACGCTGCATCTTCTCTTTGAAAAGGTGCTGGAGAATCCGGCTTGGAACGAGAAAGAGCGGCTTCTGGCTGAGGTGGAAGTGTTGAAACAATCGCAGAATGCGGGAACCAGTAAAGCATAAGAAGATTAATAAATAAAAAGAGAAAAGAGGCAAAATCGTTTGGAACCGGCAGGACAAACGATTTTGTCTCTTTTCCTTTTGCTTTTTTAACAACAATAGTTTCAATCAGAGGATGATTAAAAGAGTTATCCCAATTTCTTATACTCCCTGAAAAACAGCGCCGCCGTCGTCGCCACCGCAATCGTGTCTGCCACCGGTTCTGCCACGAACACGCCGAATACCGGATTTGAAACGAAATGCGGCAGGATAAAGATCAGCGGAATCAAAAGCAGCACTTTCCGGAGCAATGCCAGAAAGACGGATGTTTTCGCATTTCCAAGGGCAATAAAAGTCTGCTGGCAGGCGAGCTGGACGGCAAAGAGCAGGGAAGCTGCCATATAGATCCGGAGCGCCCAGATGGTATAGCTGGCAAGGTCTGCGTCGCTGGTAAAGATGGAAATAAAAATCTGTGGAACCAGCATACATAAGAGCCAGAGCAAGGTGGAATAGCAGACTGCCGAGCGCAGAAGCAGGTGAAACGCTTTTTTCACACGGTCGATATTTTTTGCTCCATAGTTAAAGCTGATGATCGGCTGCGCGCCCTGTGTGAGCCCCTGCAGCGGCAGCATGGAAAACTGCATGACGCTGGAAAGAATCGTCATCGCGCCGACCGCGGTATCGCCGCCATAGTTCAACAGGCTGGTGTTAAAGCTGATGGACAGTGCACTTTCTGTAAACTGCATGATAAACGGCGCCAGTCCGAGCGCCAGGCATGGCAGGATAAATTTCTTCTGCGGGCGCAGGTTGCGGAGCCGTATCCGCAGGGTACTATGCGTTCCGGTCAGAAAACGCAGAATCCAGATACAGGAAATACCCTGTGAAAGGATGGTTGCAAGTGCTGCGCCGCGCACATCCAGATGCAGTCCGAAGATAAAGATCGGATCGAGGATGATGTTGCAGAGAGCGCCGATGGCAACGGTAATCATGCCGGTTTTGGCATAACCCTGTGCGTTGATAAAGGCATTGAGTCCGAGCGCCATCTGGACGAAGAAAGTGCCGCAGACGTAGATTTTCATGTAGTTCCAGGCGTAGAGAATCGTCTTCTCACTGGCGCCGAACATCAGGAGGATCGGGCGCCCAAAGCCAAGAAACAGGGCGGTCAGGACGAGCGAAATGACGGTCAGCATGAAGGTACAGTTGCCGAGTACCTTTTCAGCGGAATCCTTGTCGCCTTTTCCCATCAGGATCGACGCCTGCGGGGCACCGCCCATGGCGGCGAGCGCGGCAAAAGCGGAAATGCACATGATAATCGGCATTGTGACGCCGACGCCGGTCAGGGCGCTGGGACCGATGTCCGGGATATGGCCGATGTACATGCGGTCAACCATGTTATAGAGAACGTTGATGATCTGTGCGGCAATTGCCGGGAGCGCCAGTTTAAAAAGAAGTGACCCGATCGGCGCACTGCCGAGATCAGCTTCACGGGATGATGCTGCGCCTGAATGCGGGCGCGTATTTTCATCGTTGGAACGATGAGCGGATTGTATGGACAAAGAGAGCCCTCCTTTTCATTTACAGTCAAATATATTATTTGATTTTTTGCCTGATTGTTGGGACAAATAGCCAGACCGCTTTTTTATCCCAATGTGAATCATTGTAACATACTGTCAAAATGATGGCAATGAACAGAATTTCGTAATCACTCCACATTGGCGATTGTGTATGATAGTTTGTGCGCTGTGTTTCAAATCTGCGATATTTATGCATAAGCATATTTGTAAGCCCCCTCTCATAGGTTAGGAGTAGCAGGCTGGGTGTCTGATGTGCATATTTGCATAATCGTGTGAATGTTGCAATTAACATAGCTGTCAGCAGCTGTGGCCCGGCGTGAAAATGTGCTGTCCACATTCTTTTGGGAAATGGAAAGGCGGGCAGCCGGATAGAGGCAGGAGGGGGAAGCTGTGAACGAGAGAACAACCGAGGTGCTGGAACAGTATGAACTGGAAGTGCAGTCGAAGCGCCGTGGAAGAGGCGCGTGGATCTGCGAGACGAGTCAGGGGTTAAAACTCCTCCGGGAATATAAGGGGACCGTCAAACGTCTTGAATTTGAAGAACAAATCATGAATGTTCTGCAAAATCAGAAAACATGCCGGACCGATCAGTATATGCGGAACCGGGAGGGCGAGCTTTTGTCGGTGGCGGAGGATGGAACGCGGTGTGTTGTGAAGGAATGGTTTTCCGGGCGCGAGTGCAGTGTGCAGAGCGAGGCGGAGGTAGTCCGGGCGGTCGGGCAGATCGCGAAGCTGCACCGGACATTGCGCGGCATTGCGATCGATGAGTCGTGGAATCTGGGGTCAATTCTCACGCGTCCGGCGGTGGCGGAGATGGAGCGCCACAACCGGGAACTTGTCCGTACGCGGAATTATATCCGGAAAAAACGGCGTAAATCGGATTTTGAGAGGGCAGTCAGCGGAAGCTTTGCCATCTTTTATGAGCAGGCGCAGGAAGCAGCAGGCGGGCTGAAAGCGCAGATCGAGCAGGATGGCGAGCCGGAAAACTATTTGTGTCACGGGGATCTGAACCAGCATCATATTTTATTGGTAGAAGAAAATGAGATGGCGGTGATTGAATTTAACCGGATGCACCGGGGCGTCCAGGTCGAAGACCTGTATCATTTTACGCGCAAAATATTGGAAAAGCATGGCTGGGATTTGCGTCTGGGGATGCGGCTGCTGGAGACGTATGATCGTATTCTGCCGTTGAATGCACAGGAGCGGACATACCTCTATTACCTGTTTTTATATCCGGAAAAATACTGGAAACAGTTAAATTTTTATTATAATGCAGGCAAGGCGTGGATTCCAGTCCGCAGCATTGAAAAACTGCAGAAGCTGGAAGAACAGCAGACGGCGCGGAACCTCTTTCTTGAGGCAATCCGATAAGAAATGTTGATTTACATATGCATATAAATTCTTTGGTTAAGCGTATTCGATATATCATGGAGAAACTTTGAAAAACGAAAAAATAAAGACAAAGAATAGTAACCGAAATTCTCTTTATTTTTCAGAATAATTATACTATAATGGAGAAAAAGAAAGTCATCCTAGAAGAAAGCAGGGGGTAAGTGAATCATGAAGGATTACATGACGATTTACAAAGAATGGCTGGAAAATCCATACTTTGACGAGGCAACGAAAGAGGAATTACGCGCCATTGAGGGCGATGAAAATGAGATTAAAGAGCGTTTCTATATGGATTTGGAGTTTGGTACGGCAGGACTGCGCGGCATCATCGGTGCAGGTATTAACCGGATGAATATCTACACCGTCCGCCGTGCGACCCAGGGACTGGCAAATTACATCATCAAGCAGGGCGGCGCGGCAAAAGGCGTGGCGATCGCATTTGACTCCCGTCATATGTCCCCGGAATTTGCCGAGGAAGCAGCGCTGACACTGGCGGCAAATGGCATCAAGGCGTACCGGTTCGAGACGCTGCGCCCGACGCCGGAGCTTTCCTTTGCCGTCCGCGAGCTTGGCTGCATCGCCGGCATCAACATCACCGCCAGCCACAACCCGCCGGAGTACAACGGCTACAAGGTTTACTGGGAGGACGGCGCACAGTTTACACCGCCGCATGACAAGGGCGTGACTGAGGAAGTTATGGCGATCACCGATCTTTCCACCGTTAAGACGATGGGAGCACAAGAGGCAAAGGCAAAAGGACTCTACGAGATCATCGGTGCAGCGATCGACGACAAATATATTGCACAGGTCAAGGCACAGGTAGTCAATCAGGGCGCGATTGACCGCATGCAGGATCAGATCACGATCGTGTATACACCGCTTCACGGCACGGGCAATATCCCGGCACGCCGTGTGATGAAAGAGCTTGGATTTACCCATGTATATGTGGTTCCGCAGCAGGAGCTTCCAGACGGCGATTTCCCGACCGTCAGCTATCCGAACCCGGAGGCAAAGGAAGCATTTGAATTGGGACTGGCTCTGGCAAAAGAGAAAAATGCAGACCTCGTTCTGGCAACCGATCCGGATGCCGATCGTCTGGGCGTGTATGTCAAAGATACCAAGTCCGGCGAATACATTCCGCTGACCGGCAATATGTCTGGCTCCCTGCTCTGCGAGTATGTGCTCAGCCAGAAACAGGCAAACGGCAAGATTCCGGCAGATGGACAGGTTGTTAAATCCATCGTTACGACGAATCTGGTAGATGCAGTTGCGAAGAATTACGGCGCAGAGCTCATCGAGGTTCTGACCGGATTTAAGTGGATCGGCAAACAGGTTCTCAAAAATGAGCAGGAAGGCAAAGGAACCTATCTGTTTGGCATGGAAGAGAGCTATGGCTGCCTGATCGGTACATACGCACGCGATAAAGATGCCATTTCCGCGACTGCAGCACTCTGCGAGGCGGCTGCCTATTACAAGGAAAAAGGCATGACGCTGTGGGATGCGATGGTCGAGATGTACGAGAAATACGGCTATTATAAAGATGAAGTGAAGTCCATCGGCTTAAAGGGCATTGAGGGACTGGCAAAGATTCAGGAGATCATGGAATATTTCCGCGCCCACACACCGTCCGATTTTGCTGGACATAAAGTGCTGGCTGTCCGCGATTACAAGGCAGATACCGTCAAGGATCTGGCAACCGGCGAGGTAAAACCGACCGGACTTCCATCCTCCAATGTTCTCTACTACGAACTGGAAGACAACGCATGGCTCTGCGTCCGCCCGTCTGGAACCGAGCCGAAGATCAAGTTCTACTACGGCGTGAAAGGTACCTCCCTGGAAGACGCGGCAGCGAAATCAGAGAAGGTAGGCGAGTCTGTGATGACGATTGTCAATGGACTGCTGTAGAAAAATAAAAAGAAGATATGAAATAAGTTCCTAAAAGAAATAGGACCATTCGTTCATGCGAAAGGTCCTATTTTTGTGCTATTTTGTTCTTTTAATTCTTTCAACGCCGCTGCAAATTTCGACGAAACCGCAGTAGGATTTCCTCTTAGCAGCCCGCGGCGGTAGAAGGCATGGAGCTTTTTAGCCGGGCGCAGGGACTGGCGGCGGTGTTTGAGTTCTTCTAACCGGGTGCTCAGGCGGGTGAGGCGGTTGTCGAAGGCGATGCGGGCATCGACTTCGGTGCGGACTTCGGCAATGCGCTCGTTGACGCGCTGTTTGGCAGCTTCGATGCGTTCTGCGTTTCCTGCTTTGGCAGCTTCGATGCGGGAGGTGGTTTCTTCTCGAACATCGGACAGGCGTTTTTCGGCGAGTGCCTTGGTCTCAGCCAGGCGCTCTTTGTGTTCGGTGGCAGCCGCCTGCAGTTGTCTGGCAGTCTCGGCGCGTGCGGTTGCCAGGCGTTCTTCGGCGTCACTGCGGATGGCGGCAAGTCTGCGGGCGGCTTCTGCCTGGGCGGCTGCCAGTTTTTCGGCTGTTTCTTCACGGGTCAGAGCGCCGCGCTCAATGGCTTCCTCACGCAGCAGCTCGATCTTGGACTGTAGCTCTTCGATATCGGCTTTGAGCTTCGTCATAGCTTCCAGCGTATGACCCAGAGCCAGGGCTGCCTTGATGGATTCGTAAGCATCGGCGGTGAAAAGAACGCTGATGACGAAATCGCAGATGAGCAGGATAACCGGAGGAACCGCAAGCACAGTGCGGGCGATCGGATCATGGATGACATCGGTCATAAGGATCGTCAGAAATCCCCATGCGATCGAGGAACTCAGGCAGATATAGCCGTGCAGCTGGAACGGCTGGCTGCTGTAATCCCAGTAGCGGACCTTGAATAGGCGTTCCATGACGGCGCCGGTGACATATTCAAGCGCCGTGGCGGCGATAAAACCGGAAATATAGACGAGGGGCAGGCTGTCCCGCACCGGCAGGGACACCCAGAGCATCATCACCGCGCCGGAACCGTAGAGCGGCAGCATCGGAAGCCTCAGAAATCCGCGGTTGACGAGCCGTTTCTGTTTCAGGGAAACATAAGTCGATTCGAAAATCCACCCTAAAAAGCAGTATACATAGAAAAAAGCTAGCCATTGGTACCAGGTATAGGTATACATAAAACCTCCTTTAGAAAATCAAGTCATTTTCTCATTGGTTGAAAAACGTATCTAAAATGAAGTTGTTTCTTATCTTACTATATAAATCTAGAAAAGTTCAAGGCATCTGGGTGAAAAAAGATAATTCCAAAATCTCCGCTTGCCACAAAAGCATGCTTCGTGTACAATAAATCGAAGTCGGCTTTGCCACAGACAGCAGGCAGACGTACAGAAAGCAAATCTTATATGGAGTGGAGTTGTTTTCCAGGATAAAATTTGCAGAAAAACAAAGAACAATTCAACAAATACAAACAATTTACAATAAAAAGAAAAATAGGAGAGGTACACACGTGAGTATACTGAATGTAGAACATTTAAGCCACGGTTTTGGTGACCGGGCGATTTTTCAGGATGTTTCGTTCCGCCTGTTAAAGGGTGAGCACATCGGTCTGATCGGTGCGAATGGCGAGGGTAAATCGACGTTTATGAATATTATTACCGGGCATATGCAGCCGGACGAGGGAAAAGTAGAGTGGTCAAAGCGGGTGCGCGTCGGCTATCTGGATCAGCACACGGTGCTGGAAAAAGGCATGACGATCCGCGAGGTTTTGAAGAGCGCATTTTCCTTCCTGTTTGAGCTGGAAGTGCAGATGAATGAAATCTGCGACCATCTGGGCGAGGCATCGGAGGATGAGATGAACGTGATGATGGAAGAGCTGGGAACGATCCAGGATCTTCTGATGAACCACGATTTTTATTCCATCGATGCGAAGGTGGAGGAAGTCGGACGTGCGCTGGGGCTGACCGATATCGGTCTGGACCGCGATGTAACGGATTTGAGCGGCGGACAGAGAACGAAGGTACTGCTCGGGAAATTGCTTCTGGAAAAGCCAGATATCTTGTTGTTGGACGAGCCGACGAACTATCTGGATGTGCAGCACATCGAGTGGCTGAAACGGTATTTGCAGGAATATGAAAATGCGTTCATCCTGATTTCACACGATGTTCCGTTCTTAAATAGCGTAGTAAATATCATTTATCATATGGAAAATCAGCGGCTTGACCGCTATGTGGGCGATTACGACAAGTTTCTCGAGGTGCACGAGGCGAAGAAAGCGCAGCTCGAGGCAGCGTATAAGCGTCAGCAGCAGGAGATCGCGCAGCTGCAGGATTTTGTGGCACGCAATAAAGCGCGTGTTTCCACGCGAAATATGGCGATGTCCCGCCAGAAAAAGCTGGATAAAATGGATGTGATCGAACTGGCGAAGGAAAAACCGAAGCCAGAGTTCAACTTCCTGGAGGCGAGAGCCTCCGGAAAATGTATTTTTGAGACGGAGGATCTGGTGATCGGTTACGACGAGCCCCTGTCCCGTCCGCTGAACCTCTATATGGAGCGCGGCGAGAAGATTGCGATGGTCGGTGCCAACGGAATTGGAAAGACGACGCTTTTAAAGAGTATTTTAGGTTTGATTCCAGCAGTGTCCGGCAAGGTGACGCTGGGCGATTATCTCTCCATCGGCTATTTCGAACAGGAGATGGCGCCGGGCAATACGACGACCTGCATCGATGAGATCTGGAAAGAATTTCCGTCCTACACCCAGTACCAGGTGCGTTCCGCACTGGCAAAATGCGGTCTGACGACCCAGCACATCGAGAGCCAGGTGCGCGTGCTCAGCGGTGGCGAGCAGGCAAAAGTGCGCCTGTGTAAGCTGATCAACCGCGAGACGAACCTTCTGCTTCTCGACGAGCCGACGAACCATCTGGACGTTGAGGCGAAGGAGGAGTTAAAGCGTGCGCTGGCGGCGTACAAAGGAAATATCCTTCTGATCTGCCATGAACCGGATTTCTATGAGGGATTCGCAACGAATGTCTGGGACTGCAGTGAGTGGAGTCTGAAAATATAAGAAAAAATGTTTTTGAGCGTACCCCAACATTCAGTATAGAGCCCTTTTTTTAGGTGTCTGGCGCTGACAAAAAACAGGAACGCCATCGGCTGAGAGTCCGACGGCGTTCCTGTTTTTCTTAAATTGGGAATGGTAGGTATATATAAAAAAGAAATTGGCTTAGGGGGGCCGGACGATTTGTATCGTCCGGTATGAGTATGAAAAAGCTTTTTTATTTCAAGTAACACTTGAAACAAAGGCCTGTTACCCTTTCGGATAACATACTTGTATTATAGGAGAAACTTGTGACTAAAATATGTCCCTTTCATAAAAAAAATATAAAGTCCATAAAAAAATAAAAACCTCTTTCAAAAGAATCGAAAGTTGTATATAATAGTAAGTGGTATAGTCCGCTCTAAAACAATGCGCGGGCTGGATGGCAGCGAAAAAAGCTGAAATAAAGAAGATAAAATACAATGAAACTCATAGATTTATGTACTCAAGAGTGCATATTCAGAGCAGGAGGAAAACAACTATGTTGATGTCCAATGATATTGGTATCGATCTGGGTACAGCCAGCATCCTTGTATATATCAAGGGAAAAGGTGTCGTACTGAAAGAGCCGTCCGTAGTGGCGATCGATCGGGATACGAATAAGATCATGGCGATCGGCGAGGAAGCCCGCCTGATGATCGGCAGAACCCCTGGCAATATCGTAGCGGTCCGTCCGTTGCGCCAGGGGGTTATTTCAGATTATACAGTGACAGAGAAGATGATGAAATATTTCATCAACAAGGCAGTCGGCAAGAAGACACTCCGCAAGCCGCGTATCAGCGTCTGCATCCCGAGCGGTGCGACCGAGGTAGAGCGCAAGGCGGTTGAGGATGCGACTTATCAGGCTGGCGCACGCGAGGTTTCGATCATCGAGGAGCCGGTAGCAGCTGCGATCGGCGCTGGTATCGATATTTCCAAGGCGTGCGGCAACATGATCGTAGATATTGGTGGTGGTACGGCAGATATCGCCGTTATTTCCCTGGGCGGTACCGTAGTCAGCACTTCTATTAAAGTGGCTGGTGATGACTTTGACGAGGCACTGGTCCGTTACATGAGAAAGAAACACAATCTTTTGATCGGTGAGAGAACCGCTGAGGAGATCAAGATAAATATCGGTGCGGCATACCGTCGTCCGGAGGTAATCACGATGGAAGTGCGCGGACGAAATCTGGTTACCGGACTTCCGAAGACGATCGTTGTCACATCCGACGAGACGCTGGAAGCGCTGCGCGAGCCGGCACTCCAGATCGTAGATGCCGTTCACAACGTACTCGAGCGGACGCCGCCGGAATTGGCAGCCGACATTTTTGACCGTGGTATCGTACTGACAGGCGGCGGCGCACTGTTAAGCGGTCTGGATGCCCTGATCGAGGAGAAAACTGGCATTTCCACGATGATCGCAGAGGATCCGCTGACCGCAGTTGCGATCGGAACTGGTAAGTTTATCGAGTTCGCACACGGTGAGAAGAAAAACTACGATTAAAGAGAACCGCCGGAAGACGGATAGCATAAAAATATGGCAGCAGTTAAAGGATATATTGAAAAAATAAAATACCGCAATGAGGACAATGGCTATACGGTTCTCTCTATCAGCGGCTTGGACGACGGGGAGGAATATGTGCTGGTTGGCACTTTTTCCTACATCGCAGAGGGCGAGATGATCGAGGCGAGCGGGCGTATGACCGAGCATCCGATTTACGGGGAACAGATGGCGGTGGAAAGCTATGAGCTGAAAGCGCCTGAGGATACTGTTTCCATGGAACGATATTTAGGCTCCGGCGCCATCAAAGGCGTCGGGGCTGCTTTAGCTTCCAGGATTGTTAAAAAATTTAAGGCGGACACATTCCGCATCATGGAAGAAGAGCCGGAACGCCTCGCGGAGGTCAAGGGAATCAGTGAAAAAATGGCGATGTCCATCGGTGAACAGGTCGAGGAAAAGCGCGATATGCGCCAGGCGATGATGTTTCTGCAAAATTATGGCATTTCCATCAATCTGGCGGTTAAAATCTACCAGGAATACGGTCCGGCAATGTACACGATTCTCCAGAACAATCCGTATAAGCTGGCGGACGATATTCCGGGCGTCGGTTTTAAGATGGCAGACGAGATCGCGGCGAAGATAGGAATCGTGGCAGATTCGGATTTCCGCATCAAGAGCGGCATCCTGTATACACTCTATCAGGCGACGGCGAACGGGCACACATACCTGCCGGAGGACGAGCTGGCGGATCGGGCGGCAAAGCTTCTACAGGTTGAGATTTCCGAGATTGACAAGCATCTGATGGATATGCAGATGGATAAACGGCTGGTGATCCGGGAGAGGAAACAGCAGAAAACAGCAGAAATGGATGTTTTTGTTCAGGCGGAATCGGCAGTGTCGGGGCAGATGCAGCCGCAGCCAGATGTTTTGGGTGAACCGAATGCATCAAATGTATCAAATATAGCAAACGCCCCGGAACGCGCCGTTTATGCATCACACTACTATTATACCGAGCTAAACACCGCCCGCATGCTGCACGACTTAAACATCACTGGTTCCGAATCGGAAGAACAGATTCGGAAAAGTCTGGCAGTCATCCAGAAAGAGGAACAGATCGAGCTGGATGAACTGCAGATCCGCGCGGTGATTGAGGCGGTCAACTGCGGACTTTTGGTAATCACGGGCGGTCCGGGTACCGGAAAAACGACGACGATCAACACGATCATCCGGTATTTTGAAAAGGGAGACATGGATATCCTGCTGGCAGCCCCGACCGGACGCGCAGCAAAAAGGATGACCGAGGCGACAGGCTATGAGGCGAAGACGATTCACCGCCTGTTAGAGCTGACGGGAATGCCAGAGGAGGATGAGAAGAGCCGGACGATTTCGATGCATTTTGAGCGGAACGAGGACAATCCGCTGGAAGCTGATGTCATCATTATCGATGAAATGTCGATGGTGGATATCAATCTGATGCATTCGCTGCTCCGGGCGGTCAATGTCGGCACACGTCTGATTCTGGTAGGTGATGTGGATCAGCTTCCGAGCGTCGGACCGGGCAATGTCCTGCGTGATATCATCGAGTCAGAATGTTTCCATGTGGTAAAGCTAACCCGGATTTTCCGGCAGGCGGCGCAGAGCGATATTATCGTCAACGCCCACCGCATCAACGCCGGAGAGCGCATTCCGATCGGAAAGTCAAGCAGGGATTTCCTCTTTATAAAGCGTGATGATCCGAATGCGATCATCAATGCAATGATCACGCTGGTACGTGAAAAACTGCCGAATTACGTTCATGCCGATTTGTTTGAGGTACAGGTCATGACGCCGATGCGGAAGGGAGTGCTGGGATCGATACGGTTAAATTCCATTTTGCAGGAATTTTTAAATCCGCCATCGGCAGAAAAGGCGGAAAAAGAGTATGGCGAGACGACGTTTCGTGTGGGCGACAAGGTCATGCAGATCAAGAACAATTACCAGATTGAGTGGACTTCCTACAACCGCAGCGGCATCCCGGTGGACAAGGGAGCCGGCGTGTTCAACGGGGATCTTGGGCGTATCCGCGAGATCAATACCTTTGCGGAGCTGGTAACCGTGGAGTATGATGAGGGAAAACGTGTCGAGTACAGCTTCAAGCAGCTGGAGGAGCTGGAATTGGCATATGCGATCACGATCCACAAGTCGCAGGGAAGCGAGTATCCGGCGGTCGTGATTCCGGTCTGGAGCGGACCGCAGATGCTGATGACGCGGAATCTGATTTACACGGCGGTTACAAGGGCAAGAGCCTGTGTCTGCCTGGTCGGTGTCCCGTATGTGTTTCAGCAGATGGTGGACAATGCGATGGAACAGAAGCGCTATTCGGGACTGCGCGACCGCATTGAAGAAATTATGGAGACATTGTGATAAAAAATATAAAATGGAATCAATTCCCCCGCGCCGCTCTGGATGCGCTATATCCAAGGCGCTGCCCGGTCTGCGGGGAGA
The DNA here is from genome assembly GCF_003461685.1 of Clostridium sp. AF12-41. Taxonomy (NCBI): domain Bacteria; kingdom Bacillati; phylum Bacillota; class Clostridia; order Eubacteriales; family Clostridiaceae; genus Clostridium; species Clostridium sp. AF12-41. Next base: position 4,643 of record NZ_QTXO01000007.1, on the reverse strand, counting down.
TCGTGACGCCGAAGGGCAGGCTTATCTGTCCTTCGTGTCTTTTGAGGCTTTCGCCTGTCAAATCGCCGGTTTGTCAGAAATGTGGAAAAGAAGTTTGGAGTGAAGAAATCGAATATTGTCCAGACTGTGTGAAACACCGCCGGTCATTTGCGCGTGGGATGGCACTCTTTAACTATACGGAGGAAGCTGCGCGCTCGATGGCAGCGGTTAAATATAAAAATAAGAGGGAATATCTCGATTTTTATGCCGAAGCTGCAGCGGAAAAGCTGAGGCAGTATGAAAATCGGGAGGAGTGGCAGTTTGACGGTCTGGTTCCCGTTCCGGTCCACCCGGCGCGGAAACGGAAACGCGGTTTCAATCAGGCGGAGGTTCTGGCAAAGCGGATGGGCGAGCGGCTGGAAATGCCGGTGTGCCCGGAATTTTTATATCGGATACGAAATACAGAACCTCTGAAAGAGCTGAATCCAGATGAACGGCTCCGGAATTTACAGCAGGCGTTTCAGGCAGATGCGGAGGCAATCCGGGCAAGTGGTGTGCAAAACGTGCTTCTTGTGGATGATATTTATACGACCGGAAGCACGGCGGAAGCGTGTACCCGGGCGCTTCTGTCTGCGGGGATCGAAAAAGTCTGCTTTTTTGCCGTTTGTATTGGACAAGGACGCTAAAGTGGGATATGATAGAGAAGATAGGCAGAGGGAAGCCTTATAAGTGGAAATACTCCGGCATTTCTGGATGAAAAGAATAGTAGAAAGCATTTGAATCTAAAAGTTTGCGGGAGAGGCAAAAAAAGGTTCAGGAGACGGAAGGAATGCAGGGGGAGATTTCAAGTAAGAAAGAAAAGGAGTAAAAAGAATGCAGGAATTTGAATATCGCCTGGAAAAGGAAGATTATAAAAACTGGATTCACTGGAACGTGCTTAAGCATGAGTCCAAGAAAATGAAGATGGTGTCGGCACTCTTATATGTCGCATTTTTAGCTCTCTTTCTGGGAAAAAATGTGATGCAGGCAAAGGGCAATCTGGTTCTTCTTGTACCGTCCATCGTGATAGCGGTGCTGGTCGGCATCGGCATGTTTTACATGATTTCAAACCAGAACCAGGAGCGGATGATCTGGAAACGGAGCGGACTTAAAAATTTGGAAAAGACGGGCAATTTCCCAGTCGTACATCTGACGCTGGATGAGAAGACACTGACCATGACGGTTGCGGCACAGGAGATGACCAAGACTTACAGCTACAGCGACATTGAGCAGATGGTTGAGATTGAGCGGATGTATCTGCTTGAGACGAACGAGAAAACCTGGCAGTTTATCGCCAAGTCGGCATTTTCCAGCGAGGAAGAGCAAAAGCGGTTTGAGACATTCATGAATGAAAAGCTTGCGGATGCCAAGGAAAACCCGGAAGAATATCCATCCGTGACAAAAAATCCGGAAAATGCGGAGAACCAGGAGGGCGGCGCCCTGCATCAGAACGCCGCGCTTGAGGATGATGTTGTGGAAGCTGATGAGCCGGAGATCACCCGCGTGGATACAAGCCATATGGGTAAGATTGGAAAAATGGCGCATTTTATCGGAAGCCAGGCGGCAGATGAGAAAGAAACCGATGAGTAAACGTTTCTGATTGTTTTATAGCATCATTGTAAGTCCTGATAATGTGAAATACGAGGCGCGGGCAGAATCTGGTTCCAGCCTGCACTAAGTGAAAACGATATCTATAATATAAAAGAGGCGGCGAATGTCGGCAAGTTATTGCTTGACGCGCCGCTTCTTTTATGATATAGTAGACGGGCGAATGGAAGAACATAGGTCTTTTTTTTATGCTCAAAAACCAGATTTCCGGTTGGAGAGTGGAAAGATCGCATACTAAGAAAAATGGAGGTGGAAGTTGTGCGTACAAGAATTACACTGGCATGCACAGAATGCAAGCAGCGCAATTACAACATGACCAAGGATAAGAAAACTCATCCGGACAGAATGGAAACCAAAAAGTACTGCAGATTCTGTAAGACACACACGTTACACAAAGAGACGAAGTAAGAGTAACTGGTTGGTTCTGCGCGATCGGGCATCTGCCTGAGCGCTTTGGAGGACAAAAATGGGTGATACAGAAAATACCAAAAAAGCTCCTAAAAAGAGTTTCTGGAAAGGTCTAAAAGCTGAGTACAAAAGGATCATCTGGCCTGACAAAGAGACAGTTACGAAGCAGACTGGAGCGGTCATCGCCGTTTCCGTTGCGCTGGGACTTATCATTGCGGCTCTTGACACAGCAATCGTGTTTGGACTGCACTTCGTTATGTAAAGGCAAAGGTGAGAAATATGGCAGAAGCAAATTGGTATGTAGTGCATACTTATTCCGGCTATGAAAACAAAGTAAAGGTTGACATCGAAAAGACGATCGAGAACCGGAACCTTCAGGATCAGATCTTAGAGGTTTCCGTGCCGATGCAGGAAGTTATCGAAGTCAAGAATGGAGCCAATAAACAGGTTGCCAAGAAGATGTTTCCCGGATACGTACTGATCAACATGGTTATGAATGATGATACCTGGTACGTAGTACGCAACACCCGCGGAGTGACCGGGTTTGTTGGTCCGGGCTCCAAACCGGTTCCTTTGACGGAAGAGGAGATGGCCGGTCTCGGATTTAAGGAAACCGGCGTTGTTGTTGACTTTGAGGTCGGCGACACGGTTGTTGTAACGACAGGGGCATGGAAAGATACCGTTGGTGTTATCGAGTCCATCAACGAGGAAAGACAGACCCTGACGATTCGTGTAGAACTGTTTGGCCGTGAGACACCGGTTGAACTGAACTTCACAGAGATCAAGAAGATGATGTAAAGAGGTTCATTTATGAGCCTGTGGGAGGGAAATCCCCGCAATTACCACAATTTATAGGAGGTGCCAACAATGGCAAAGAAAGTTACAGGATATATTAAATTACAGATTCCTGCTGGAAAGGCTACACCAGCTCCGCCAGTAGGTCCGGCTCTTGGACAGCACGGTGTAAACATCGTACAGTTCACGAAAGAGTTCAACGCTAAGACAGCAGACCAGGGCGATATGATCATCCCGGTTGTTATTACTGTATATGCTGACAGAAGCTTCAGCTTCATCACAAAGACTCCGCCGGCTGCCGTTTTGTTAAAGAAAGCTTGCAAGATTAAATCCGGTTCCGCTACACCGAACAAGACTAAGGTAGCTAGCATCTCGAAAGAGGATCTGCAGAAGATCGCAGAATTAAAGATGCCTGACTTAAATGCAGCAAGCCTTGAAGCTGCTATGAGCATGATCGCTGGTACAGCAAGAAGTATGGGTATCACAGTTGCCGAGTAATTTTCGGGATGTTTATCAGTAACGTGGGAGGGAATTCCCCGACAATACCACTAGGAGGTTTTTTATAATGAAAAGAGGAAAAAGATACGTAGAGGCTGCTAAATTAGTAGATCGCGCAAGCCTTTATGAAGCTGCAGATGCCATCTCCATCGTGAAGAAGGCTGCAGGTGCTAAATTCGATGAAACCGTAGAACTTCATATCAGAACTGGTTGTGACGGCCGTCATGCTGATCAGCAGATCCGTGGTGCAGTTGTACTGCCGCACGGAACTGGTAAGACCGTTCGTATCCTTGTATTTGCTAAGGGACCGAAGGCAGAAGAGGCTCAGGCTGCAGGCGCAGATTTCGTAGGCGCTGAGGAGCTGATCCCGAAGATCCAGAACGAGGGATGGTTAGACTTCGACGTAGTAGTAGCTACTCCGGACATGATGGGCGTTGTAGGACGTCTTGGTCGTGTACTTGGACCGAAGGGCTTAATGCCGAACCCGAAGGCTGGTACTGTTACTATGGATGTAACCAAAGCTATCAATGATATCAAAGCCGGTAAGATCGAGTACAGACTTGATAAGACTAACATTATCCACGTGCCAGTAGGTAAAGCTTCCTTCACAGAGGAGCAGTTAGCGGACAACTTCCAGACGCTTATTGACGCTATCCTGAAGGCAAAACCAGCTACCTTAAAGGGCGCTTACTTAAAGAGCGTAACCATGACTTCTACCATGGGCCCGGGCGTTAAGCTGAACGTAGGTAAGCTGATTGGCTAATCAGAAGACGTTATAGAATCAAGAGGATGAGGGACTTTTGGGTCTTTCGTCCTCTTTTTTTCGATTGTCGAAAAAATATAAATAAAGTCAAAAAAACAGTTGACTTTATACTTTAGTAGTGATAAAATGTGTTCTGTTGCCGCTGAGAAAGCAGAAACAAAAATTAAAGAGTCAAGACGCACAGGTGATTGTGAAAACTTTCAAAAAGAAAGTGAAAAAGTCCTTGACAAAAATGAATATCCATTATATAATGGTTAAGCACATTTTTGGAGAGATATCGAAGCGGTCATAACGAGGCGGTCTTGAAAACCGTTTGTCCGAAAGGGCGCGTGGGTTCGAATCCCACTCTCTCCGTTTCGAAAACGGTTATTAATTTCATAAGATATGAAAATCAACCTGCAGAAGTACCCAAGAGGTTGAAGGGGCTCCCCTGGAAAGGGAGTAGGTCGTTAGTAGCGGCGCGAGGGTTCAAATCCCTCCTTCTGCGTTCGATGCGAAAGCATCAGGAACCTTGAAAACTGAACAGTATGTAAAACCCTGAAAATTCTAAGAA
>NZ_QTXO01000006.1:0-167500 GCF_003461685.1 Clostridium sp. AF12-41 | reverse complement strand
TCACAACACCCATCAGGATGCTTCCAAGCATATTGTGGTCATACAGCCAGGTCAGCCAGATATTGCTTTCTATCTGGTTCAGGAAAAGTTCACCAATCGCCGTTGCCGAGAACAGTGTAATAAGCAGTGCTGCAATCCAGACGAAAAAGATCCCTTCCGCGCCCCCCAACACGGCACCTGCCAGACGGTTCAGCCCCGATATGATCGGCAGCCGGGAGACCACATTGAGCGATACGGACAGAACACGCAGTCCGCCGAACACGGCTGCAAACAGCAGAAAAAAACTTATAATATTGATCAGGCTGTTTGCCAGATAACGGCTGACGTAGTGGGTAAAGCTGCTTACACCCAGCGCCTCGTAAACTTCGCTGTTATTATTCTCCAGAAGCGCATCCTTTAACTGTTCCGGAAGCTCCATTTCTTCAATAATACTGCGCTGTACGGATGGCGGCGCCGCGTCAACTGCCTCATTTTCCGCCTCATCGTCCTTTTGGATAAATTTCGTCACGCTGTCCTCCACCGCCTGATAGACCACCTCATTGCTGCGAAGCAGATTCGCGACAGACGGCGCACCAAAATGAACCACCCCCAGCGACAGCACCAGGGAAACGGCTGAGACTGCCAGGCGGACGAATCCGCGGTAATGCCCGTACAGTACCATGGAAACCAGATAGACTGCCACCACCACGAACAGCCAGTTTTCTTTTATATAAGCACCCATTGTCTGATCGCCTCCGCTACGCCCTCTTCCCGGTTCGAAGCGGCAATCCGGTCTGCGCGTTCCTTTAAAAATGGGGCGCCATTTTCCATCGCCACGCCGATTCCTGCTGCCTCCAGCATGGGCCAGTCGTTTTCGCCGTCTCCAAATGCCATCGTCTCCTCCGCTTCAATTCCCAGATACTGACAGAGATTCCGCAGCCCGCTCCCCTTTGTGATGCCCGCCGCGTTGAGTTCCAGATTCCACGGAAGCGAGGAGGTCACCAGAACCTCCGGCATCGCTTCCAGCTTTGCCCGGACTGCCTGTTTGCTCTCCCGGTCCTTAAAATTTAAATTCATCTTCTGCACCGGGCATTTTTTCTCCCGCAGATACTCCACCATGTCAGTAACTGCCCGGCGCGTCGCCCGGATATAGGCGCATTCACGTTCCGGTATCCCGTATTCTTCCAGCTGTGCCAGCAATCGCGTCTCGCTGACGCCGCCCTCCGATACATACATATCGTAAATAACCGGATGCCGGCGCAGCACCTCAATCACCCGGATCGTCTCTTCCCAGCTCAGGCAGCTTTCCGACACCCAGATATTTTTCCCGAAATCCCGGACGACCGCCCCATTTGTAAATATGCCATAGTGGACGCCCGGCAGGCTCAAAACCTCCTCTGGCACTGCCGGGAGCGCGCGCCCGGTCGCCGGGACAATCTCAATCCCCCGCTGCGCGCACAGTTCCATCACCTGTCTTGTTTTTTCCGACACGTGCATTTTTTCATTTAACAGTGTCCCATCTAAATCGAGGGCTATTAACCGTGTTCCCATCTTTCTCTCCCGTATCTCTTTTTACTGTCCACTACCAGAAAACGCTGCCGGGAAGCATTCCCCCGCAGCGCTCTCTTTTACTAATTAGCTTTAATTTTAAAATTTCTCGAATTGTTTTAATTAATCAAAGAAATGTTTCTCTTTCAGAATCAGAAGTCCATCCTTATCATATTTCGATGAGAACAGTCCGCTGAAGGATTTCTTCTCCGCCTTATCTGCAGCTTCCTCGATCAAATCTTCGGCACTTGTCTTGGTAAGCGGTTCTCCGTCCTCCTCCATCATCTCAGCGCGCTCGTACAGAGCCAGCATGCTCTTTCCCGAAATACTGCAGTCGATCTCCGATGCATATTTGCAGGCATACTGAACAAACTCCTCAACATCCATATCGCCGGACTTTTTGGACGGTTTCTCTTCCGACTCATCCTCTGGATAATTGGAATACTCGTCGTCCTCGCGTTCGTCTTTATAGCTGTCTTTGTAATCGTCCTTATAATCATCACGATAGCCGTCACGCGCATAATCATCCTCCGGCTCATACTCATCCTTCTCGTAGTGATCTTCTTCGTCTTCATACTCCGGCTCGTCATCGCGTCTTGCCTCTTCCTGACGGCGCAGTTCTTCTCTCTGCCGCTCTGCCAGACGGCGATCTTCCTCCGCTTTACGCGCTTCTTCTGCCTCTTTGGCTGCCAGTGCCTGTGCTTCTGCCTTGGCGCGCTCTTCTTCCTCACGGCGGGCTGCTGCTTCCTGCTGTCTGCGTTTTTCCTCTGCCTCTTTTTCTGCCTGACGGCGGATCTCCGCCTCACGCTCTGCCTGGCGTTTTCTGGCTGCTTCTGCTTCCTGCTGCGCCTGCTGGCGTTTCAGCTCTTCCTCGCGCGCCTGTGCCAGCTTCGCTGCATCGTCTTTCTGGTTTTCACAGCCGATATACTGGAAACGCTCTGCTAATGCCGGATATGCGCGGTGCATCTGCTCTAAACGCGCCTGCGTATCAATCAGAACAACGACCATGCCGGTTTCATCCTGTGTCATCAGTTCTTCCAGCTCTTCCACCGTCAAATCGTCCAGATCGGCTGCATGCTCGACCACCAGATCCTTGCCTGCCAGGCGCTCCGCCACCGATGCGATGCCGCGATGGGAAAGGTTTGCGCCGCTGATCTTGGCAACCGGATGCTTGGTCCCCAGCTCGCGGTGAATCTTTTTCAGGGAATCAAGTGCCATCGCAAGACCGGCTGCCGGATCTTCCGCCTCGATCATCAGATGATTCGATTCCTTGATCTCCTCTTCTTCCTCTTCCGGTTCGAAATCCCAGTCTTCCACTATGGTTTCCTCTTCCTCTTCAAATTCATGAATCGGAGCTTCCTCGCTCTTTTCCTCTGCCTCTGCCGGCTCTAGGTCGCGGAGATTCCTGAAAACACGTGTCTCCCCTTCGGATGCGCCCTCTTCCTCATCGTAAGGCTTGATCTTGGACACTTCTTTTGCCAGCGCTTCTTCCGCCTGTGCTTCATGAAGGCTTGCTACTACATTCTCGTCCAGCGCAGCCTTTTCTACTTTCTCGTCCGCCGGTTTTGTCTCAGCTTTCGGTTTTCCAGCCTTCTCTTCTGGCTCTGCCTGCTCCGGCTGTCCCTCCGGCTCGTTCTCCGGTTCGTCGTCCAGCTCTGCCTCCGGCTCATCCGTATCCAGATACTCTCCTTCCGGCTCTGGCTTGCGGTATGTACCGTTCTTGTACTCTTCTTCCACCGCACGCAGCTTTTCTTCGTACTTCTCGCGGTTTTCCACCAGATCCATCTGATATTTCGTCAGCGGCGCATACTGAAGTTTCAGTTCCATTGCCTTGTCCACATATTTGCCAAGACCGAACATCAGCATGATCTTGTCGCAGATCCGCACACAGTCGTCCGCCTGGTTCGCCTGATGATAAAGCTCTGCCAGGTGGTACAGCCATTTCTCATCCAGCTCTTCCTGACAATATCTCTCCAGAGAATTGATCTGCTGCTCTAACGGCGCATCCTTCGCCTCCAGAATCAGGAAACGAAGCAGGTACTGGCGCGGGTCATCGCCGGACAGCTCACAGAACTCCCGGTAATACGCCTCTGCCTCCTGAATATTATTTTCACGCAGTGCAAGGTCGGTCAGCTTATATAAAAGCCCCTTTCCAAGCGGCGCTCTCTCATATGCCAGCAATAAAATATCCTTGGCATCCTGATACTCTGCATTTTTCTCATAAATCTGGGAAATCATCGTAAGCAGGCTGGTGCTGCGTACACGACGCCAGTCGATGGTATCGGCGATCTTCATCGCCGTCTCGAAATCTCCCTTGTTAACCAGTTTCTTAATCTGCTCTACCTTGATGTTAAACTCGTATTTATCCATCTTATGCATCTCCTAACTTCCTGCCGCGGCAGAAGTTTTATTGTTACTGTTCACGCATACGTGCCCAGTAACGTTTTATTTGCTCACCGGCTACAGCTCTGTACGCCCATCCAGCGCGCGCAGAAGCGTTACCTCATCAATATATTCCAAGTCGCCCCCGACCGGAACGCCGCTGGCGATTCGCGTCACCCGGATCCCTGTCGGCTTAATCAGCTTGCTCAAATACATCGCGGTCGTCTCGCCCTCCAGGCTTGAGTTGGTTGCGATAATGACCTCACGAACCTCCTCTTTCTGCAAGCGAGTCATCAGCTCCTTGAGCCGGATGTCGCCCGGTCCGATCCCCAGCATCGGGGAGATCGCCCCATGCAGCACATGATAGACCCCGTTGTATTTTCCTGTCTTCTCATATGCCGCCAGATCGCGCGTATTTTCCACCACCATGATCGTCTCATGATCACGCCGGTCGCTGCTGCAGATCGGGCACAGTTCCTTATCGGTCAATGTGCAGCACTCCTTGCAATAACGCACATTCTGCTTGGCTTCCAGAATCGCGCCGGACAAGTGCCTGACCTGTTCTTCCGGCATATTGATGATATGAAATGCAAGACGCTGCGCCGATTTACTTCCGATTCCGGGAAGTTTTGACAATTCTTCGATTAGCTTGCTAATCTGGCTACTGTAATAATCCATCGCTTAAAACGGGAATCCGCCTCCCAGACCGCCAAGGCCACCGGTCAACTGGGACATCATCTGGCTGCTGTCCTCTTCCGCCTGACGGAATGCCTCGTTGGTCGCCGCCACGATCAGATCCTCTAACATCTCGATATCATCCGGATCCACTACTTCCTCAGACAGTTTCACGGAAAGAACCTCTTTTTTACCAGATACGGTCACGGTTACAGCGCCGCCGCCTGCGGATGCGCTGTACTGCTTCTCCTCCAGCTCTTTCTGCTTCTCTTCCATCTGGCGCTGCATTCTCTGCGCCTGCTTCATTAAATTGTTCATATTGCCCGGCATACCGCCTGGGAAACCGCCACGTTTTGCCATGGTGTCATTCCTCTCTTTCACTTCTTTTTATTTATATTCAGACTGGCTGCCGATTGCAGCCGGTTCTATATATCATATAAACCCACTAATATCATTTATCTGCATTTAATCACAGCTTCTTGCATTACAAAACAAGGCTCATCTTTAGCAAGCTCCACTACACGGAATCATCCTCTTCGACAATCACATCGGTATGGATTGCGTTCTTTAAATCCTCATCACTGACATAAACCGTTCTTTGCGGCACAGCAGATGATTCTAAACGGACTTTAAATTGCAGAGTCTTTTTGTATTTTTCTTGCACTACTTCCTGCAAATTCTTAAGCTCAGGCTCCCGATTGATAATTCCAAACGTATTTTCATCTGTACACACAATGCAAAGGCAGCCTTCGCCCGCCGGTTCTACACTTGTCTTGGGAAGACTGAGTCTAATCGAACCCACAAGCTGGCTCAGGGACGCAATCCGTCCCCATTCTTTCCGCATCAGCATCAGATCTTCGTACTGTGCCGGCGGAAGGGATACCGTCTTCGGCTCAGGCGGCGTTTCCACCACAGCCGTTTTGGAGGATGCCGCCTGCCCCGCTGCCGGTGCAAGGGACGCCAGTTTCTGTAGATTGTCCGGCATTTCCTGCATTTTCTGCTCTAATAGCGTAATCCGCTGTAAAATGGAATCAAGATTCTGTTCCATCGACGGCGTCGTCAGCTTGATAAAGGCAATCTCCACCAGAATCCGCTTCTGTGACGCGTAGCGCAGCTGCCCGGAAAGTTCCGAGAAAATACGGATGTAACGCATCAGCGTTTCCGTATCAACGCCTGCCGCCTCTTCCTTTAAAACTGCCAGATTTTCCTCCGACATATCGAGCATATCGCCCGGTTCGTCGGTCGTCTTGGCAATCAGGAGATTTCGCATATACCAGACGAAATCGTTGACGAGCTGCGAAAGATCGCGCCCCTGGATGATCATTTCCTCAATCTCACGGATGCACGCCTTCGTATCACTTGCAAGCACCGCCTGAAACAGCTTGCTGAACACGCGGTTATCGACCGCGCCCAACACCTCGAGCACATTGTCATACGTCAGCTTTTCCCCGAAATGGAACGCCACGCACTGATCGAGAAGGCTTAACGCATCTCGCATCGAGCCATCCGCCGCACGTGCCACATACCTAAGTGCCCGGTCGTCTACATCGATCTGCTCCGCCTGCGTCAGCTCCGCCAGCCGTCCCGCGATGGTATCGATCGAGATCCGCTTGAAATCATATCTCTGGCACCGGGACAGGATCGTGATCGGGATCTTGTGGACCTCCGTCGTCGCCAAGATAAATATAACGTAGGACGGCGGTTCTTCCAGCGTCTTTAAGAGCGCATTGAACGCGCCGATCGAAAGCATATGAACCTCGTCAATGATGTAGACGCGGTAGCGCCCATCCGTCGGCGGGTACTGCACCTGCTCCCGGATATCGCGGATATTTTCCACACCATTGTTGGATGCCGCATCGATCTCCACCACATTGAGGGAAGCTCCTTCCGCAATCTGGCGGCACATACTGCACTCGCCGCAGGGGCTGCCGTCCACCGGATGTTCACAGTTGACTGCCCGTGCAAAGATCTTGGCAATACTCGTCTTACCGGTTCCGCGCGTCCCGCAGAAGAGGTACGCGTGCCCGATCCGCCCGGAGTTGATCTGATTTTTCAGGGTCTTTACGATATGGTCCTGACCCCGGACCTCTTCAAAGGACGTCGGACGCCATTTTCTGTACAGTGCTGTATATGACATAAACTACTACTTCCTTACTATTCGTCGCCGAAGCTGATGCCTACATCCTTAGCTTCCCGGATAATATCGCTCTTCGGATCGACCATCTTTAATTTACCGGCAATGTCCGCGAGCGGAATTTTTTCAATCTTATTGTTGTTTAAAGCGACCATATAGCCGTATTCTTTGCGGCGGATCATCTCTGCTGCCTCCGCGCCGAGGCGCGTCGCAATCACACGGTCATACGGGCATGGCTCGCCTCCGCGCTGCATATGCCCCGGAACCGTCACACGGATCTCCTGTCCCGTCCGCTCGGAAATCTGGGCGCCCAGCTCGTAAGCGACCGACGGATAAACCGGTCCATTTTTCTTCTTTTCTTTTAATTCTTTTTTGGTCAGGGCTGCATTTTCCTTGGAAATCGCGCCCTCTGCGACCGCCAGAATCGTGAAATTCTTGCCATTTTTAGTACGGCTGCGGATCGCATTTACCACCACATCAATATCATACGGGATCTCCGGCAGGAGAATGATGTCAGCTCCGCCCGCGATGCCTGCATAGAGCGCCAGCCATCCCACCTTGTGGCCCATGATCTCCACGATGAAGACTCTGCCATGAGACGCCGCCGTCGTATGAATACAGTCGATGGCATTGGTCGCTACATCAACCGCACTATGGAATCCAAACGTAAGATCGCTGCCCCAGAGATCGTTGTCTATGGTCTTCGGAAGAGAAACGATATTGAGTCCTTCCTCCCGCAGCAGATTTGCCGTCTTCTGGCTGCCGTTGCCGCCTAAAATGACGAGGCATTCCAGTTTCAGCTTGTAATAGGTGTGTTTCATCGCTTCCACTTTATCCAGACCATTCTCGTCCGGCGTCCGCATCAGCTTGAAAGGCTGTCTGGAAGTTCCCAGAATCGTACCTCCGCGTGTCAGAATCCCGGAAAAATCCGACTGTTTCATAATCCGGTAGTCTGCATACATAAGACCTTTATAGCCGTCTTCAAATCCAACTATCTCTATGTCATCGAACATCTTGTACAGCGATTTTGCCACGCCTCGCATCGTCGCATTTAAGCTCTGACAGTCGCCACCGCTGGTTAACATACCGATTCTTCTCATGAGCGCTTTCCCTTTCTTCATAACCGTCCAGTACCTTCACAGTTACCCTTATTCTAAGTTTCCAACAACCCCCATATCAGGATAAACTACACCCATTTTGTAATTATAATACAATCATATCCCGCGGGCAAGAAAAAATTCCTTACAAATATCATAGACATAAAAATACCGGGATACGCGCTTTTAATCTGCTCCGGCACGGTATTCCTACCCCTTGGCAAATCAAATTCCACATATCCCGGCTATATTCACACACCTGCAAAAATGCTTGTTTCTGTATCTATTATTTTCTATTTTTTATTTCATAGGAAGCAATTTCCTATGAAATAAAAAAATCCGCACGCCCGGCTTCGAACGTATGCCATGGACGTTACCCTGACAGTTAACTCGGTCCAGGCTGCCTTGCGGCACACAGAAGCTTCTGCTTAGTGCTGCTGCATTCCTGCCCTGACACGGTTCACAGATTTCTGTTGCGCAAGACCCAGACTTCAACGCCACTTTTCAGGGGCAGCCCCACAGTAAAAACGCCCTCGGTCGGACAACACCCCTGCTATAGCGGATTGCAGGTACAGGGCACCGCTAACTCCCCGGCTGTGCGGAAACTTTATGACTTGATCTTATATGACGGAATGACCTGCAGACCGTCAGCCTGTTTAGTATACATGGCAGCCGCCGTTTTGTCAAGCCGGAGCTTGACTAACAAGCATTGTATAAAAATACACAAGAATACATTTTATTGTTTTTTATCATTTTTTATCCCAGAATCTTGCAACAGAAGAAAGAAATCATTATAATAGGTATAAATCTAGCGACTGCAAAAAGTCAAACAGTTACTAAATCATAAAATTCTGTAAGATTGGAGCAACGATTATGGAAAAGAAAAATATCGACTGGAGCAGCATCGGTTTCGGCTATATGCCAACGGATTACCGCTATGTTTCCATGTACCAGAATGGTTCCTGGGACGAAGGCGCCCTTACCTCCGACCCGAATATTACCCTGAATGAATGTGCCTGTGTTCTGCAGTATGCACAGACTTGCTTCGAGGGTCTGAAAGCGTATACGACCGAGGACGGCCATATCGTTACGTTCCGTCCTGACTTAAACGGCGAGCGTATGGAGAATTCCGCAAAAGGTCTTGAAATGCCGCCATTCCCGAAGGAGCGCTTCGTAGACGCCATCACAAAAGTAGTAGAAGCCAACGCAGCATTCGTACCGCCGTATGGTTCCGGTGCAACCCTGTACATCCGCCCGTATATGTTCGGTTATGATTCCATCATCGGCGTTAAACCGGCAAACATCTATCAGTTCCGTGTATTCTGTACACCGGTTGGCCCATACTTCAAGGGCGGCGCTAAACCGATCACCATCCGCGTCAGCGATTTCGACCGTGCAGCACCTCACGGAACCGGTCACATCAAAGCCGGATTAAACTATGCGATGAGCCTGCATGCGATCGTCGATGCTCATAAGAACGGTTTCGATGAGAACATCTACCTGGATCCGCAGACACGTACCAAGATCGAGGAGACCGGCGGCGCAAACGTTATCTTTATCACCAAAGACGGCAAGTTGGTAACTCCGAAGTCCAACAGCATCCTTCCGTCTATCACACGCCGTTCCATTCTGCAGGTTGCAAGAGATTACCTTGGCATGGAGACCGAAGAGCGTGAAGTATACTTAGACGAAGTAAAAGATTTCGCAGAGTGCGGCCTGTGCGGTACCGCAGCTGTTATCTCCCCGGTTGGCAAGATCGTTGACCACGGCAAGGAAATCTGCTTCCCGGCAGGTATGGAGAAGATGGGCCCGGTTACCCAGAAACTCTACGAGACACTGACCGGCATCCAGATGGGTCACATCAAAGCTCCGGAGGGCTGGATCCACGTAATCAAATAAGGACTGTATTTTTCGGTTTGAACGGGAAATATAGAATGCAAAAAGCTGGTGGAAATCATTCACCAGCTTTTTCTTCTTTCTTCTTTTTTCTCTTTTCACGCAATTCTTTGAAAAATTCTTTCAACATCATCGAACATTCCTCGCCCAAAAGTCCTTCTTCTGTCTCCACCTGATGATTGAATCCTTTTTCATCCAGAAGATTCAGTACCGAACCGGCGCAGCCGGCTTTCGGGTTCATGGAACCGATGTAAACTTTTGGAATCCGCGCCTGCACGATCGCCCCTGCGCACATCGGGCACGGTTCCAGCGTCACATACAGCTCGCATTCTTCCAGGCGCCAGTCGCCCATGCGCTTGCACGCTTTTTTGATTGCCGCGATCTCCGCATGTGCCAGCGCGCTATGATCGACCATCCGGCGGTTGTAACCCCTGCCGATGATTTTGTCCTCATACACGATCACGCAGCCGATCGGCACTTCTCCGAGCGCCCAGGCTTTCTTCGCCTCGCGGATCGCCGCTTTCATATATTTCTCTTCCCGTGTCAATTTTGCTGCCACTTTTTTTCCTCTTTCTGTTTTATCTCTTCTTCCATCCTACCCAGAAAAGCTATCCTTTGTCAAGAGCTCTCCAAAAGGAGCAACCCATTTTTATGTAAAATTCAAATCTGTATACCAGTACCCGAACCGGCTATCGCGCGGCGGCTGGCGGGTGGAACGGACAAAGCGGTCAAAGCCGAACATCGCCGCCATATATTTTTCATTGTTTCCATAATGTCCCGGCACGCCCAGAATGTAGCGCCCCCGTTCGCCGGGTTTCCCCAGTCTCGCCAGAATCAGATATCGGTAGTTGTAGTAACCGTGCAGAAGAAAGCTGTTATTTCCATACACCCAGTTTTCCCGCGGCAGAAGCCCGATATCCTGCGGTTTGATTACCAGAATCTCGCAGCCGTCGGCGCATTCGAAGGCGGTTACTTTCGGATAGGTAACGCGCAGGCGGTCCCAGAGAGTCTCGGCGGGATCTTCTTTGGGAAATTCCTTGGAAGAATCTGGTTGCGGTTGTTTTTGATTTTGAGAGCCTGGCTGAAATGCTTCTTGATGGTCTGGTGGAGAATCTGGAAGCGCCTCTTTCCGGACCTCCCGGGTGGATTCTTGAGAATCTTTCCGCCGTGCTTCTGTCTGTGCTTCCTGATAGGATTCCTGAAAACTTTCCTTCGGTGTCTCCGTTTGCACTTCTTGAGTGGATTCCTGAAAACTTTCTTGCGGTGTTTCCGTTTGCGTTTCCTGAACAACTTCTGCCTCTTGATGATCGGATGTTTCTGAGATATCTGGAACCGCTTCCATGGTTTCCGTGTCCTCGAAAATCTCCAGGTTTGAATCCTCCAGCTTTTCTGGCTGGGGCTGGCTGATTCCGAAGTCCGTTTCGTTTATATTCACAGCTTCTTTCTTCTCTGTCTCCGTGGATGTGTCCTGACTCTCCATTTCTCCCGACCGGGTAAGTTCTGACGCCTCATCCAATTTTTCTTTCCCTACAGACGCGCTGTTCACTTCCCCAGATACATTCTCTGCCAGTTTCCGCGTTGCCTCTTCCTTCTCCGCTTCCTGCTCCCGCACTTTCTCAGCAGTCACATCCGCCAGCTCAACCTCTGCCGCATGCGCGACGGCATCTTCCCAGATCGTCGTATAGGCACGCCATGCGCTGTCCGTCTCATGAAGAGTCAGACCACAGCACTCTTCCATATTGCAGCCGCTTCCTTCAATATTTTCACAATTGACGACGGCACGGAACTCCCCATTTCCGCCACGGACAAACAGGGTGCCGATACGGATCTCCTCCTGCCCTGCCAGAAGGTATACGCCGATCGGGCTGCCGCCCGCAAAGACACGGCGGACGCTGACCTGAATCCGGCAGGAAGTTCCCCGCGTCTCCAATTTCGCAAATCCCGTATTTTTCCCTTTGATTCCGCCCTCGTATGCATAGATATATGATATTAACCGATGATATGCAGACATGTTTTCACTCCTTTGCTTTGTATTATATGCAAAAGAAGCGCCGGTTTATGACAGGATTTCTATATCCTGATATAAACCAACGCTGCAAATACGTCCGTATAACGCAAAATCGGGAACAGTTAAAAACTGTTCCCGATACTGCCGGCGACCGGAATCGAACCGGTACGAAGTTTAACCCTCGCAGGATTTTAAGTCCTGTGCGTCTGCCAGTTCCGCCACGCCGGCATCATGATTACTCATGACTGGCACAAAGCCAAATGGATGGAGGTGGATTCGAACCACCGAAGCGAGACGCAACAGATTTACAGTCTGCCCCCTTTGGCCACTCGGGAACCCATCCAAAATTGCTCTGACAGTTGAAGATTATAACATGGCTGTCTCAAAAAAGCAAGTGTTTTTATATATTTTATTTAATATTTTTATTTCCATTTTTTCCTGCTTTTGATTCTTCTCGTTCAACTGCCAGAAATCATATATCTTGTCGAAGCCGCATTTCCTACAATGCCGTATCATTTCCCGTCAAAACGATACTTCCGACCGGTGGGATTTTCACCTCGATATAGCCGTCCTTTACCTCATGTTCAACCTGTCCGGCGTTGTAACCGTCCTCATAGGTCATCATTTCCCGGCGCAGGACCGCCCCGTCGCGCGCCCCGATCTGCCAGACCGGAATCTCGAGCGTCAGCCAGTCATCACCTGTATTGACCGCCGTCACTCCGCAGCACGCGCCGCCAGCTCTCTGAGCACTCTGAAAACGTCCATAGGCAATATAGCCATCTCCCGCCGCCAGCGCTTTCAGGGAACCATTTCTAAATGCCGGACAGCGTTTCCGGATGCCGCTCATGTAGCGGTGGAACTCGATCAGCTCCAGGTTTTCCCCGCCCCACGGGTACGTCCGGCGGCTGTCCGGATCGGTCCATCCACAGACGCCCGCTTCGTCGCCGTAATAGATCGTCGGCGCGCCCGGCCAGGTCATCTGCATGACAACACCCTGGCGGAAAATGCCATAGCTGATGCCTTCCTCCGCTGCTTTTGCACCTGCCGACGCAAGACGGCCCACCCGGCGGTTTGTCCGCGTCATAAAGCGGGAGTGATCGTGGTTGGACAGCTCGTTCATTGCACACTGCACGGAAGCCGTCGGCATTTCACTCATATGGTAGCGCATCGCCTCAAAAAAGGCGCATCCATCCCCAAACAGCGCCGGATTTTCTTCGTCACTGTGCTTCTCCATCCCGGTCAAAAACCATGACAGCGGCTCCATAAACGCATCATAATTCATGACCGTATCCCACTGATCGCCCTTCAGCCAGTCATACGGGCTGCCATAATGTTCCGCGATCATGACCGCCTCCGGATTTGCCTCCTTGACTGCCGCGCGGAAATCACGCCAGAACTGATGGTTCATCCCGGCGCTCCGCCCCAGATCTGCCGCCACATCCAGCCGCCAGCCATCTGCTCCAAACGGCGCCGACACCCATTTTTTCGCAATTCCCAGAATGTACTGGTACAATTCCGGCGATTCCTCGTAATTGAGCTTCGGAAGCGTCGCGTGTCCCCACCAGCCGTCGTAGCTGTCATTAAACGGCCAGGCATTTTCATTGTGGAACTGGAAAAAATAGCGATACGGGCTGTCCTCCGAGACATATGCCCCCTGCGGATAGCCGCCCGCGTGCTGGTACAGAAGTTCCGCATCCAGCCATTTATTGAAAGAACCACAATGGTTGAACACACCGTCCACCAGCACCCGGATTCCCCGCTTGTGTGCTTCCTCAATCAGGCGGGCAAAAAAGGCATCGCTCGCCTCCAGGTTCTGCTCATCCGCCGTCCGCGTCATATATTTATGTGCGCGGTCATTGTCCGTGTCTTCCGGGCACACCAGCCCGTCTGCGTCCTCCAGAATCACTCCATAATGCGGATCGATATGGTCGTAGTCCTGACAGTCATACTTATGGTTCGACGGTGATACAAATACCGGATTTAAGTAGATTGCTTCTATCTTGAGACTCTTTAAATAATCAAGTTTATCTAAAACACCCTGCAGATCACCGCCGTAAAACCGTCCCACATCGAGTGTACTGATCGGTTCCTTCCAATCCGTCACCCGGGTGACCGGCTTTTTCAGATAAATATATTCATTGGTTTCCGTATCGTTTGTAGGATCGCCGTTGCAGAACCGATCCACATAGATCTGATACATCAGCGCGCCCTTGCTCCACTCCGGCACATGAAATCCCGGAATCAGGCGGAACGGGTGCGCCGCCGCATCCTCTGTCAGCCCGATCCGGTTGTAAAGACAGACGTTCTCGCCCCAGGTTACCTGAAATACATACGAAAATGTTTTCGTTCCCAGAGTCAGCGCACAGCTGTAGTAATCAAAACGGCTGTCTGACTTGTCAGCCATACCGCTACCATCTATGCCTCGATTTGTATCTGCACCGTTCCCAACGCTGCCAGCACAGCACTCCCACGAAAGCCGTTTCATCTGCCACTCCTGCAAAAGCGCCCCGGTCTCTGGGTCATATTCCAGCAGTACAACCGCATCTGCTCCATTTTTCTCTGTTCTGAAATAAAATGTAACGACTTCACCCGCATCTGCCTCCGAAGGACAACGGTAATCCTCTGTCTCGTCGCAAAATAGCGCGTCGCGATTGATCTGCTCCATCTGTTTCCCTTTCCAGCGGTTTCACCGCTTTCACAATCATGTTATTTTCTGCCCATATTTTACAGGATTTCCCAAAATTACACAAGTTATTTTCACGCCCCTAATTTTAGGTAATAAAAAAGAATGTGCCTTGGCACATTCTCGCGCCGAGCGCGGTCGCTTGCGACATGTTTCTGCTTCGCGCGAGTGTGCATCCTCGCGGAGCGTTTTTTGTTTCATAGTACGTAATTTCCTATGAAATAAAAAAGGTCAGCGGGGTAGCTGACCTTTTTAGGAGAAGGTATTTCGTTTTATGGGGTGTAGCAAAAACTATATAATGTATTGGGGGGGGTTACGTCTATTATAATAGCATAGGAGTGAAAATAAGTGTGCACAAACATCGTTTTATTTCGATTTCTTTTTTGTGCAAATCAGCACTCTCTCCCGAAATGTCCAACAAAATCCGCCTGAAATTTGCATAAAAGAAGGTGCCACCACTGCCATTTCCATCTATCCGATGGCTGTCCGGGATGTCTCCCGCACATTCTGGCAGCTGACTGGCACCTTTTTTCAGGCTTATTTCCAGACCTGTTTCATGCTTTGAACTTTTTATGCTTCTGTCACCGGAGTTTCAGCTTCCCCTGACGGCTTTTCTCCATCCTGGAACAGCGCTTCAAACTCAGCCTGACCGATCTTCTCTTTCTCCATCAGCAGGGCACAGCAGGAATGAAGCACATCTTCATGGTCGAGAATGATCCGTTTTGCCTTGGCGTAGCACTCATCGATGATGCGCTTTACCTCGCTGTCGATCTCGCTCGCCACTTCCTCGCTGTAGGTTCTCGTATGCGCCAGGTCGCGGCCAATAAAGACCTCGTTGTTGTCGCCGCCGTAGTTGATCATGCCCAGTTTCTCTGACATACCATACTCGGTTACCATCGCGCGCGCCATCGAGGTCGCCTGCTTGATATCTTGGGAAGCGCCGGTCGTGATGTCGTCAAAGATAATCTCCTCGGCGATTCGTCCGCCCAGCGAAACCATGATATTTTGAAGCATTCTGCCCTTCGTCATATGAAGCTCATCCTGCTCTGGAAGCGGCATCGTATAGCCTGCCGCACCGACACCGGTCGGAATGATCGAAACGGTATGAACTGGTCCCACATCCGGGAGGACATGGAACAGAATCGCATGACCCGCCTCATGGTATGCGGTAATCTTCTTATCTTTTTCGGAAATTACCTTGCTGCGCTTCTCAGCGCCGATTCCCACTTTAATAAAGGCTTTCTCAATATCCGTCTGGGTCAGGAACTTACGTCCCTCTTTTGCGGTATTGATCGCCGCCTCATTCATCAGGTTTTCCAGATCGGCTCCGGTAAATCCAGCGGTTGTCTGCGCGATGCGGTGTAAATCCACATCCTCGCCCAGCGGTTTTTCTTTCGTATGGACGCCGAGAATCTCCTCGCGACCCTTGACATCCGGTCGTCCGACTGCCACCTTTCGGTCAAATCTGCCCGGACGCAGAATCGCCGGGTCGAGAATATCCACGCGGTTCGTCGCCGCCATGACAATGATGCCCTCATTGACGCCGAAACCATCCATCTCAACCAGGAGCTGGTTGAGCGTCTGCTCGCGCTCGTCGTGGCCGCCGCCCATGCCGGTACCACGCTGTCTGGCAACCGCATCGATCTCATCGATAAAGACAATACACGGGGCATTTTTCTTGGCTTCCTCAAACAAGTCGCGGACACGGGATGCACCGACACCGACGAACATTTCAACAAAATCCGAACCGGAAATCGAGAAGAACGGGACACCCGCCTCGCCCGCTACGGCCTTAGCAAGCAAGGTTTTACCAGTTCCTGGAGGTCCGACTAGGATCACGCCTTTCGGGATGCGCGCCCCGACACCGGTGTATTTCTGCGGATTTTTCAGGAAATCTACGATCTCCTCCAGTTCCTCCTTCTCCTCTTCCAGACCGGCAACCTTGGTAAAGTTGACCTTGCTGGTCGATACCATCCGGGCACGGCTGCGTCCAAAATTCATCATCTTGGCATTTGCCCCGCCGCCGGAACGGGAATTGATAAACATAAACAGGAAAATCAGGACGCCTGCGGACAAAGCGATCGGCAGGATCACCGTCATAAAATAGCTGTCCTGGCGGACGCTGGTGGTCGTGTACGGAACCCCCGCCTTGCGAAGCGCCATCTCTACTTCCTTCACGTCCAGCACATTGAATTCCTCCCGGTCGCCGGAGGTTGTCTCAAAAACAACCTCACCGGTCGGCACCTCGCGGTTCGGGCGGATCTGTGCACTCTCTACGGTCTTATTTTCCAGATATACCATGAACTCCGGATAGCTTAATTCCCGCTCCGTCGCCATTCCAGGGACTTTCAACGAGAAAAACATGATAACGAGCAGCATGAGGATCAGAAGCCCCACGCCTCCCATCGACTGACGTTGTTTCAACTGGCTTCCTCCTTATACTTCCACAACACCGATGTACGGCAGGTTGCGGTATTTCTGATCGTAATCCAGGCCGTAACCTACGACAAACTCATCCGGGATTGTAAAGCAGGTATATTTAACCTGAACCTGTTTTTTCACACGGCGCTCCGGCTTGTCAAGCAGGGTGCACAGCTCGATATTTTTCGGATTTCTCTGTTTTAATACCTCGATCAGATATGCCAGGGTGCGTCCGGAATCGATGATGTCCTCCACGATGATGACATTCTTGCCCTCCAGCGGCTCGTCCAGATCCTTGATAATCTTTACCACACCGCTTGACTTGGTGTCGGAACCGTAGCTGGATACAGACATGAAATCCAGGGAAACCGGAATAGTCAGGCGTTTTGCCAGTTCACAGGTAAAGAATACGCCGCCCTTTAAGATACAGATCAGGTGGACTTCCTTTCCCTCATAATCTTTGTTGATCTGTGCTGCCACTTCACTGATCTTCTTGTTTACTTCTTCTTCCGTTAATAATACACGAATCTTATCAGCCACTGCTTTTTCCTCCGTTAAATTCCACCTCAAGGATGGTTTTTGTCTGTTCTGTTATCTTATAATATGCGCTGATCCGGTGCCCCACTATCCACAGGATATGTTTTTCTTCCGCCAAAAGCCAGATTTCCTCCCGCTCCTGTCTCGGAATTTTCTCATCGATCATCCAGGATTTCAGCGTCTTCCGACCGCCGGACGGCAATGTCAGGTAATCCCCCGGCTGCCGGTGTCTCAGCGATAAGGTACCTTTTATTTTATCATAGTCAAACCATTTCGTATACTGGTTTTTCGGAAATTCATCCCCATTTTCACAGGGGAAAGTATGCATCTGCAAAAGATTCTCATTCTGGATGCCCGGAAGCAAACCCCCTTTTCTTTCCCCTGGATGACTAAGCGGGCGCACTTCAAGAAATCCATATATATTTACCGCCCGGAACCCATGCGGCAGCGAAATACTCTTTCCGGTTCCCTGGTACAGAAGTTCCCGAACCGCCTGCACATGCGTCTCCGTCACGTCCCAGAGCGGCATTTTGCTCTTTAAAAACAGCCGCCGCACGATATAACCCTGCACAATCTCCGCCTGTTCTGCCAGCGCTTTGGCATCCGCCTTTCCGTCCGGTGCATGCTTTTGAAGCCATTCTTCTGCCACCTCTTCCAGATAGGCATCTGCCTGCCGGATGCGTCTGCCCGCCTGGTCGATATGACGGACTGCCTGTGCATTCAGGCGCTCTTCTACCGCCGGAAGCAGTTCATTCCGAAGCCAATTGCGGCTGTATTCACTCTCCTGGTTCGTCGAGTCCTCGACCCAGTCCTGTCCCTGCTGCCGCAGCCAGGTCTGAATCTCGCTTCGCCGCGCCCAGAGAAGAGGACGGATGATGCGCCCCCGCACCGGAGCAATGCCGGAAAGCCCGGTCAGACCGCTTCCGCGGAACAGGTTAAAAAGAACCGTTTCCGCATTATCATCCGCATGGTGGGCGGTGGCGATGTGAACCCGGGCGGCTGCCGCCTCTTTTTCCCCCGCATTCTCCGATGTCAAATCCGGACACATCTCTTCCTCCCACGCAAGCGCCGTCTCCTCATACAGGCGGTACCGCGCCTGCCGTCCCGCCTCCTCGACGGAACATTTCCGGTCAAGCGCCTCTTTCGCCGCATCGATACGGAACTCATAAAAAGGAACTTCCAGCCGTTCACACAGCATCCGTGAAAATGCCGCGTCCCGATCCGCCTCCGCGCCGCGCAGCCCGTGATGGACATGGAGCGCCCGCAGGGAAATCTGAAACGTCTCCCGCAGCTTCCAGAGCACCAGCAAAAGACCGACGGAATCCGCTCCCCCGGATAAACCGACCAGAACGCCATCCCCCGGCCTGGCCATATGATTTTGTCTCATATAAATTTCTGTTTGTTTCTGCATTCTTTTATATTTCTTTTTATCCCTCTTAAAAATAAATCCACTCGTAACTGTTCAATACCTTCACAGTATAACGGATCTCCCCTTATTTCTCAACCTGCCAGATTCTACCGTTTACCCACGGTTACTGTTCACGCATACGTGCCCAGTAACGGAATTTGCCGTGGCTTCGCATTTAAATACGGCAAATTCCTGCTGCCACCGCGTTTTCTTACGGCACTTTCGGTTCCAAAAGTGCCTACCCGTAAACAGTAACTACCCACGTTCCAGCACCGTCCCGACCAACACTGTACAGTCATCCACCACACCCCCGTCCGAAAGCCCGGACGCAAACGCCAGGATCTGTTCTGCCAGTTCCTGCGGGTTGCCGCCGGAAAGGTTTGATACAAATTCCATGAACGTCTCTTCCTTGTGTTCCCCCGGCATCGCTTCGAGAATACCGTCGCTTATCATAATGATTTTCTCGCCGTCCCACATTTTCCGCGACATCAGAACCGGCTCCGCGTTCTGTACAATTCCCATCGGCAGTCCGCCTGCTTCCAGAAACTCAACACCCTCACGCCCCAGAATAAAGGTCGGCACCGCGCCCAGCTTCATCGCTTCCAGCACACCTGTCCCCAGATCGATACAACATAGATCGATTGTTGCCGGATTCTGCTCCGTGCCTGCCAGCAAAAGCACCGTATTTACCAATTTGAGCGCCGATCGTGCCGAAAATCCCGTCTCCAGCAAGCGCTGGGTCAGCTCAATGACCTTCTCGCTGTCCTCACTGGCGCTTCTGCCGCTTCCCATGCCGTCCGACAGGCTCATAATCACCTGCCCCGGAAGTCCGGTCTGCACCGTACACGTATCGCCTGAAATCGGTTCACCCTCCCTGGGGCTGCACGCCATGCCGTACACCACCCGGTATTTACCTTCTTCCACAAAACGGAAGGTCGCCGCATTGCGGGTGATCAGGCTTTTGCTGTCTTTCGCCACACTCCAGTGGCTTCCGGCGATCGCGCGTCCCAGAAGTTCCGCCACATCCCGCGCCGTCATGCATCGCCCGTTGACGCTGCGGAGTGTGAGAAACGCCTCCTTCTGCTGATTTTCATATTGAAGCACCAGCATGTTGTCCACGCGCAGATGGCTTCTGCGGAGCATCCCTGAAAGCATCTCCTCCCAAGATGCCGTCACATCCGCCGCCTGTTCCATCTGGTTGGAAAATTCCTCCAGAATCGCCGCCAGCTCCCGGAACTGGACGATCACCGCGTCCCGGCTTTCCAGAAAACGGTTTTTCCACCCCAGATTCATCGTCGCCCGCCCGAGACTCCGGTTCAATTCCCGCAAATATGCCTCTCTCTGGGAACAGATCTCATGAAACAGGCGAGGCATGTCCTCCAGGTCGATTTTCCCTTTCTGCTCGAACGTCCGAAGCAGATAATAGAGATAATAACTGTCGTCCCGGCGGCTGCCATAATACAGGTTGCACCGTGTACAATCGCCGCATACCGCCGACGCCGCCGTCTGCATTGCCGCCAGCCCGTCCTCCTTCGTCAGATGCCCCTGCCCGCCGATCTCATCCGCAAACGCCTGCGCCAGACCGCCCAGCGACAGTGCCATGCTCTTTAAACGTCTTGCCGTGTAGACGTTGACATCCGCCATATCTCTATGTAAAGTTCTCCGTTTAAGCACAAAAAATCCCTCCTAACCTGTATAACGCCATTATATACAGGCTGGAGAGAAATATTTGTCAAACGGACAGAGCAAAACCAGGGAAAACTTCGACATTTTCCGACCTATCTATGAACACTGCTCCCCCGTGTGCCATACTCCAGGCATTCTATGATGTGCTGCAAGTCTAATTCGGATTCGACGGCTTGAGCAGGATCTCATTGCGGTTTACAAGCCCCAGCTTCTCCTTCGCTACCTTCTCGATATACTGCTTGGTCTGCACGTATACGCGGTATTCCTCAAGCTGTTTGGCACGTTCTTCTTCTTTCGCAACCTGCGCCTCCAGATTTTCCTCACGAATTGAATAACTCCTATCCTTTTCCTTGAGATCGATGCCCTTGATGTGCACGGCAACCGCCAGACTCAGCACTACCATCGTAACGCCCACCAGCGCCATCCGGTTGTTTAAATTATCCTTTTTCTTTTTCCGCACATTTCCACCCGGTCTGCCTTCCGACATCTGTCTACGCATTCTCATCTCACTTCCTTTCCATGTTTTCTGCCTGTCCCCTTGTTGTACGTTTCTTTCCGGTCTTCTGGCTTTTTTTGCCTCTTCTTTTCATTTTAATCCATCCGCTGCATTTTTTCAATACCGCAAACAAAAGACGGCTGCCCGTCCGGTCATAAAACACCATGCCGCCGAGCACGCCCGCCACCGCATAGCCGCGCAGAACTCCGTCATTCTGCCCGAACAAAAGCCGGAACGTCGCAAAGCTGGCAAAGAGCCAATACGCCGCATCCTCCATGCCTGTCCAAAATGAGCCGTGCCGTACCAGCCACCGGAAGATCCTAAGCCCGTCATACATCATCATCAGCGCGATTCCCGTACACACACTGCCGCCAAGCAGCCATATTTCCCCTCTCACCGTCCCGCTCATCCGCCACCGCCTAACGAAACAGCCGTCCAAAGAACGACTCCTGCGATTTCCGGTGGGACTCGTTGCAGGAATACGAAAAGCTTTCAAACTCGCCCTCAATATCCACTTCGCCCTTTTCCAACGTCAGACGGCTCACATGCAGCGCCTTCCCACGCACCGTCAGAAGCCCCATGTTTGTATCGAGAATCATCTGGTTCTCATCAAATGACACCACATCCTGGATCCCCGTCACACTCCCCTTTTCCCGGTTCAGAAGCTCCAGCTTGTGAGGTCTGGCATCCAATTTTTCTTCCATGCAAAAAACCTCCCAATTTATCTAACTTATAGCCTATAGCTGCCTATTGTTAAATATATTGGGAGGTTTTCCGGTTTATGAATGATTATCTGGCCGGTTCCCAGACACCGTCTGCATTTACATAATAGCCGTCCGGTGTCCACTCAGCCATATAAAGGGAGCCGTATGGACGCCCTGCACCCTCCATGTAAACCCAGGTTTTTAATGCTTCATCATACGCCCAGGTCGGCTGCGGTGCATACGGATTTAAGTATACATATCCTAAATCCGGAATCAGCTGCCACTCCGTCAGCATCTCTCCCGTTGCCGGATCCAGATAATACCATCTGCCGTCCTGCGGATCCAGATACCAGCCCGTCCGCATGCCTGTGTTTTCGTCCACATAGTACCATTCGCCTGCGCTGTAATCATAGACCCAGCCCGTCCGGATATATCCGTCGGCTCCAAACGCCCACCATGCGCCCCGGAGCTGTTTCCACACAACCTGTTCAACCTGCCTGCCGGTCGCCGGATCTAGGACCAGGCTTCCCGACAGATATGTACCATTTGACAGGCGGTAGCGCCATCCGGTGCTCTCTTTTACCCATGTGCTGGTACTTCTGTCGCGGCCGGAAGTGGCCGTTCCCTGCGGATTGCCTGGAGTAGACGGGGTCGGATTCGATGGATCCGGTTTCGTCGGATTGGACGGGGCAGACGATGCTTTCTTTGTCTGGACCGCGACCGCCTCGCTGGCTGCTGATGCCATCGTATTAACACCCTCTTTGAGTCTCACATAGAACTTGTAAGTTGTTTCCGGTGTCAGCCCGGTAAATACCGGTGAATCCTGCCATTCTCCCTGATCCGCGCAGTATTCCAGTTCATATCCCGCCGGAATCGCGGTTCCATCCACAAATGCAGACGGCGCTTTCAGGGTCACGCTGGTGTCTGTCCACGCTGCTGCCTGCGGTGCTTTCGGGGTCTTTGTTCCTATTTTTTTGATCGTCAGGCGCACTGTAATCGGATCACTCTTATAATTTACGTTACTGTCCGGGATCTTAATCCTACAGGAATACATTCCCGCATTGGTCGGCGGTGTCATGCTGGAATAAACGGTTCCATTCACACCTTCATAGTGCACCTCATACTGACCCTGAAACTGTTCCGAAAGATCATATTCGCCTATGGTTGCCTGAATTCCATCCCCAACAGACTTCGGCGTGCCATCGTAATCAACCTCTTTATCCGTACCATTCAGTGCAACCTTATCTTTGTCCCCAAAATACACATGTGTCTCAACATCCTGCGCCGGCATCTTAAAGGAAGCGGTCCATTTGCCGCCTGATTCGGTAAATTTCGGCGGGTAAACAACTATAAGTAAACCACCGCTGTATGTAAGGCATGCATTCTTGTTCTGCATCTCCTTCATCTGCTCAACACCTGCATCTGTCAAGGTCGCCGTTACCAGCTCCCCGGCTTTTGCCGTAATCTTGTCCAACGTATAATAAGAACTGCTTTCCAGCTTCTGCGTAATTGAAAATACTGCATTCAGATCATCCTGGACCTCGATATCCACAGCTACCATGCCCGGTCCATCTAAGTATACATAGAGAGTCGGGAGACCGGTTGTATTATCTTTTTCGATGTAATAATCGCCGTTCTTTTTAAGTTCTGCTCTACTATTTACCTTGTTCGGTGTAACTGAACCTTTCTTATACAGCGACATTGATTTTATATTAAATTCTTTAAACCGCTTGCCATTGATAATCTTTGTTACTTTCAGAGAACCAATATGGTCGCCTCCACTCCACTCCCTGGTTTCAAAGGCTGCCGTTGTTCCCCAGGTACCCCATTCCTGCCCTACGAACCAGGTGTACTGGTACGCGTTCATATTTTCCGCATAGGAAACCTGTACGGAGGCATTTGAACACGGCATCGTAAAGCAATACACCGTTGGATTCTCCAGATTGCAAATTGCCGCATCCACATTTGAATCATTCCCATCGGTAATTGTTACTTTGCTTACGATATCATCCCGATCCAGACCCGTAAATGCAAGGTAAACTTTTTCTCCGGCTTTCTGTGAAAATGTAAATGTACTAGTTTCACTACCTGTCGTAGGAATTGGATTTGTTCCCTTTTTTGCATCATCCATGGATGCATACGCTTTCACGACTGCATTCAGGGAGTTTATCGTATTCTCCCGTTCTACTGTAACGGTGTGCTCCGCCGTATCAACTGTCAGATTGCATACTGCCTCCTTGGAAGAATCCGCCACGCTGGTGGCCGTG
Organism: Clostridium sp. AF12-41; assembly: GCF_003461685.1. Classification (NCBI taxonomy): domain Bacteria; kingdom Bacillati; phylum Bacillota; class Clostridia; order Eubacteriales; family Clostridiaceae; genus Clostridium; species Clostridium sp. AF12-41. The sequence goes on along the minus strand of NZ_QTXO01000006.1, from coordinate 143,579 downwards.
ATCGTATAGATTCCCGCTTTTGCCACATCCGCAGCAGTTACCCGTCCGTCCTCTACCTTGACTGCCGGATCACTGCTTTTCCACTCCACATCTCTGGACGCTCCGTTTACCACATCGACGGTCGCAGTGAGCCGGACGCTTCCTCTCGGGTAAATCGTCTCATTGGTCTTATCCAGCGTAATTCCGGTAACCGAAGGTGTCAGATCCAGCGTCAGATCCGGACGTAAAGTCTGGTTTTTCAGAATCGGGAAAGCATACTCGCCGGTTGAATCCATCGTCCAGGTAGAATCAAAATTCCAGCCCAGCTTTTTATAAAATTCCGGATCTTTCAGGTCTTCCGCCGTTGCGTCCGCTCCATATAGCTTGTCTGCCCCCATCGTATCTGGATCCGGGGTCAAAATCGTTCCATCTGATTTTCTCGCAACTGTGCCGGCAAAGCCGTAGTTATCCCGGCAGCTTCCCGTTGTTCCGCCAATCCGGTTGAGCGATCGCATCTCCGGGAAAATGCTGACACAAGAGGAAATCGAACCGTTGGCGGAAATGCCTGCCACGGATGCGCCAATGGGATTTTTGGGCAGAGCTTCGCCTGCCGCGTAGCTGTGGGAGATCTTTACTTTACTGTCATTTCCGCATCCTACCAGTCCGCCAATAGAATTTCCCGCTTCAACGTCCATATCCACAACTGCATAGCTGTTGTCAATTGTTGTACTTCCACCGGTCCAACCGACCAAACCACCTGCAAAGCCACTGCTGGCGGTTCCCTTGATTTCAGCATCTGCATAGCAGGACTTAATATTTACCGAATAATTATACTTCCCCCTTACATTTCCAATCAAACCACCTGCCGATTCAATCTTATTCGTTCCATCTGCAGTTTCGATTGTTCCACTGACGTAACAATTTTCTACCGTCAGAGAACCATATACATCACCAACCAGGATGCCGACTCTCGCCCCATCGCGGGAAGCTTTAACCACCGCATTTTCTATGGTCAGATTCTTAATTTCACAATTCGAAGAAATTGCTCGAAACAATCCCACATAAACTTCGCCGACCGCATTCAAGCCTCGAATCATATGTCCGCATCCATCAAATTCAGCTCCGGCATTAGGAATCGAAGTAAACTCGTGACCGCCCATATCAATATCGCACATCAGTTTCGCTTTCCAGTTTGAAATCTTCGTATTTCTAAAATACGCAAGCTCTGCCCCTGTACTAATTTGATAATAACCATGTTCGTCTTTGGTCGGTTCCACAGCCGTTATTCCATCCCACTGATCCTGCACCCATACCGCCTTAAATGCTACATTTCTATTTGGCATTGTATAATCTGCACCGCTGGCATATGTAGTACTTCCGTCACTCCAGCCTTTAAAATTCATGCCATATACCTTAAAGGTATTCTCCGGAAGCGTAATCACAGTTCCGGCTGCGGCATTTCCCAGGGTCGGCGCATCTCCCTGTGAATCCTGGCGTCCGGATGCAAAGGTAATTGCATACTTCGCCGCGATTGGAAGATTTATTTCGATTGTTTCTGTTGACGCGCCCTCAGAGGTATCGCTCAAAACAATCATTCCCGTGATACTTCCGTTTTGTCCCGGTTCTTTGCCATCCGTTGCTGGTGTTAGATGGAACCCTTCTTCAGCGGACCAGTCCGCATGAATTTTTTGATTTGTGATAACGTTCTGTACAACCTGCAAAATTTCATTCGCTGTTGTCTCATTTGTCACTGTCATCGCCTGCAGCGCTGCCCGTGCCGCTGTTTTGACATCCTCTAAGGTCTGCTCTGAAAATTCATAATTTCCACTCTTCGTCTCCTCGCTGTCACCATAGGTTGAACCATCTCCCGTTGCTTGAACTCCAAACGTATAGATTCCGCCCTCTGCAATCTGGGCGGTAAAATCGTAACCAGCTGTATCCGCCCCAAGTGTTACCGGACCCCCCAGTGCTGAACCATCCTTATAGAGCTGTACTTTATAACCCAATGCATTCGTAACCGGACGCCAGACGGCCTTTCCTTTTACTATCTCATCCCATTTGACATTCTCAGGTGCCGCAAGCCGAACAAGGTTTACCTCTTTTTTCAGCACAATCGAACCAATCGAACTTCCCTTGTAATGGACATATAAGGTTATTTCATTCGTATTGCCAAGATTCAGCGATTTAGCAAATTGAATCTTAATACTGCTAGTTCCATTTTCAGTATTCACTGCAAGAAGTGTAACTCCGTCATATGCCGTTCCATCTTCCTCGGATGAAAGTTTAAAATCCTCCAACCGTAAATCTTCATTTCCGGTATACGTAAGCGCAATCTCTCCATCTGCCATGGCGGTGTCCGCATCTGTTGTCTGGAAAGTTCCTGTCACCGTTTGTCCCGAAATCATGGAAACCGGGTTTGTTTCCATGGTGAAATCAAGAGCTTCTGGATCGGCATCCGAAATCGTAACTTTTTTCTTAACCGTAAGATATCCAGTCTTTTTGATCGTTACGTCATAGTCTCCATTGGCAAGATCAATGCAAAAGGTTCCTTCTGAATCCGTTTTCACCTTTTTCTCGCTGCTGCCCTTCTTAAAAGTAATCTCCGCGTCTGCGATTCCGGTTTCTCCAGACTTTACTGAGCCTGTTTTTATCTCGGTTGCCTCAAGATACTCTGGTATGTCTGTGCCGGAGAATATAATTACTTCTTTATTATCTCTTTGCATCTTTAGCGTCGGAAGCTGATTAGCGGCAAATTCCCAGTTTTCCGCATCACTTCCCCAGCCAATCGTGTTTTTCCAGAAATTGGTTGTTAAAAGGTCTGGTTTGAAAACACTCTCGCCACGATGCAACTCTGGCCATTTTCTATCTTTATCATTCTCTTTATCAAGAAGGGTTTCACCACATTTAACCCTCATACCCTGATAGGCGAAATTTCGTCCACCAACTACATGAACTTGATAATCACCGAAATAGCCAAAAATTCTATCTACATAGTATTGCGAACTGTTTGTGGAAATCTCTTCTTGCAATGCTGCGCTCTTATTAATTGTAACTGTTTTTCCTTGTCCACCAACTAATCCACCTGCACCGCGACCTGAATTTGTCGAAACACTTCCCATTGCAATACAGTTCATAATATTCAACTGCGTGCCATTTTTCACTTTAACCGAACCAACCAAGCCTCCAGCTAAAGACTCCCTATTATTATTATCTTTGTTTTCAATCTCTGCATTAACAATACAATTTTGAATTTCCAGCGTCCCCGACTGAACCTGTCCAATTAATCCACCTGCGGCACAATTTCCTGTAGTAGCAAGACTGCCACTGATATAACAATTTTCAATCTGCGAATCAGCACCTACAGTTCTCGCAATCGCTCCTACATGCTTTCCATCTCCCGTAATGGTCACATTGGACAAAATCAAATTTTTAACAGTTCCCGCCAAAACATTAAACAACGGCTGCGAAATTCCACTCAGCTCATATCCATTACCATCTAAACCAGCCGTTAGTGTTCTTGACTCCCACGACTCACCGCTTAGATCGATATCAGCCCCCAATCTAATATATTTACTTACACCAGAGGATTGATTTCCATTATATTGATTCTTTTGGTTTTCACCCATAACAGTAAACCACTGTTTTACATTACAAATCACATAGGGATACTCTTTCGTACCTTTTCCCGTGATTCCTTCATCTGCATACAACGCAATCCCCGCGTCTCCCACCTGCACATGGATCTCCGGCAAAGCAGTGTCTTCCGGTATCTCTTCGCTTTCCGGAATCACCGGAATATAGGTATAGATCGCCCCATTGTATTCTTCATTGGCTTTATCGTAGCCCTCCCAGGTCTTTTCTTCAGTTTCTTCTGGTTCACCGTCCTCATCGAAGCGGTCAAAATAGTCCTCCGGTGCCAGTCCGCCCTGAAATTCAGAATAGTCGCTGTTTTCCGCATCCAGTTTCCACGTGATACCCGACAAAGTCCGCTCGGTGGTTTCTTCTCCCATCGTCTCACGCACGGTAAGAGTCTCCGGGAACCGGATGTCGGATTCCTTGCTTCCCAGCGGGAGAAGCTGATCGGCGATGGATTCTTCCAACGGTGCAAATTCCAGCGTCGTTTTCGCCTGCTCTTCTTCCAGGACCGTGATCTGGATCACTGGAAGTTCGTCCTCATCTACCTCATAATTGCTGCTTTTCAGCTCTGCACGGAACAGGTAGATACCCGGATTTTCTCCATCATAACGGGATGCCTGGCTCTCTTCTGCATCCAGAACCCAGCGCACCTTTACTTTTCGCCAGAAACCTTCCTTTTCGTCAATCTCTTCCTCGGTCTTCTCATCCGTCTTGACATCTTCCCTCGGTTCATCCGTTTTTCCGTTCGAAGAACTGCCCTCTTCATTCAAATCTGCATTTCCACCTGAAGAACCAGAATCTGTCTTACCGGAATCGTCTTTCTCATCGGATTCACCGTTCCCCGGATTTGCATTTTCATCCTGAGAGTCCCCATTTTCCGCCGAATTTCCATCTTTCCCAGAATCTCCCTGTTCACCTGAACCGGATTCCGCTTTCTCTAAGCCCTCTCCACCTTCGCTTTTGTCTTTGCTATTCTCTCCAGCATCTTTTCCTTCGGTATCTTCGTTTTCTCCCTTCTCTTCGCTGTCCAGTTTTTCCAGCACGGCATCATCATCTGTGCGGTTGGCAAACGCAGCTACATTCTCATCGTTCCCTGCGTCAGGCACATCTTCATTTTGCCCCCCCCCCGCTGACAAAAACGTCTATGCTGTCCGGCATCTCCAGATCCTGATACCGGGTGCCATAGGGAACTTTCTGATACAGAACCTGTTCCGATAAACTCTCGATCTCCCTGATCTGATAAAAATTCGTGTTCGCATAAACTCTAGGCACAGAGCCATATGAACTGCACGTTATCACTACCACCATTCCTGCTGCCAGGATTCTTCTTTTTCTCCTTCTCATACGCTTTTTCCTCTCATTCTCGAAATGTTGATTATCCGTCATAAAGTGTGTATACACAAATGAGTCGTCACTATATTTATATTATAATAATCAACTCTCACAAATTCAAGACAGAATCTGTTCTTTTAAGCGCATAAAGAAAAACGAGACGACCGAAGTCGTCTCGTAAAAGTCTAACTTTGAGGGGGCACCTCATTCTCTTGACTTCTTTTTTTATTTCCGTTCTTTATATCATTGTTTTCCCAGGTTCTCCGGGGTTCTGCACCATGTCAGGAGCATTCCTTTTAAAAATTCCAGTTCCTGCGTGTGGTCTTCCTTGTGATCGTCCGCCCACACAATTCCCTGTGCATAGCGCTCAGCCACCGCCAGCATCGCAATCGCAACGCTTGTAAATAACTGCTGCTCCGGGATATCGGTCCGGATGCTTTTATCGCTCCTCGCCTGCTCATAGAACTTATGATACAGCGCTCCTGCCGGCTTCAAAACATCCAGATGTTCAGCCAGCGCTTCCCCCTTGACTTTCTCCCGGGAGATAAAGTTTTTATAGTTATTACTGAACCGGAGTATTTCCGGGCGTTCCCGATAAATCCGGATGATCTGGTCCGTATAAAACTCAATGTACTGATACGCCGTGAATGATTCAAATATCTCCGGTCCCTTTTCTTCCAGAATCTCCTTCCAGAGATCGCCCCAGATTTTTCCGCTGATCGCTATCACAAGCTTGACCTTCGTCTGATAATAGTTATATAGGGTCGCAACGCCCACTTCCGCAGCGTCCGCCACCCTCTGTAAACTGACATTCTCGATCCCATATTGCGAAAACAGCCTGAATCCAGCTTCCATCAGCTGTTCTTTCCGGCGCATCGCCTCTTTTTCATCCCGCTCTATATTTCTTGGCATTTCGTCCTCCGCGCCTTTTACTGACGTCTCTTGGATTTTTACAGGTATTCAAACATTTCTTTGGCATCTTCCTTGCGGATGGTCTCCTGTACGCTTGTAATGCGGACCTTCACCGATTTATTGCCGAAGGCAATTTCAATCACATCCCCAACCTTAACCTCTGCACTGGCTCTTGCCACTTTATCATTCAGCATCACTCGTCCGCTGTCACACGCTTCATTGGCTACGGTTCTTCTCTTGATGATGCGGGACACTTTCAAATACTTATCTAGCCTCATATTTTTCCTTTCCATACCCCCTTGCAGGGCACTTTCATATCCTGGCGGAATCCCTTCGCTCCTATAATACTAAAGCCCTCCATGATATTTCATCACGAAGGGCTGTCTGTCACACATATATGTCTGAGATAATTATGCGTTTACCATATCCTTTAATGCTTTACCAGCTTTGAACTTCGGAGTCTTGGAAGCTGCGATCGGCATGGTCTCGCCGGTCTTCGGGTTTCTTCCCTCTCTAGCTGCTCTCTCAGCTACCTCAAAAGTACCAAAGCCAACCAGCTGAATCTTTCCGCCCTTAACCAGTTCCTCGGATACTGCATCTGTGAAAGCCTTGATTGCCTTCTCTGCGTCTTTCTTGGAAAGCTCTGCTTTCTCAGCTACAACTGCGATTAATTCTGTCTTGTTCATCGTATATTCCTCCTAGCTTATATCTTTGCACATGAATCCTCTTAGTTTTCTTCGTACATGCCCGCAAATCTTACTTTACATTTATATACATTTCTCCTTGCTTTGTCAAGGTTTTTTGCACTTTTCCTCACATTCCGAACCGACAATCGTTACGACTCGCAAATAGGAATTTTCTAAACTGAAAATTCCGTACGATGCCGTTTAGGCAGCAGATTATTCCGATTTTAAATGCGAAGCATCGCCAAAATCATAGTGTGAAGCACACGCAAGCACTTCACACTGTGATTTTTTGGTGAAAACCCGTGTAGTATCTGTGAAATCCCTTGTGCTTTTATCACATTTCCGATCATATTTTCTATCGTTTTTGCATGCTTTTCTCCGTCTTTCAGAATATCGTTTTTACAGGCTTTCGTCAACCTTTTCGTTACAGTTACACTGTCTTCTTTACTTGCCTGAATCCCATTCTTATGGTAAGATCAAATAATGTATATCCGGTCTATTACGGCAAACATATAGAAAGGCTGAAAATTATTATGAAAAAGCAAAAACTATCTTCCCTTCTGCCTATCGCTGTATTTCTGATCTTTTATCTGGGGCTAGGAATCTGGTCAGAATATATCATGAAGATCCCGATGGGCTTTTACAACATTCCGATTGTTGTCGCATTTATGCTTGCGATCCTGACGGCCTGTTTCCAGAACCGTTCTCTTTCCTTTGACCGGAAACTGGAGCTGATGGGGCAAGGCATCGGAGATAAGAACATCATCACCATGCTTCTCATCTTCCTGACAGCCGGAACCTTTGTCGGTGTCGTAGGACGAAGCAGTGCTGAAAGCGTTGCTTATCTGATGCTGTCTCTTATCCCGGCCCGTTTTTCCGTTGCTGTTCTCTTTGTGGTAGCGTGCTTTGTCTCTACTTCCATGGGAACCTCCGTTGGAACCATCACCCTGATTGTTCCGATTGCCACTGCCGTATCTGAGACCTCTGGTTTCTCTCTGGCCCTTTGCGTCGCATCTGTCATCGGCGGTGCCATGTTTGGAGATAATCTCTCTTTCATCTCCGATACAACCATCGCAGCCTGCAACGGTCAGGGATGTGCTATGAAGGATAAATTCCGTGAGAACTTCGGCATCGCACTTCCGGCTGCCATCGCTTCCCTGGCACTTATCCTGGTCGTTTCCTTCCATCAGGATCCGGGAGCTGCCATCATAAAACCATACAACCTGATTCAGCTGATCCCCTATCTTCTGGTATTAGCAGGCGGCATTGCCGGTATTCAGGTATTTGTCGTTCTGTTAGTCGGAATCGTATCCGGTGCCATCATTATGCTGGGCTCCGGCCAGACTACTCCCTGGGAAATGCTTACCAACATGGGGTCCGGCACTTCCGGCATGTTTGAGACCAGTATGGTTGCCATCTTAGTTGCAGCTATGTGCGCACTGATCCGTGAAAACGGTGGCTTCGATGTTCTTCTTAACGTTATTCATCGCATCTTCCGCGGAAAACGCGGCGGTCAGTTTGGTGTCGGCCTTTTAGTTACCCTGCTGGATATCGCAACTGCCAATAACACAGTAGCTATCGTTATGGCCAACCCTATTGCAAAGGAAATTTCTGAAGATTATGGCATCAGTGCCAGAAAGACAGCCTCCCTTCTGGATACCTTTTCCTGTATCTCCCAGGGAATCCTGCCTTACGGTGCTCAGATGCTGGTAGCATTATCGGCGGTTCATGAGCTGGGCTATGAACTGTCTGCCTTTGAGGTCATGCCGCTTCTGTTCTATCCAAGCATGCTGTTTATCAGTTCTTTAATCTGTATCTTTCTGCTTCCAGAGCGCGGAGACCGTGTCAAAGCAAAAAAATAACAGCGGAACCCTTTCCACTGTACACATAAAAAGCTAAACATAAGAAGAGCTGTCCGACTTTCTCGTCATCAGACAGCTCTTTTATGAAATATCTCGAAGTTTCACTATATAACCTCTCTTTCTTAATTTTAACAAAAAAGGGGGCGTGTTCACAATTTATTTACTCATGCGTTTGTCGTGCGCCTTGCTGTGCTTTTTCTGTGAAAAATCATGGAGTATCTGTGAACTTTCTTGCGCTTTCGTCTGTTTTTCGATATATCTGTTATATCAAATACAAGTTTTTATCAAATACAGGACTATCAAAAACAGGATCGATGGACAACCGCCCAGGAGTTTTATCTCTCTTTACGTTTTCCATCGATCCCGTCTTCTTTTTTCTCTCACCGCCTGTTTCCAGGCAGATTTATCTCATTTATCTTTTTTTATCCTTCCATCTGACGTCCCAGAAATCCGGCTGCCGTCGCTGCCAGCTTCATCTCCGCCCCTCCAAGCGCCTGCTTTGCCTCCCGGCTGAGGAGAATCACCGCCCCGATCGCATCTCCCTCGCTCAAAATCGGCACAATTACCTCGGCGCTGCTCTCCTCCACCTCATCCGAGGTGATCGGGATAAATGCTTTTTCTCCCCGCGCCGCACAGATATTCTGACGTTCGGAGACTGCCAGCTCCAGCGCCCGGCTGATCGTCTTCTGGTAATATTCCTTCTTTGGTCCCCCGGATACCGCGATGATCTGATCCCGGTCCGCGATGCAGACCATCAGCCCCGTGGACTGCGCCATCGCCTCCGCGTACTGCACGGCAAATGCCGCCAGCTCCACCATCGGTGAATATTTTTTCAATATAATCTCGCCCTCGCGGTCCGTGAATATCTCAAGCGGCGTCCCTTCCCGAAGGCGCAGCGTCCGGCGTATCTCTTTCGGGATGACAACGCGACCCAGATCATCGATTCTTCTCACAATTCCTGTAGCTTTCATGATTCTTCCTCCTGCATACCACGTTTGCCATATCGTGTGTCTTATGGGTAGTATGTGGAAATGCAGGCGGATTATACATCTGAAATGGTTCGTCCTAATTTTAGAACTGAAAATTTTTGCGTTTTTTATTCCTGCCGTTTCTTCGGATTCGGATTGATCGCCACACCGCGGTTGATGTCGCCCTGTAAATTCTTGCCGAACTGGTAATCATTACCCGGAAGAATCACATTGAGCAGAACGCCCGCAATCGCTGCGATCGCAAGACCTGTCAGAGTAACCGAAGTTCCTGCCACCTCAAAGGTCAGACCGTCGGAGAATCCCAGCCCGCAGACCAGAATCACCGCAGCGATTACCAAGTTCCTGGATTTGGTTAAATCCACCTGGTTTTCGACCACGTTGCGGACACCGATCGCGGAGATCATACCGTATAGCATGAAACTAACGCCGCCGATGATTGCAGACGGCATCGAACCGATGACCTCTGCCATCTTCGGAATAAAGCTCAGAATCACAGCAAAGACAGCTGCAATCCGGATGACACGCGGGTCATGAACACGACTTAATTCCAGAACGCCCGTATTTTCACCGTAAGTCGTATTGGCAGGACCGCCAACGAGTGCCGACAGAGATGTTGCGATACCATCGCCGACCAGCGTCCGGTGCAGTCCCGGATCCGCAAGGAAATTTTCTCCGACCGTCGCGGAGATCGCCGACATATCGCCGATATGTTCCATCATCGTCGCAAGCGCGATCGGCGCCATTACCATGACCGCCGTCGGGTCAAATTTGCACAGCTGGAACGGAGGAAGTCCGACCCAGGAAGCCGTCGCTACCTCTGAGAAATTCAGGATCGCACTTCCGTCCGGGTTTGTCATTCCCATCATCTGGAAGACTGCTGCCGCTGCATAGGAGATCACAACGCCCATCAGAATCGGAATGATCTTGAACATTCCCTTGCCCCAGATATTAAAAACGATGATGGTTCCCAGCGCGATCAACGCAATCAGCCAGTTTGTCGATGCGTTGGCGATCGCGGACGGCGCCAGTGAAAGTCCGATACAGATAATGATCGGACCTGTCACAACCGGCGGCAGATAGTGCATGACGCGCTCCACGCCTGCCAGCTTGATGATCAGCGCCAGAATCAGGTACAGCGCACCCGCTACCACGATACCGCCGCAGGCATATGGCAATTTCTCGCCCATCGTCATATCTGCAAAAATACCGCTGTCCAAGTTTGCCACCGTCGCAAATCCACCGAGGAATGCGAACGAGGAACCGAGGAACGCCGGGACTTTTAACTTAGAGCAGGCATGGAAAAACAGTGTTCCCAGACCCGCACACATCAGCGTTACCTGAATCGAAAGTCCCTCTCCCTCAAAATAGGTATTGACCAGAATCGGCACCAGGATCGTCGCGCCGAACATCGCAAACATATGCTGCAAACCTAAAAGCAGCATCTTCGGCAGACCCAGTGTTCTGGCGTCTTTAATGACCATGTCGTTTTCATTCATTTTAGATAGATACCTCCAACAATTCCCTTCATTTTATAATGTACATCATTTTCATTTTCCAGAATATCCTTTTTGACTTCATTCGTCAACCTTTCTGCCGCGCTTGCTTCGATTTTCTGTAAACAAAACAAAGGATGTGCCTTTTTGTGTAATGGGGAATTCCAAGGAATTTCCTATTGCACAAAAAAAGAGCTGTCCGACTTTCTCGTCATCAGACAGCTCTTTTATGAAATATCCCGAAGTTTCACTATATAACCTCTCTTCCTTTTATATTTTGTTTTAAATGTGCTATGGACCTCTTCCTTTCATATGAATCTCCTCCTTTGATTACATGTATCTATGTAAACTCTTTTAGAGATTGTATGATGATGGATTCCATCAATACCGATTTTTATCTTTTTATTTATTTGATAAATTCGGTTTTTAAAATCATGATCATGTTTTTTAGTAACTAACTATCCCATTGGACTGTCCTCCTTGTTCCTTATTTCGTCCTAGAAACTATGGTAACCGTTTGTTGGGGTTATCTCTGTTTCTTTTGATGGTTTTATTTTACTAGATAATTTCCATTTTGTCAAGTATTATTTCTAATTATTTTTCATATTTTTCTTTATTTATCTGATTATATTTTTGTAATTGTTGTGTATTTCTGTTTTATTTATTCTGTTTCTAACTATTATTGCGCTTTTCGATCGCAATTTCTTGTATTTCTTGTTTTATAGGACGCAATTTCCTGTAAAATGAAGAAAGTCCCATGAACAAATCATGTGCCTTGACACATCCGGGCTTCTCGCACGGCCGCTTGCGGCATGTTTCTTCTTCGCGTGAGTACGCATCCCGCAGAGCGTTTTGTCATAGGACGAAGCTTCCTATGACAAAAAAGAACCACCCCAAAAGAATATGCCGATACCGAACTACCTCTTCTGGAAATGGTTCTATTTTCTTCTATCTTCCCTAGTGGAACTGGAACACGATTCCGGCCACAGCCGCCACCACGATATAGAGGATCGGGTGCTTTTTCCATTTAACTAAGCCGTACCAGATCGCAAGCGACAGTACGATCGCTTTCCAGTTGATGATGGAAAACAGCTCGGAAAACGCCAGGCTGCCATCCTCGCCGACATGGAGGAACGCTATCTTTGCCACGCCGATACCTGCTGCCGCAATCAGAGCGGTAGATGCCGCACGCAGACCATAGAGGGCATTCTGTACGATCGAAGAGGATTTAAACTTATCGAGAATCTTCGAGATAATCACAATGATGATGACCGACGGCAGCACCAGTGAGAGAGGCGCTGCCAGTCCGCCGAGAATCCCTTTAATATGGAAGCCGACGTAGGTCGCCATATTGACTCCCATCGGTCCCGGTGTGGACTCGGAGACAGCGATCATGTTGGAAATATCATTAAAGGTATACCATCCCGTCTCCTTGGAAATATTGTAAAGGAACGGGAGGGTCGCCAGTCCGCCTCCAATCGCAAACAGTCCGCAGCAGAAGAAGCGGAAGCATAATTCAAGTATCAGCATCATTTCTTCTCCCCCTTTCCGCCCTTCAGTACAATCCCGATCGCACCCGCCACAACAACAAGAAGCGCTGGGGAAACCGATGTAAACAGTGACAGTACAAACACAACCGCCGCAATCGCGATCGCGCCTTTATCAACCAGCGATTTCTTTGCCAGTTTGACAACCGCACTGCCGATCAGCACACAGACGCAGGCGCGGATGCCTGCAAAGGCGCTGCTCACAGCGCTAAGTTCAATAAAGTTCGAGATAAATGCCGCGATAATCATAATGATGACAAGCGACGGTGCAATGACTCCCAGCGTCGCCGCAATCGCCCCCGGAATCCCCCGGTTCTTGTAGCCGACAAACGTCGCCGTGTTGACTGCAATGATACCCGGTGTACACTGACCGATCGCGTAGTAATCCATCAATTCTTCATCCGTCGCCCAATGGCGTCCATTGACTACCTCTTTCTGCAGCATCGGCAGCATCGCATATCCGCCGCCGAAGGTAAACCCTCCGATTCTGGCAAACGTCAGAAACATATCCAGCAGTTCTTTCATTTCTGCCCACTCCCTTCCGTATTATCCCTACACTTTTATTTCTCTGGAATTTCCAGTATATACCTGCTTATGTATCATACCAGAATTCAAGGAGCCTGAAAAATACCATTCGGATATAGAATATATATCAGAAAAATATAGTTCGCCTGTTATTCTATCGGATTTTGTTATATAATATATCTGCCGTATACACAGTTTTACAACGAATCCGAACAGGAAGGAGCATTTATGGAACTTCGCCAGTTATCCTACTTCACCACCATCGTCAACGAGGGAAATATTTCCCAGGCAGCCAAAAAACTGAATATCTCACAACCGCCGCTCAGCCACCAGATGAAGCTTCTGGAGGCAGAACTGGGTGTGACGCTATTTGAACGCGGTTCCCGCCGCATCCGACTGACACCTGCTGGAAAGACGTTCTACGACCGGGCGCTTGCGATCCTCGATCTGAGCCAGGCTGCCTGCACGGAGCTGACTGCACAGAAACAGGAGATTCAGGGCGTTGTGCGCCTTGGCATCATCTCCTCCGCCGTCGAATTTGTGACCCGGCATTATCTTGCCCCATTCCGGCGATCCTATCCCAAAGCCCTGTTTGAACTCCATGAGTCCAATTCCTACCACCTGCTCGATCTGCTTCACTCCAACCAGATCGACCTCGCCGTGATCCGGACGCCATTTGCCAAAGCCGGGCTGGAGATGCAGACACTGCCGCCGGAGGCATTTCTGGCGATCGGGCGCGAAATGATCTGGAGCCATTACCAGGAATGCCCGAATGCCCTTCTGACCGATATTCCTCCATCCGACACTGGTTCTGTGATTCAAAGTTCCCACCCTATGCCTGCATCCGACGCTTCCGAACCACAAAAAAGCCATACGCCCACATCTCTTCCCCTCTCCGCCCTCACCCGCGCGCCGCTCATCCTTTACCGCCGCTGGCAGCCGCTGATTCTGGGATATTTTGAGGAACAGGCGCTGGAACCGAACATCGTCTGCATTGCCGACGATGCCAGAACCGCCCTTTTATGGGCGTCCGAAGGGCTGGGCATCGCGCTCGCGCCTGAATCTGCCCTCTGTTTAAATTCCGATCCCGCCCTGATCCGCCGGATCATCACCCAGCCCCAGATCCACTCAAGTATCTGTCTGGTCAAACGGAAGGAACGGAGTTTATCGCTGGTGGGGAATGCGTTTTTCCAAAGTTTCCATGCCACCGCTATTTCATAAAGAGGGTGCGGACAACCTTCTGCTCCGGCAGAAACAACCGCAGCTGCTACCGATGCCCCAGCGGAAGATACGACCGCTTCCTCCGATGAAACGAAAGAAATCGGCAGTAAACGAACCAATTTTCGTTTACTGCCGATGCTTTTACGCCTCTTTCGTCCCTTTATTCTTTCGATCCAGAATAACCAGAACCACAATCAGCGCTACGAATCCCACACCGGTTCCCACCCAGCCATTGGCGGTAAATCCGGCTGCCAGATAACCGAGGAAGCAGCACGCCGCTACGCACAGCACATACGGGATCTGGGTCGATACGTGGTTGATGTGGTGGCACTGGGCGCCAGCCGACGCAAGGATGGTCGTATCCGAGATCGGGGAAACATGGTCGCCGCAGACCGCACCTGCCAGAATCGAAGCCGTCACGATCGTAAGGCTGTTCATATTTTCAGCGCCAACCACCGCAAATGCAATCGGAAGCAGAATACCGAAGGTACCCCAGGACGTACCGGTCGAGAACGCCAGCCCCGCCGCGATGACGAACATCAGGGCCGGCATCAGGGAGCCGACCAGCGCATTGCCGCCCACTACCTCTTTGACATAGCCGCCGATGTTTAAGTAATCCGCACTGCAGATACCAGACAGAGTCCAGGCAAGGCACAGAATCATGATCGCCGGGATCATCGCCTTGACGCCGATCGTGAAGGATTCACAGAACTCATTGAACCGGATGACACGGCGGATCATGTAAAATGCAAAGATAAACACCAGTGTGAAGAAGGAACCAAGCACCAGGCTCAGTGCCGAATCACAGTTGGCGAACGCCTCGACCAGACCAACGCCGTCCAGGATGCCGCCTGTATACAGCATACCGCTGACGCAGAACGCAATCAGAACCAGGATCGGAAGAATCAGATCGATAACCTTTCCGTTGCCGGAGATCTCCATCGCCTCCGCCTCGACCGTCGTCTCTTTTCCGGTCTTTTTCACCTGTTCTTCATAGCGTTTCATCGCCGCGAAATCAAAATCGCCTGCTACCAAAAAGAGCATGAAGCAGATCGTGAGAAGCGCATACAGATTAAACGGAATCGTGTGAAGGAACAGACTGAAGCCGTCCACTCCGCTGTCCTCCGGAAGCGAAGAACCGACCGCTGCCGCCCAGCTTGAGATCGGCGCGATGATACAGATCGGCGCCGCCGTCGCATCGATGATGTAGGCTAACTTCGCACGTGTGATCTTGTGCTTGTCCGTCACCGGACGCATAACCGTGCCGACGGTCAGGCAGTTAAAATAGTCATCCACGAAAATCAGCATTCCGAGGAACATGGTTGCAAACAGCGCGCCCTTCTTCGTGCGGATCGCGTGGGACGCCCACTCACCATAAGCCTTCGACGCACCAGACTTTGTGATCAGTGCTACCACGATGCCGAGAAATGCCAGGAAAAGCAGAATGTTGACATTGCCCCCGATCTTCTCGCCCATGATCGCGATCATTGTTTCCACCGCATGAAGCGGATTTGGACCCGTAAATAAAAACGCGCCCGACATAATACCTATCAGCAGAGACAGGTACACCTCTTTCGTAATCAATGCAAGCGCAATGGCTACGATAGGCGGTATTAAAGAAAAAATCGTACCGCTCATAATTACCCCCTTATGGATTATCTGTACACATTCGGGCAAATTCTGCCCGTTTTTGAGCACACTATATCTACATAATAAATGTCCCCGGGCACTTTGTCCAGCGTCCGGGGACATTTTTTCATATTTTCTCTCTTTTTACTTTCTTTTCCTGCTTTTTACTCTGCTTTCTCCAGCTCTGCCAGTTCCAGAGCTGTCGCCTCGTATTTGGCAAGAATGACATTTTGAATCATGTCTCTGGTTTCCGAATTAATCGGGTGGGCAATATCCCGGTATTCTCCATCCGCAGCCTTACGGCTCGGCATAGCAATAAAAAGTCCTTTCTCTCCCTCAATAACCTTGATATCATGAACCACAAATTCATTGTCAAGTGTGATGGATACGATGGCTTTCATCTTACCTTCCTTCTCTATCCGCCGCACTCTTACGTCTGTAATCTGCATACCCATTTACCCCTTCCGTCTGTTCTTTGATGTACCCTATAATGTAAACCGCTCGTTCTTCTCAATGACAATCTTTACATCTTCCGGCGTACCGATGTGCGTCGTGTTGGCGCGGATCGTATCACGGCTCTCTACAATACAATTCTCAATCACTGTATTGTCCCCGATGTAAACATCATTTAAAATAACAGAATTCCGGATGATACAGTTATTGCCTACATATACCTTCTTAAACAGAACCGAGTTCTCCACCGTACCATTTAAGATACAGCCGCTGGATACCAGGCTGTTCTTGACATTTGCACCCGGATTGTATTTTGCCGGCGGAAGATCATCTACCTTGGAGTAGATCTCCGGGTATTCCCTGAAGAAATAGTGGCGTACATCCGGTTTCAGGAAATCCATGTTCGTCTTGTAGTACGAATCAACCGAAGCGATGTTGCTCCAGTAAGTTCCTAACTTATACGCGTAAATGCGTTTAAGATTCTTATATCTGACTAAAATATCGGTAACAAAGTCATACCGATCCTCTGCTGCACAGCGCTCCAGAAGTTCGATGAGCTGACGGCGGCGGATCACATAGATACCGCAGGAGATCGTGCTGGAGGTCGCCAGCATCGGTTTTTCCTCAAAATCTGTGATACGTCCGTCATCATTTAACTTCACCAGACCGAAGCGGGTAACATCCTCCTCCGGAGGCATCTCCTTGCATACTACGGTAATATCCGCTTTCTTTTCAATATGATACTCCAGTACCTTGCCGTAATCCAATTTATAGACACAGTCGCCGCCCGCAATGACTACATACGGCTCATGGCTCTTCTTTAAGAAATCGAGGTTCTGATACAGCGCATCTGCAGTACCGCGATACCAGTCGCTGCTCTCCGCCGTGATCGTCGGTGTGAATACATACATGCCGCCCTGCTTACGTCCGAAGTCCCACCACTTGGAAGAACTCAAGTGCTCGTTCAGGGAACGGGAGTTGTACTGCGTCAGCACCGCCACACTCTGGATGTGGGAATTGCTCATATTGCTCAGAGCAAAATCGACACTGCGGTAGCTGCCTGCGATAGGCATCGCTGCGATGGCTCTCTTATTGGATAATTCTCTCATTCTCTTGCTGTTGCCGCCAGCTAAAACAATCCCGATCGCTCTCATTGTATTCCACCTGCCTTTATGATATAATCACCGCTCTCCAGCTCGCCGCCGTGATAATCTTCTGCCGTCGTCACGCCGGAAATCGCTGTGTTCCGTCCTATCTTCACTCCATCCGGTATCACGGAGCGCTCTCCGATTGTTACCAGATCGAACTGATATACCTTCTTGTCGTACCTGCTCTCGGCATATTCTCCAACGCCGACCTCTGCATTCTCACCGATGGTAACGTCCTCTGCCACGATCGCCTTATCCACAACCGTGCCAGCGCCGATCGTCGTGCCCTTCATGATAATCGAATCCCGGATCACCGCGCCTTCTCCGATCGTAACGCCTGCTCCGATGACCGAGTTAATGACTTCGCCGTATACCTCGGTGCCCTCGCCGATGATACTGCGCTCTATCTTGGACTGCTCCGATATAAATTGTGGGGGAATAATATCGCTCTTCGTGTAAATCTTCCAGTATTCTTCATACAGGTTGAACTCCGGAATGATGTCGATCAGTTCCATGTTTGCCTCCCAGTAGGAGCCAAGGGTTCCGACATCTTTCCAGTAGCCGTTGTACTCGTATGCGAAGATACGTTTTCCAGCTGCATGGCAATACGGGATAATGTGCTTTCCAAAATCACATCCAGGCTCGTCCGAGAGCTTGATGAGCGCTTCCTTGAGCACCTTCCAGCTGAATATGTAAATACCCATGGAAGCTAAATTGCTGCGCGGATTCGCCGGTTTCTCCTCAAACTCCGTAATGCGGTTGTTGTCATCGGTTATAACGATACCGAAACGGCTTGCCTCCTCCATCGGAACCTGCATCGCCGCGATCGTCACATCCGCATTGTTTGCTTTGTGGTATTCCAGCATTACCTCGTAGTCCATCTTGTAGATGTGGTCGCCGGACAAAATCAGCACATACTCTGGATTGTACGTTTCCATGTATTCCAGGTTCTGGTAGATCGCGTTCGCCGTACCGGTGTACCAATCGCTTCCTTTGCTCCGCTCATACGGCGGAAGTACCGTCACACCACCTACGTTGCGGTCCAGATCCCACGGAATACCGATTCCAATATGTGCATTCAGCCGCAGCGGCTGATACTGGGTCAGAACGCCTACCGTGTCCACTCCCGAATTGATACAGTTACTTAACGGAAAATCGATGATTCGATACTTTCCTCCGAAAGAAACCGCAGGTTTTGCTACTTTTTGAGTTAAGACACCCAGACGACTGCCCTGTCCGCCTGCCAACAGCATAGCTATCATTTCCTTTTTAATCACGATATCACCCCTCGATGCTCACATATAATGTGTATTTTAAACCTGTTTTTATTATAACATACTTCACGAAAATAGTGAACAAATTTTTAATAGAATTTGTCCCAATTTTGTACATTTTCCGACATTTTTCGTTCCTTTTACATAATATTTTCGTAATTCCGGGATGTGGAATCTAAGAGCGAACCTCCCGTGAACTGAAAAAAAGCCCTGAATCTGAGACACTTTTGACTCAAAAGCATTTCCGATTCAAGGCTTTTTTACTGTATATTCTTTCTCAATTCTTCCAGACTCATCGAATCTGCAATCCGCGGCAGCTCCTCCTGTAAGATATGGACAAAGTCTTGTATATACATCGGATGCATCGCATTCCGGTGGCTGACCAGCTCAATCTTTAACTCCCGTCCCAGGTTCCGGATCGGGAACATATAGAGTTCATCCTCTGGCTTACAGGTCTGATTGTGACGGTAAGTAGCTGCCAGCAGCATTTTCGGGCACAGCGCCGCACAGATGCCGGACGCGCAGAGCAGAATCTGCGTCTCACTATCACTGATGTTATAGATGACATTAAGCTTTACATTATAACTGTCCAGATATTCCTGAATCGCATGGTTGACTTTTCCGGTCTTGAAACTCTGCGTAAACGGAATGTTGGAAAACCGTTTCAGATCAATCCCATCCTCCATCTGCCGGATCTCCTGCTTGCTAAATTCCCGCCTCAAAAGCTTGGCGGAGATAACCAGGATGATCTCATCCGTCGTCAGGGTCTGGATTTTATAATCCGGATGCGGTGACGTATTGACCCCGATAAATAAATCTACCTGTCCGTTCAACAGGCGTTCCTCCAGGATCTGTGTGTCCTCCTCCGTAAAGGATATATTTACCTTCGGGTAACACTGGTAATATCGCGGCAGCACACGGGGCAGTATGATCGGCGCGCGGGATGTACTGATTCCCAAGGTAAAACCGCCCACCGTCCCCTCCGCTATCCCCGCCAGACTCCGGCTCATACTCGTCTCCATAATCTGGATATTTAACAGGTTATGAAGCATGATCTCGCCAGCCTGCGTCAGACGGAATTTGGGACGCCGCTCAAACAACACGACATTATACTCTTTTTCCAGCCTCTTTATATGATCGCTGGCGCACTGCTGTGTAATATGAAGCTCATTTGCAGCTTTTGTAATACTCATTTCTCTGGCTACCACCAAAAAAACTTCGAATCCTATTTTCATTGTTTCCTCCGCCAGTTCTCAGTTCTATCTATTTTCTTATTCTAACCAAAAGGAGCCGTAAAAAAACAGCGCATTGACCTTTCAAGTCTCTTCTGCTGTCTTTTCACAGCCCCTTTTTCTTACGTATTTTTCTAATACTTAGTATCCGTACCCCATTAGTCTCGGAAGCCATGTGATGATTCCCGGTACATATGCAAATACAAACAGAAGCAATATTTCCGTCAAAAGGAACGGAAGCGCTCCCTTTACAATCTGTTTAAAATTCAAGCCTGAAATCGAAACCGCCGTAAACAGATTATATCCAAACGGAGGTGTTACGAATCCAACTACCAGGCAAATACAGAACAGCATACCGATGTGGAGTTCATTACATCCGAGTGCAATTCCAACCGGAATTAAAATTGGTGCCAGAATCAGAGTTGCCGCTACATTATCCATCAGACAGCCTACAATTAAGAGCACTACAACTAGTACGAAGAGATAAAGTGCCTGGCTGCCACCTACGAAGCTGATAAATGCATTGGAAATCACGATTCCGATCTGGGATTTCGATACAACCCAGGAGAACAGGGACGCCGCCGCGATGATGAAATTGACCATTGTCGATGTTTTCAGGGAATTGATCAGGATCTTCGGTAAATCTTTTACTTTCAGTTCTTTCAATGCAAAACCCAGAATCAGCGCATAAACAATGCCGACCGCTGCGGATTCGGTTGGTGTAAAGATACCGCCATAAATACCGCCTAGAATCAGAACCGGAAGTCCCAGAGCGCCCAGCGCTTTCCAGAACAATTTCATGGATTCTTTAAAATCAAACTTCATCGTCTTCGCATGTTTCAGAACCTCCGGATTCCTGTATGCGAATACGACATTGACTAACGATAACGCCAGTGCGATAACAAGTCCCGGGACAACCCCTGCCATAAACATTGCCGGAATTGAAAGATTCATTGTAACTCCATAAATAATCATGGGAATACTCGGAGGAATGATTGGTCCCAATGCACCTGCCGATGCAACTAACCCCGCGCTCGTTTCTCTGGAATAACCTGCCTTCAGCATGGAAGGAAGCATAATTGAACCAATCGCTGCTACCGTCGCCGGACCGGAGCCCGTCAGCGCTGCAAAGATCGCACAACTGAATACGGTTACAATTCCAAGTCCGCCCGGAAGCCAGCCTAAAATACTCTTCGCCCAATCGGTCAGACGTTTGGAAATACCACCGAAATCCATCAGGTTTCCTACCAAGATAAACAGTGGGACTGCAAGCAGTGTGAAAGAGTTAAGACCGTAAATCAGCCGCTGTGCGACTACCAGCATACTTCCTCCCGTTGTCGCCAGATATGCCATTCCGGCAGAAAGGATTGCAAATGCAACCGGAATGCCTAAAAGCATCAGACCAAATAATACTACTAATACAAGTGTCATAATACCGGTTTATCCTCCTTTCTCTCTGTCGCTGATACGATCATCGCAATCGCTACAAATGCCTGGAACATCAGAAGGATTCCGCCGACTGCCACGGAGGAATTGATACACCACATCGGGACAGAAAGCGCGGTGCTCAAGTTGGTTCTGGAGCTGTACGCAAGCTTTAAGCCTGCGTACAGCATTACGGTTCCATCAAAAAAGATAACTAATTCAATGATAATATCGACAATTTTTCGAAGCGTTCCATGCATCAGATCCAGGATTGCTGTTACTGTAGCATGTCCGCTTCCCTCAATCAACAAGGAAGCCCCCAGCATATGCATCCAAATAAAACAGTACCGGGCAAGTTCTTCGCTCCATGACAGTGAATTATTCAGAATGAAGCGGAAAAACACCTGTGCCACACAGGCAACAATCAGGACAATAAAGATCACCATTCCTATGTAACTGACGCACTTATTAATTATGTCTGAAACCTGCTCTAATTTTTTCATGCTGTCAAACCCTCTTTCTGCAATCACTCCTCCGTGCCGGTCAGGGATTTAATCTGATCCACCCACTCAGAACCGATGTAGGATTCCATCTCGTCATAGCACGGCTGTACGGCACTCTGGAATGCCTCTGTATCTACATCCTCAGAAGATACGATCGTCATGCCCTGAGACGTCAGATCCGACTCCATCTTTTCAGCGGTTGCATCGTTATTTTCACGTGTTTCTTTGGCTGCTTCCTGTGCTGCTTCTTTTAAGATCGCCTGATCTTCCTCAGATAAGGACTCATATACGCTGGTAGAAATACATACCGGAAGTGGAGAATAGAACAGGTTTACATTATCAATGTATTTGCAGATATCCGGGAAACCGTTGGTATATAATACGCTTAACGGTGCATCACAGCCATCTACGGTACCCTGCTGCAGAGCAGTTAAAAGCTCGCCCCATGCCATCGGGGTTGCATTTACACCCAGTGCCTTATAAGCAGACAGGTAAATCTTTGTCTCCATGCAGCGGATCTTCAGTCCATTCAAATCGGACGGTGCTTTGATTTCTTTGTCCTTTGTACATAACTGACGGAATCCGCCCTCAGAAAATGCAAGACATGTAACGCCTGTTCCGTCCATATTGTCGATCAGGGACTGACCGAAATCGCCGTCTACGATCTCACGTGCCTGTGCCAAATCGCTAAAAATGAACGGAAGATCCAATGCACCGTTTGCCGGTACATAAGAAGAAACATATGCATTCGTCATGACTGCCATGTCGCATGTTCCGGTCTGCATGCCTTCCCACATCTCCGGCTCGGAACCAAGCTGACTGCTCGCATACAGGTTGACCGCAATTCTGCCCTCGGATTTTTCTTCCACGATCTCTTTGAATTTGGTTGCTGTAAAGTGATACGGATCATCTGCGTTTGCTGCGGTCGTATAACCGATGCTGAGTGTTGTCTCGGCATTCGGGTTAGCGGTGTTCTCGACTGCCGCCTGTGTTCCTGCCGCCGCTGCCTGTGTGGTACCACCTGCCTGTCCGCCGCCGCACGCTGTCATGCTGAGCGCTGTCACTGCCGCTAATGCCCCTGCCAATACTCTGTCTTTCCTCATAATGTAAAATCCTCCTTCTAAAAAATGTGCATTTATATAAATTTATCTGCATACCACTTCTTCCGGTACCTTCTGGACCATGTCCCGTATCTGTGCTTCCGCAATCCCACAGGTCAGCATCACGGCGATAAACCGTTTCAATTCCGAAACGGGTGTCGGCGCCCCTTTCTGCCCGCGGTCCGTTGCCAGATATACGTGTCCACTTCCAACGGTCCGAATCGTCTCTGCCATCTCTTCCGGCATCACACTTTTCTGTGCCAGATTAAACCAGTTCTTCTCAATCACAACCCCCAGCTTCGCCAGTTCCGCCTGATCGTCTCTTCCTATCCTCGTCCTTGGAAACTCTGGATGTGTCAAAATCATATTGACCCCCCGTTTCCGTCCTTCCCTGCATAAAATCAGGGATTCCTCCGGGCTGATATGTCCTGTTGCCAGAAATGCGTCTTTTTCCTTGATAGCATCCATGATGTCGTAGACGCATTCTTTTAATGTTCCATCCTGTTCCAGAATGGTAATACCCCTGCGGTCGAAGAAATCTCCCTCCATGTTTCCGAATACTAGGCTGTTTTTCGCATCCCGGGTCGGCATCCATACAATTTTTGCCCCCGCCCGCAATGCATTTTTCACCGCGTATACATTCAAGCCGCCCGCCGGGCAGTTGAGGCAGAGCCCGCCATACGCTTTCGCCTTACAGCCGCTGTAGCGGTTGATCAGTTCTGCCCGCAAAGCCGTTGATTCATAATGACTTTTCAGCATCACTCCCGCCATTCCTGCCGCGTCTGCCTCCCGGATCAACTGGAATCCATCCAATTCTCTCGGAAAAACAGAGGGCGATGAATGTACATGTAAATCGTACGCACCTTTCAGAAGCTCTTCCGCTTTTTTATTTGCGTCAAGTTCAGTCATAATTCTTCTGTCTACACCCTTTCCGTTTGATAGACTCTTTGAAAGTATTCCGCGGTTTTCTTTCTTTATCCCCATTCTAACACCGGGCATTTGTCTCTGTAAAACAAGTATTCACAGAGTTGACACAATACCCAGCTTGTTTTCTGCCCTTTCCTTCTGTTTTTGCATTTGTTTCTGTTAATTTTT
This sequence comes from Clostridium sp. AF12-41, assembly GCF_003461685.1. Classification (NCBI taxonomy): domain Bacteria; kingdom Bacillati; phylum Bacillota; class Clostridia; order Eubacteriales; family Clostridiaceae; genus Clostridium; species Clostridium sp. AF12-41. The sequence goes on along the minus strand of NZ_QTXO01000006.1, from coordinate 119,538 downwards.
AAAGCTGTCACTTTTTATACGGGCAGGTTTCTTCCCCTAGCAAATTTCCCTCCGTCCCTTGAATCTACAAGGAAAATACAGTATAATGAAAGTTAAACACGGTCTGCACACTGCAGGGCAGTCCGCATGAGAAAGTTTATTTTGCAAAATAAGGAGTTTACTGAGATGAATTTAACCACTGTAAGAGAAATTTACCGTTCCAGAGAGACGTATCTGGACAAAGAAGTTCAGATCGGCGGCTGGGTACGAAGCGTGCGCGGTTCCAAGAACTTTGGCTTCATCGTTGTGAGCGATGGCAGCTACTTTGAGACACTTCAGGTTGTTTACCATGATACAATGCCGAACTTTGCGGAGATCTCCAAGTTAAACGTAGGCGCATCCATTATCGTAAAAGGTACCCTGGTTGCAACCCCGGAGGCAAAGCAGCCGTTCGAGATTCAGGCGACCGAGGTAGCCGTTGAGGGACCGTCCGCTTCGGATTATCCGCTTCAGAAGAAACGCCACAGCCTTGAGTATCTGCGTACCATCTCCCACCTGCGTCCGAGAACCAACACCTTCCAGGCTGTGTTCCGTGTACGTTCCCTGGCAGCTTACGCGATCCATCAGTATTTCCAGGAGCGCGATTTCGTGTATGTCCACACTCCACTGATTACCGCAAGTGACTGCGAGGGCGCCGGTGAGATGTTCCAGGTTACCACGATGGATCTGAACAATGTTCCGAAAAAGGACGACGGCACGGTTGACTACTCCCAGGATTTCTTCGGAAAACCAACTAACTTAACTGTCAGCGGTCAGTTAAACGGCGAGACCTACGCGATGGCATTCCGCAATATCTACACCTTCGGACCGACCTTCCGCGCAGAGAACTCCAACACGACCCGTCATGCAGCTGAGTTCTGGATGATCGAGCCGGAGATGGCATTTGCGGATCTGAACGACAACATGGAAGTTGCCGAGGATATGTTAAAATATGTCATCCGCTACGTCTTAGAGCACGCACCGGAAGAGATGAATTTCTTCAACCAGTTCATCGACAAGGGACTCCTTGACCGCTTAAACCACGTATTAAATTCCGAATTCGGTCATGTAACCTACACAGAGGCTGTCCGCATCCTCGAAGAGCACAACGACGAATTCGACTACAAGGTATTCTGGGGCTGTGACTTACAGACCGAGCATGAGCGCTACTTAACCGAGAAGATCTTCCAGAAACCGGTCTTCGTTACCGATTATCCGAAGGAGATCAAGGCATTCTACATGAAGATGAACGAGGACGGCAAGACCGTTGCAGCGATGGACTGTCTCGTACCGGGCATCGGCGAGATCATCGGCGGCAGCCAGCGTGAGGACAGCTTAGAGAAGTTAGAGGCGCGTATGGACGAGCTTGGACTTAAAAAGGAGGACTACGATTTCTATCTGGATCTGCGTAAATACGGTTCCGCAAGACACTCCGGATTTGGTCTTGGATTCGAGCGCTGCGTGATGTACTTAACCGGCGTTTCCAACATCCGCGATGTCATCCCGTTCCCGAGAACCGTAAACAACTGTGAACTGTAAACAATAAGCAACTATGGGGCTGTCGCAAATACTGGAATCTGCTTTCTGCTATTTGCAGCAGTCCCTTTTCTATTATTATTTCAATATGTACATACGGAGTGACAGACTCCTGAAAGGGGGAGAGAATGTGAAATTTATCCATACCGGCGATATCCACTGGGGCATGTCCCCGGACAGCGACAAGCCGTGGAGCCGGGAGCGCAGCCGCGATATCCGCGATACGTTTACCGCCATCATCGCCAAGGCAAAAGAACTGCGCGTGGACTGCCTGTTCATCGCGGGGGATCTGTTCCACCGCCAGCCGCTGCTGCGCGACCTGAAAGAGGTCAATTACCTGTTTTCCACGATCCCGCAAACACAGGTTGTCATCATCGCGGGCAATCACGACCGGATCCGCAAAAATTCAGCTGTTTTAAGCTTTTCCTGGGCTTCCAACGTGACGTTTCTGGAAAGTGAGGATGTCTCATCCGTCTATTTTGAGGATATCAACACCGAGGTGACCGGCTTTTCTTACTATACTGCGGAGATCCCGGAGCCGCGCCTCGATGCTCTTGAAGCGCCGGAGGATGGAAAAATCCACATTCTGCTGGGGCACGGCGGCGACGCGAACCACGTCCCGATTGACCGGGCGGCGCTGGCTTCCTCCGGATTTTCGTATATCGCACTGGGGCACATCCACAGGCCAGAGATCCTACTGGACAAAAAGATGGCATACTGCGGTTCCCCGGAGCCGCTTGATAAGACCGAGACCGGCAGGCACGGCATCCTTTACGGCGAGATCGACCCGGAAAGCTGTCAGGTAACGACACTGGACTTTATTCCGATGGCGAAGCTCCGCTACATCCCGCTCATCGTCCGCGTCACGCCGGATACGACCAACACGGAGCTGTACTTAAAAATCGCCCATGAGATCGAACAGCGCGGCAATGACAATATTTTCCGCTTCAAGGTGCAGGGCATGCGCGATCCCGATATTTCCTTCGATCTGGACGCCTTAAAGCTGCGTTTCCGCATCGCGGATATCATCGATGAGACGGAACCGCAATACGATTTTTCCGCCCTGTTTGCCGAGCATCCAAGCGATATGATCGGCTTTTACATCCAGGCACTGAAAAAACCGGACATGAGTCCGGTGGAGAAAAAGGCGCTGTTTTACGGCATCCACGCCCTGCTTCTCACCACCGATGAAAGGAGTTAGCTTCCATGCGTTTTCTTGATCTTTATATCAGTGGGTTTGGAAAATTTCATGACACAGCCGTCTCCTTTGAGGATGGGTTAAACGTCATTTACGGTAAAAATGAAGCCGGCAAATCCACGATCCACACCTTTATCCGCGGCATGCTCTTCGGCATCGAGCGTCAGAGGGGGCGCGCCGCCAGAAACGACATCTACAGCAAATATGAGCCATGGGAAAACAGCGGCACCTACGAGGGGCAGCTCCGGCTTGAATCCGACGACGGCACCATTTACCGGATCGAGCGCTCGTTCCAGAAAAATAAGAAGGAATTTACCGTCATCAACGAGACGACCGGACGCGAGGAACCGGACGGCCGCGCCGTTTTGCAGGAAATTTTGGGCGGCATGAGTGAAACCATGTACAACAACACCATCAGCATCAGCCAGTTAAAGAGTGCGACCGATGAAGGCATGGTTTCGGAACTGAAAAACTATATTGCCAACATGAATACATCCGGCAATATGGCGCTCAATATTACCAAGGCGACCGCCTATCTGAAAAATCAGCGCAAACAATTTGAATCCCAGTTAAGCCCGGAGGCTTCGGTCAACTATACCTCCCTTCTTAGCGAGATCCGCGCGCTGGAACGCGAGCTTTCTTCGCCAAAATATGAGAATCAGTTACAGGAATACTCAAGGCTGCGTGACTCGGTCCGAAATGAACTGGAACATCAGAAAATAGAAAAAGAAGATTTATCCGACCGGCTGCAGAAGAGCCGTCAGGTACTGGATGAGTTTTCCTTTACGGACGAGGCGTCCATCGAGGCGTACCGCAATCAGGCTGAAACACTCTACCAGGACTATCAGCATGCACAGGTGTCTTCCTCCAGCAAGGGATCCCGGTTTTTCCAGGTGTTTTTCTTTGTCACAGCGGCGATCTGCGCCATCTGCGCGGCATACTGCGGATATCTGGCGTTCTTCCCGCTTCCGTCTCCGTGGCTGGGAGCTGGTCCCACCGCCCTCATCTTTGGCGTCGCCGCTCTTGTGCTTCTCATGCTGGGAATCTGCGTCACACGGCACCGGAGCCGCCGCAGGCAGGAGGCGGAGAAAAGTGCCTCTGTTTTATCGGAGATTTTGCGCCGCCACCTGGGCGAATCCGAGATTTCGGATGAATCCATGAAGCTTTTGTCCCAGCGGCTGGACCGCTTCATCACGCTCTGCCACGCCGTTACAAACTCGGAGGATTCACTGGTAAAACGTTCCGAACAGATCTCGGCGCTGATGGCAAAGCAGAATGACTGCAGCCTTGTCATCGAGGAACAGCAACGCGTCCAATGGGAGTTAGAAAAAAAGCTGGAGCACCTATCCGCCTGCAAAGACCGGGCAGCGGCGCTCAAACACATTTTAAATGAAAATGAGCGCATCCATCAGGAGATCGCCTCCGTGGATCTGGCGCTTGATACCTTAAAAGAGCTTTCCACCACCATCCGGGATTCTTTCGGCCTGTACTTAAATAAGACTGCGTCCGACCTGATCGCCGGAATTACCGGCGGAATTTATTCCAGCATCAGCATCGATGAGAACCTGAATGCGTTTTTAAACACCCGCCGGAAGCTGATCCCGCTTGAACAGGTCAGCAGCGGCACCGCCGACCAGATCTATCTGGCGCTGCGCCTCGCCGCCGCCCACTTTATCCAGGGCGATGCAGACCGGCTGCCGCTCATCTTTGACGACAGCTTCGTCCTCTACGACGACGAGCGCCTGAGAACCGTCCTCAAATGGCTGCCAACCGCCTATTCCGGGCAGATTCTTGTATTTACTTGTCATGAGAGGGAGATGCGGGTGCTGAAGGAAGAAGGAGCTGCGGTGCATGAAGTGCGGTTGTAGGACTCCTTTCATACATAACCGTGACATTGCCTGTTTCCTATGACATTAAAAAGAACGCCATTTTCTGACATGTATTGGTCCGGAAATGACGTTCTTTTTGTTTCTATTTTAAAGGTCTATTTTTAGTCCCGTATTCCCGCCCGATACTTCGCCAGCAGCTTATTGATACGTCCAGTCGGATTTAACAGCTCGCTTAAGGAGGCATCGTGGTTCAGGTTATCGATGATGAGCGCGATGTATTTGCTCATATCGACGCTGATATAGTACGGTCTGGAGAGAAGCTCCGGTGTCTGGTATACCAGGTTGGTGGTCAGGACGCGGTCGATCAGACCGTTCTCATAGTACTCGTCAAACTTCTGCAGTCCGTTGGTAAACAGACCGAAGGTCGCACATACGAATACCTTTCTCGCCTTGCGGCTCTTTAATTCCTTCGCTACATCTAACATGCTCTCGCCAGAGGAGATCATATCATCGATGATCAGGACATCCTTGCCCTCTACGCTGGATCCCAAGAACTCATGAGCAACGATCGGGTTGCGTCCGTTGACGATCCTGGTGTAATCGCGGCGTTTGTAGAACATACCCATGTCGAGTCCCAGCACGTTGGAGAAGAAGACAGCGCGGGACATACCGCCCTCATCCGGGCTGATGACCATCATGTGATCGCTGTCGATCTCCAGCTCTTTCTCATTTTTCAGCAGATATTTGATAAACTGGTAAATCGGCTGAACGGTCTCAAAACCCTTGAGCGGAATTGCGTTCTGGACACGCGGATCGTGTGCATCAAAGGTAATGATATTCTCAACGCCCATATCTACCAGCTCTTCCAGTGCCAGCGCGCAGTCTAAGGACTCACGGCCGGAGCGCTTATGCTGGCGGCTCTCATACAGGAACGGCATGATTACGTTGATACGGCGTGCCTTTCCACCTGCTGCCGCAATGACACGTTTCAGATCCTGATAATGATCATCCGGGGACATATGGTTTACCATGCCGCACAGAGAATATGTCTGGCTGTAGTTGCAGACATCCACGATCAGATACAGATCATCGCCGCGCACCGACGCCTTGATCTCGCCCTTTGCCTCGCCGGAACCAAATCTCGGTGTGTTTGCCCCGATGATGTAGGAGTCTCTCTGATAACCTGAAAATGCGATCGACGTCTTGTGCTCGCTCTCGCGCTCATTTCTCCAGTCCACCAGATATTTGTCTACCTTGCCTACCAGTTCCTCACATCCCTTTAATGGAATCAGTCCCAGCGGACCTACCGGTATCGTCTCAATGATTTTCTCTTCGTACAGCATTTTCCATTTTCCTCCAGCCTGTTTACTCTCTGTTAATTCGCTTTTTTTGCATATGTTAGCGCATTCTAACGTCTCTTTTATATCATTATGTCCCTTATAAGTCAACCCATTACCGGTTTTCCAGCTTTTTTCGTATCCGGATATCCTCGCCGTAGAGCGGAATGATCTGATACTGGCTTATGATCCGTGACATGACGCGATCGGTAAACTCGTCGCGCATCTCATTGACCGGCAGATTGGTGGAAATGATCGTGCCTTTCTTCCGGTTTAAGCGCTCGTTGACCACATAGAAGAGCTGGGAAGTCGTAAACGTATTCACCAGTTCCGTCCCCAGATCGTCGATGATCAGCAGATCGCACTCTAATAAATACTGGGAGCGGTCGCGATCCTCATCGGTCGCATCATTTGCGAAGCGGTCCCTTGAAAATATCTCATACATCTCCACCGCTGGGAGATACACGACGCTGAAACAGCGCTCAATCAGCTCTTTCGCGATGCAGTTGCTTAAAAACGTCTTTCCAAGCCCCGTTTTTCCGGTAAATAAGATATTTCCCTTTTCTTCTTTAAATCCGTCCACATAGCGGTGGCAGAACGCCGTCACCTGCTCCATATACGCGCGGGCAGTCTTGCCGCTACGCGGATCGATCTTCGTGTCATCAAAATAATCATAGGAAAAATGAGAAAAATTTTCCCGCTCCAGCACTTCCCGGATATTCGACTGGGCGTATAACAGATCGATCTCCCGCTGACGGAAACAGTGGCATTTTTTGCCGTCTTTGTACCCGGTATCCTTACAGTCCGGACAATTATACTGCATCTCCAGATAGTCCGCCGGATAGCCGTAGGCGCTCATCAGCACCTGGCGCTGCTCTTTCAGGTCTGCGATTGTCCCTCGCAGACGTTTCACCGCGTCCGCATCGCCCGCCAGAAGCTCTTTCGCGCTCTTGACCGCCGCGGCGGCGATCGCGTCGTTCATCTCCCGGACCGCCGGTATTTTCTCATAGACCTCGTCAACCCGCGCGTCCAGCTCATGTTTCTTCTGAAGCTGTGTCCGGTTATAAACACGCATGATCGATTCATACTGCGAATTACTGAGTGCCATCGTCCCCTCCTGTCTTCTGCGCTCCGTTTATCATGCTCCATACCATCTCGTCGTAATCATATCCGTGTTCCTCTAGATTGTGGAACCGGTTGGAAGAACGGCTGCTGCCTGCAGACGCCTGCCGGCGCTTCGCCCCGCCTTCTTCCTTCCGTTTTTTATCTAGCTCTGACACATCCCGGAAGCTCTTGACGCCGGCATTTTTCCAATCCCGCAGGATCTTGTCTGCATAGTCAAACGACGGTTTATGTATCTGCCGGATCGTGCGGCTGCACGCCTCGACGATCAGCTCCCGCGTGAAACCGTACTCCCAGAACCATTTTTCGATAAATTCACTCTCGACCTCCGCCGGACTCCGGTCCGAAAGCCCCATCGCCCGCATAACCGCGAATGAACCCTTCGTGTAGCCCCTGCCGCTCGCTTTCGCCTGTTCCACATCCTTGATGCCGCGCTTATGCCAGCCGAGCGCCACCTTTTCCATATAGCGCAGGCTGGTGTGGTGGTTCTGCACGCAGTACTCAATCAGGTATTCCAGCAATTCCCCGGAAAATCCCAGATTCGAATAGAGATTTCCAAGAATCTGGCAGTCTGTCGGTGTGAGCAGCTTGTTTAAATACTGCTGGGCAATATAAATGAGCTGCTTAAACGACTCATCCGAGGTCAGACGTGACATATCGCAGGCTGCGGCTTCCCGGGCGGCAGTTTTGGCAGATGGCGCAAAAGAACCAGCACTTGCCTGGGATTCCGTTGAAGCAAAAACCGGTGAAATTTGCTGTCCCGGCGTCTCCTGAAACGATCGCTGTGCCTCTTCACCGACTTCCGTTCCCAGCACCCCGGCTCTCTGCCAGTATGCCAGCGCGCGCTGCACGTCCGCCTCCGTGTGGTTGAGCGCGTCCGCGATCTGTCCGATCGAGACTTCCTCCTGCTGGTGGCGGAGCAGGTACAGATATACCTTCACATATTCTCCACTGGCTCCCGCCATATATGTATCAATAAATACGTCCGGAACCGGCGTCGCGCCCACCGCCAGCCGGTTTTTGAATCCTATTCCCATCGTCTAATTTCCCTCTTAGCCATTCTGTGTCCTCACATTTCCTGTTACCATTTATCTATCAGCAGCCTGCGGCTGTGTAAACCATTCAAACTGCTGTATTTTACTTTTATTTTGAAATATTCTCTATTTGTTCCATCCAAATCTTCCTGTTTTCTTACTTTTCCACCGTTTTGATTTTGTTTCCGGACTTTTCCACAATTTTGCTCCGGACAAGACAGTTTTCATCCATTTATCACAGGTTCACTGCGTCTGTTCCTATCATAACATACCTTTTTTTAAAAAGAAATACTCCTAATTATGGTTCGCGGCCGACACTTTTAGACCAATTTTTCCACTATTTTGATTGTGGATAATGTGGATAATGTGGAAAAAGCCTTCAAAAATCCTCAAAAAATAACCCTTCCTCCGACAAAATCCTTATTTTATCAACATTTTCGGCATTTCCCCATTTCCGCATTTAGGCGCAAAAAATCCACATAGTTCCTTTACATAATATGTTGAAAACTATGTGGATAATGTGGATAACTATATGTACACTCGGAGTGCATCTATTTCGCAAGGAGGTTTTCCCCTACATTTACAACGTCTCCGGCGCCCATGGTTATCAACAGGTCGCCCTGTGTACAATGTTCCATGACAAATTTTTCTATTTCATCGAACGTCGGCAGATACCATGCTTCTTTTCCTTTTTCTTTTAGAAGTTTCACGATATCCTCTGAGCTGATGCCGAGCGTGTCCGTCTCGCGCGCCGCGTAGATATCCGCCAGAATGACTTTATCTGCCAGTGAGAGCGCCTCGGCAAACTGCGGCAGAAATGCCTTCGTCCGCGTGTAGGTGTGCGGCTGGAAAATGCACCAGAGTGTCTTGTGTGGATAGTTCTGCGCCGTCTTTAAGGTAGCCTCGATCTCATGCGGATGATGCGCATAGTCGTCGATGATGGTAAATCCATTTACCTCACCCTTCTTTTCGAACCGGCGGTTCGTTCCGGTAAAATGTGCCAGTCCCGCACGGATGGCATCCATGGAGATACCATTTTCCAGGGAAACTGCAATAGCTGCCAGCGCATTATATACATTGTGCTCACCTGCCACACCGAGCGTCAGGCGCTCTTTCTTCTCGCCGCCGATATAAAGGTCGAAGGACGGATGCGCGTAAGCGTCATACTGGATATCACCAGCGCTGTAATCGTTGCCGCGGCTGTGACCGAAAGTAATGACCTTGCCTTTTACCGCTTCTATGATCTCCTGATAGTTCTCGATATCGCCGTTGATGACAACCGCGCCCTGAGCCGGTACGCGCTCGGCAAACAGCTTGAAGGAGCGGCGGATATCCGCCAGATCCTTGAAGAAATCGAGATGATCTTCTTCTATATTAAGGATGACCGCCATCGTCGGGTAAAAGGATAGGAAGCTGTTGGTATACTCACACGCCTCTGTCACGAAAAATTCCGGTCCGCCGACACGGATGTTGCCGCCGATCGCCGGAAGAATGCCGCCGACCGAGATCGTCGGGTCATTTTTCGCCTGCAAGAAAATCTCCGTCACCATCGAAGTGGTTGTCGTTTTGCCGTGTGTTCCGGCAATCGCGATCGCATTTTTATAGTTCCGCATCATCTCGCCCAAGAGTTCCGCACGGGTCAGCATCGGGATGCCGCGCCGTTTTACTTCCTGAAATTCCGGGTTATCCGGGTGAATCGCCGCCGTGTAGACTACCACATCGATGCCATCCTGGATATTCTCCGCTTTCTGTCCGATATATACCTTCGCGCCGCGCGCCTCCAGGTTATCGGTCAGCTCCGAACGGTGTGCGTCCGAGCCGGACACAGTGAATCCCTCGTCCATCAAAATCTCTGCCAGTCCACTCATGCTGATACCGCCGATTCCGATGAAATGGACGGATTCTGGTTTATTAAAATCAATCTGATATACATTCTCACTCATATTTGTGCATTCCTTCCCCGCCGCAGGCGGTTTTTGTTTTCGCAGACGCCATAGAAAAACGATATGGAACCGCGAGGCATTGTGTTTTCACGTCCTTTTAATTTAACTTCTTTTACATGAAATTGTCAATATAAGGCAAAAAAAAATAAAAGATACACGCCAGCCATCGCACTGCGATCCGTCTGTAACATGCATCTTTTATATCATTTAAGTTATGTCTTTTTCTTAGCGTCCCGTTGCCAGACACTTGCCGAACAGCATGGTTTTATAACGGTTTAACGCCGCCAGAAGAATGCTTCCCAGCACGCCGATTGCCAGCACCTCGCCGATCCCGACGGTCAGCATCATGAACGGAATCAGATCCTCAGAGCCGTATGCAAACCGGAGCACCCACGGTACAATGATCGTGTTGGCCAGGATCGGCGGTACACATACTAAAACCTTACTCTTGCGGAGCGCATAGGAGCCGACTGCCCCGATCAGGGTTGCCAGGCTTCCGAATACGATATCCAGTCCGGCTGCCCCGCAGAACAGATTGGATAAAAAGCATCCGACAAAGAGTCCCGGGATCGCTGCCGGGGTAAAGAACGGCAGGATGCAGAGTGCTTCCGAAATACGGAACTGCACCGGTCCGAAGCTGATCGGCTGGAATGCCATCGTCAGCGCTACGTAGATGGCCGCGATCACCGCGCCATACGCCAGAAAATACGTGTTTTTCAGGTTGTTTTCTTTCATATTCAATTCTCCTTTAGTTTTGTTTTACGAGTGGAAGGTCACGAACACTCGATTCATTTTACGCCGGGAATCGGCGGAAGCCCTGTAAGACCTTGTTTTTATGGGCTTTGCAACGGGTATGAGTATAACATAGAGCAGATAGAAATACAAGTTTTCTTTTCGCTTATCGCCACTGCAAGTTCTGCCACTGGCCACACGGAACACGGGCAAAAATTTTTTCTCTATTTCTCTATCACTCTGCCATAAAAAAGCACTTTCCCTTTCTTTCTATCTCCTGTATAATAGAATCTACATGATTTTGTGCCGGATGCTGCACAGACAGTTGAATCATTCGGGAGATATTGCATTTGCACATTTGACTCAGCTCCCCGACACTCGTCAACCCCATTTCATCATCACAAAGGAAGTATGTATTTTATGAAAGCACTCTATGAACGCTGGACAGCCATCAGCCTGCCTAAACGAATTCTGGGCGGCATGATTCTCGGCGCTGTCCTGGGAATGATGATTCCGCAGGCAGTCGGACTCTCAATCCTTGGAAATCTATTTGTCAACGCATTAAAGGGCATCGCGCCCCTGCTCGTATTTTTCCTTGTTATCAGTTCCCTCTGTCAGGCAAAGCAGAGCCACGGCGGCATCATCCGCACCGTTGTCTGCCTTTACCTGTTCAACACACTGCTCGGCTCTGTGATCGCGGTCGTCGCAAGTAAACTGTTCCCGATCACCCTGACACTTGCACAGGCTGCAGAAGAAACCTCTGCCCCGCAGGGAATCGCAGAAGTCCTGCAGACACTTTTATTAAATGTCGTAAAGAACCCGATCACCTCCATCGCAGAGGCAAACTACATCGGTATCCTGGCGTGGGCGGTTCTCTTCGGCGTGGCGATGCGCGGCGCCAGCGAACGCACGAAAGAAATTATGGACAATTTTGCAGCGGCACTGTCCAAGGTTGTTACCTGGATCATCAACTTTGCCCCGTTCGGTATTCTCGGACTTGTGTTTGACACTGTATCCACCAACGGTTTACAGGTATTTACCGAATATGGACGGCTTCTCGCTGTGCTGGTTGGCTCGATGCTGTTTATCTACTTCGTAACCAACCCGATTCTCGTATACTGGTGCATCCGCCAAAACCCGTTCCCGCTGATTTTCAAGTGTCTGAAACGAAGCGCGGTCACCGCCTTCTTTACCCGGAGCTCAGCGGCAAATATCCCGATCAACATGGAAGTCTGCGAGGAAATGGGACTGGACAAAAATACCTACTCTGTTACCATCCCGCTCGGTGCGACCATCAATATGAACGGTGCGGCTGTTACCATCACCGTCATGACGCTGGCGGCAGCCAATACGCTGGGAATTCCGGTGGATATTCCGACCGCCATCATTTTAAGCGTCCTGTCGGCACTTTCCGCCTGCGGCGCATCCGGTGTTGCCGGTGGTTCCCTGCTCTTAATTCCGCTTGCCTGCTCCTTGTTTGGCATCTCCAACGATGTGGCCATGCAGGTCATCGGTGTCGGATTTATCATCGGTGTAGTACAGGATTCGGTCGAGACAGCACTCAACTCTTCCTGCGATCTTCTGCTTTCCGCAGCGGCACAGTTTAGGGAGTGGAGAAAAGAAGGACGGGAGATTACCTATTAAAATTATATTATATGCATATTGAAATCAATTTTTCCATATGCTATAATGCCAATAGGCAAACGAATGACAGTACTCACAGAGTACACAAAAAGCCCCCGGTGTGTGCTGACACCGGGGGCTCGCCTTTTTTGAAAAGGAGGCTTAAACCTTTGCTACCTACTCATCTCCATCCAGCCACTTACAAATATAGTAAGCCACAATGCTGGCTATCACAGAGAGCACGAATGACAGTATTCCTCCCACACAGTACACCCCCTTTCCGCACCTGTCTAGGGGTGGTAGCTGTATCAGTATAACACAGAAATTAATCACTCGCACTATATTTGTGCTTCTGCATCTTTTTTAATTGCATTTTAAAAGCGGCTAGATTTTTTCCAGCCGCTTTTATCTTATTTATTCTTCTTATAGATAATCCACAACCCCCGCAATAACAATTCATCATCTAATTCTATCTGATGTCGGCACAGCGGAATGATTTTTCTGGCAAGACCGCCGGTGGCTACAACGGTGGCTTTCTGGCCGAGTTCCTCTTCAATCCGGTCTACCATGCCGTCGATGCAGGACGCATTGCCATAGAGAGCGCCGCTCTGCATACATTCAACCGTATTCTTGCCGATCAGGCGCTTTGGCGAGTCAAGGCTGATGCGCGGAAGCTGGGCGGTCCGGCTGGTCAGGGAATTCATCGATACACCTATTCCCGGCAGAATCATGCCGCCGATGTACTGCTTGTTCTCATTCACCACACAGATGGTGGTTGCCGTTCCCATATCGATCAGAATGAGCGGCACCGGATACCGGTTGATTCCCGCGACGGCACCGACAATCAGATCGGTACCGACGGAGGACGGATTGTCCATCAGCACTTCCAGACCGATATTCATATCCACATTGACGACCAGAGCTTCCTGCCCCGTCACCTTGCGGATCGCCTCCCGCATCAGGGAGGTAACCGGCGGTACTACCGAACCGATGATCGCGCCGGTGATCTCACTTACCTTGATTTCCCGCAACTCCAGCACCATTTTCAGGGAAATCGCATAGTCAAGCTCTGTTTTCCCGCTGTCTGTCGCCATCCGCTCGGTAAAGAGGATTTCCCCATCCGCAATACAACCGAGAACCACATTCGTATTTCCGATATCCAATGCCAAAATCATACTGTCTTACCCCCTGCTTTTTTCCAGAGCCGGTACAAATTTTGCCCGGTAAAGCGCTGCGCCGACTGCACCGGTGATGATTGTGGACGATACCATCTCGCATACTGCATTGATTCCTACGAAACCGCATACGAACAGGATGATATTTTTTCCGCCGATCAGCCCCTGCATATATTCGGTATTGCCAAACAGAACGACTAAAGCCGTCATAAAGAAAACTGTATTTAAAAACGCGGAACAGAATCCGGTTACCAGACTTGCCATGTACGCATCGGTTCTGCGGCGTACAAACTGGAAAATGTAGCCTAACAGAAGACCATCCAGCATACGTGGAACGAATCTCTGCACAAATGCCAGAAACGGGTTAATGCTGAAAAGCATCGCGCCCATCGCACTGCTGCCGCCGATGCCGATGCACTGTAAAAAGCTGGTCATGCCGAAAACTGCACCGATCGCTGCGCCGCCTGCCGGTCCCAGCGTGATCGCCGCGATCGCAACCGGAATCACATTAAATGTAATCGCCAGCGGCCCAATATTCAGATATCCGAGGGGGGTGTACGCCATCAGCAGAAGAATGCCGGTCATAAGACCTAAGATGACAAGTTTAGATGTGTTGTTTGTTGTGTTCATGAAATTTTCCTCCTTGTTATTATTCCCGATTTGAAAACCTGCTGCACCTTTTGTTCATCAGACTGCCGCTCACCTGCGCCAATATCATGTGCATAAAATCCTTACAAATTCCGTTCTTTCCGGCGATACCATCCAGAAAAGCCGCGAGCCAGGGCATTTTAATTCCCCGTCTCTTCCGGTATGATTCTCCATCTCAGATACAGATCCGTATGCAGATACGCACATTCCGGCAGAAGTTTCTTTCTTCTGCCGCTTTCCGCAGATTTGCTGCCAGCACGTTCGGTGCCTGTTTTCTATGGGATACAATACAACTGCTGCCGCCTGTCCCTGTTCACATCCAGTGAAAACCAGGTCAGCCAGCAGACACCTCCACACTATATCACATCACTTTTCAACATACAACCAACAATTCTACCAGAATATGTGCTGTTTTTTATTGTCTTTTCACAAAATACATGTTTCTTTCCTCTCCTGTTATGTGCGCTTACCAAAGCCCCAACAGAGAACGGAAGTCAAAAAAGGTTTACAATTTTTCCTCCAGATGCTATGCTGTTCGAAAATGACCCAGAAAACCAGAGTGCAAACCGAAAGGATATGTATTATGTTAACCGGAAAAACAATTATTTTGGGAGTAACCGGCGGAATCGCCGCATACAAGGCAGCAAACCTTGCCAGCCTTTTAAAGAAACAGCACGCCGATGTGCATGTCATCATGACAAAAAATGCGATGGAGTTTATCACACCGCTGACGTTTGAAACCCTGACGGTCAATAAGTGCCTGACGGACACCTTTGACCGGAATTTTAAATTTGAAGTAGAGCATGTGGAACTGGCAAAGAAAGCCGACCTCGCGATCATCGCCCCGGCGACCGCCAATGTCTGCGCCAAACTGGCACACGGACTTGCCGATGATATGCTAACGACCACGCTCTTAGCCTGCCAGTGCCCGCGCATCATTGCTCCGGCGATGAACACACGGATGTATGAGAATCCTATTACCCAAGATAATCTCCACCTGTTAGAACATTACGGCTTTACCATCATCGAACCGGCAAGCGGTCTGCTCGCCTGCGGCGATTCCGGAAAGGGCAAATTCCCGGATGAGGGGCTGATCCTGGAATATATTCTCCGCGCGATCGCCTACCCGAAGGATCTCGCCGGAAAGAAGATCCTTGTGACCGCCGGTCCGACCCAGGAAGCGGTCGATCCGGTGCGCTACCTCACGAACCATTCGACCGGAAAAATGGGCTATGCGCTGGCACGGATGGCGATGCTGCGCGGTGCCGACGTGACACTCGTCACCGGCGAAACTTCACTGACTCCGCCTCCATTTGTCAATACTGTCCACATCAAAAGCGCACACGACCTCTTTGAAGCAGTCACCTCCCGGAGTGAGGAACAGGACATTATCATCAAGGCGGCAGCCGTCGCTGACTACCGTCCGGCAGTCGTTTCTGATGAAAAGGTCAAGAAATCCGACGGCGATCTGAGCCTGGCGCTGGAGCGCACTGAGGACACTTTAAGCTACCTCGGCGCACACAAACGTCCGGGACAGCTGCTCTGCGGCTTCGCGATGGAGACCTCCCAGCTCGAGGAACGCGCCCGCGGCAAGCTGGAACGCAAAAATCTGGATCTGATCGCTGCCAACAACTTAAAGGTAGCCGGCGCCGGATTCGGAACCGATACAAACGTCATCACGCTGATCGATAAGCAGCAGACCCGCCATCTGGAGCAGATGAGTAAGGAAGCAGCGGCGATGGAAATATTGACGGTTTTACGCGATATGATGAAATAGATTTTGATTGAAATAGATAGAGAAAGAGGAAGCAACCGAGGTTGATGGACGGATGCCTCCTCTTTCATTGAATATGGAATATATCATAAGCGTTATTTTTAGAATGTGGCTATTTAAAACGAATCCGCCATACTCCTATGATCAAGATAATTTCAGAAAGCAATCGCAATACTTTCGTGATTCGATAAGCTGTATCCTCTTTTATCTCTGGACTCTCCTGCAAGTATTTGCATTCAATAAAAGCCCTTGCCGCAATTTCTCCAAAAACTGCCAGCGCTAAAAATAAAGAAAAGCCTGCCATGCCTTTTGCATAACTGTACAATGACAGTAAGAATAAAATAGAGACGCCTATATTGTATAATGTCAGCCAGAATTTTTTCTTCATATTGATCACCTCTCGATTCTATCTAAGCAAAAAATCTCATAAAATATTTGTTATCGCTTTTTATTTTTACAAGATTGCTTTTCTAGTTTCTTATTCGTATAATATCAGATCTCCCCTCCGAAATATATAGACAATTTCTTACGAAATCATTACGATAAAACTCTCTGTATTTTTGTTGAAATTTTGTTCGAACGGCTATATTTTTATTTGAATAAAATAATAAAGCCGTTCGACTATATTTTATGCTGCATATCGTCAAACGGTCTTATCAACACTTGTGAAGTTTACTCTATACTCGCCTCTTACCCCTGCGTAATCAACTCCGCGATCAATCTCGCCCCATTTACAATATCGCCTATCTTCGCATACTCCCGCACGGAATGAACATCGTACATACCGCATGAAAGCACCGCGCATGGGATTCCGTGCTGCATCATCGTGTTTCCGTCGCTGCCGCCGAAGGTGCTGCCGAATTTCGGCTCGATTCCCAGGGTGCGGCAGGCCTCGGCAAAATGAACTGCCACCGGCGCGTCCGGTTCCAGATGGAAGGCTTTAACATGGAGGCGGTGTGTGAAAGAAAGCTCTGCCCCCGCCTCTTTGACGGCGGTTTCAAAGACATGGCGAACATCTTCCAGGGTCTCCATTGCCTTTTCATGGCTGTAGCTGCGGATCTCGCCCCGGCAGGTGCAGAGTTCCGGAACGGCATTCACAACCGAACCGCCCGAAATCAAGCCCACATTCAGGGTTGTTTCCTCATCCACGTGCCCCAGCTTCAATGCGGCAATCGCGCGGGCCGCCGTCTGAATCGCGTGGATGCCTTTCTCCGGCTCGAATCCGGCGTGTGCTGCACGCCCTTTGACTGCCGCCTCAAAGGAAAGGATCGTCGGTGCCTGCAGGATCGCTGTCCCGACTGGTCCAGTTACATCCAAAACGTAAGATTCCTTCGCTTTCATCTGGCTGAAATCGAACTCCGAGCTTCCTCTTGTAAACGGCTCTTCCGCCGCCGCAAAGAGGATCTCGATATCCCGGTGCGGGATTCCTGCCTCCTGCACGGCACGGATGCCTTCTAAGATGGCGATTACCCCGGTCAGATCGTCCGCGCCAAGCACGGTGGTTCCATCCGAAGTGATGGTTCCGTCCTCATGAAAAACCGGCTTCTTTCCGATTCCCGGCGCGACCGTGTCCATATGCCCGGACAGCAGGATCGGCGTGCCCGGCAGCCCGCCCTTTAACGTTCCAAACAGATTTCCCGCATTGCCTCCTATTTTCTCGGCTGTGTCATCTTCCTTTGCCTGGATTCCCAGCTCTGTGAGCTTTTCCTTCAGGCGATCCGCCAGCTCGCGTTCCCCGAAACTTTCCGAGTCGATCCGCGCCAACTCGCCGAATTCGGCGCGGATGCGGGCTTCGTTTATCTCAATCTGTGCCATGATGACTTCCTCCTGTTTTCCATTCTTTTTTCTATCTATTTTTTACTCTCCCGCTAATTCCTACTATTTTTCTCTGTTTTGTGTATTATACACCGGAACATGATTGTAAGCAACGCGGAAATTTTTAAATGTACTTTCATATTCTTTTTTATATTCGCTGAAAAATCTGTTATACTAAAAATACAAAAAATTTTAATTTCAAGTCGAACGTCCGTGAGACAAATTTGCTATTACTCACCACCTGAAGAGGTGGGAGTCTTCTCGACTGAGATAAAAAGGAGAGACCATATATGTGTACAGCCGCAACTTACAAAACCGCCGATTTCTACTTCGGCAGAACCTTAGATTATGAATTTTCTTACGGGGACGAAGTAACCGTCACACCTCGCAACTATCCACTTACTTTCCGCCACGCAAGCGCGGTTTCGACCCACTATGCCATCATCGGCATGGCACATGTGGCGGGGGATTATCCGCTTTATTATGATGCTTTTAATGAGAAAGGGCTTTGCATGGCGGGACTGAATTTCGTCGGCAATGCCTCCTACCAGAAGCCGCAGGAGGATCATGACAACATCGCACAGTTTGAGTTCATCCCCTGGATTCTCAGCCAGTGCGCGTCCGTGAAAGAGGCTCGCGTCCACCTCGCCCAGATGGTACTGACCGACACCCCATTCAACGAGCAGTTTGCCCCGGCGCAGCTTCACTGGATTCTTGCCGATAAAAATGAATGCATCGTCATCGAGCCGATGGCGGACGGACTGCATATCTACGACAATCTGGTGGGTGTCCTGACAAACAATCCGCCGTTCCCGCAGCAGCTGTTTTCCCTCAACAATTACATGAACCTGTCCCCGAAGCAGCCGCAGAATACATTTTCTGCCGATCTGCCGCTTACAACCTACAGCCGCGGCATGGGCGCTCTCGGACTTCCGGGAGACCTCTCCTCCGCTTCCCGGTTTGCACGGGTCGCTTTTACAAAATCAAATGCCCGCTCCGGCGCATCCGAACTAGAAAGTGTCAGCCAGTTTTTCCATATCCTAGGTTCGGTTGACCAGCAGCGCGGATGCTGCGAGGTCTCCGATGGAAAATATGAAATCACACTCTACACCTCCTGCTGCAACGCGGATAAGGGGATTTACTACTACACGACATATGAAAACCATCAGATCACGGCAGTGGATATGAACCGGGAGAACCTGGACGGGGAGACTCTTTCAAGATTTCCGCTGATACAGAGGGAACAGATACGGTGGGAGAATTAGGACGAAGCATTTTCTTCTATCCTCTTCTTCACGCATGGCAGGCAGCCCACCGTATGAAGACTCCGGACACACGTTCCTATAAAGCAAAAAGCAGGGAGAGGAAATATTCCGCAAACATTTCCTCTCCCTGTTCAAGCCGAACGGCCGACATCAATAAACCGGATATACGTATTCATCCTCTGCCGCCTCTGCTTTTTCTACCTTCAAGACCTGAATCTCCATTCCTTTCTCTTCATCATAATGATAGGTTCCTGTGACTGTCACCCATTCATCCTGTGAAAGAGTTTCCGCCTGATCCCAGATACACAGCGGTCCGCAGGGCTGCAGATCTGCCACACAGCAGCTCATCAGCATACGGATCAAGCCAAACTGCCCCACTGTGAGTGTATCATCCCGGTAAACAGTTCCATGCATCTGGATTTCATATCCTTCGTACATCTCCGGATAATAGCTGAGCTGCACCAGCCACGGATAAAAACTGGCACCATCCACGACAATCCGCCTGTTTTCTGTATCCAGCCCAGGAGGCGTTTCGATCCTTTCTGAATCTTCCTGTGCTCCTGCTGTTTCATCTATATTGCCGCCCTGTGTTTCTTCTAGGGATTCTGTCCCGTCATCAGACGAGCCGGTATACATATCCGCTGCCTGTGTCACTGCCGCTTCACTCTCGCCAGACACAGCCTGCTTATCCGTCTTCTCATTCTGTCCGCTTTCTTCTCTCGGACGCCCCGCCTGTACCAGTCCCTGGCTGGAATAGGACATATTCCCCGATGCCCCCAGCGCCTGATATGGCAGCTGCAGCGCCATGAGTGGGATTAGAAGAACCAGCGTCCGGTTCAGATGCTGCCGGTATTCCGGTATCCCGGTCCGGGCAAAGCAGGAAAATGCCCAGACTGCCATTACCAGCGCCGCAAAATACAGATACCCTTTCATCCTGGGAGTCACAAAGAGAAGATACTGGCCTGTATACGCCATCCAGAAGAGTTTCAGTCCAAAGAGGAGGCTTATCACTGCCTCAATGAGTGCCCCCGGATTGATATAATGCCTTCTCATCCTGCCATTCCTCCTCCCAGAAGTCCTGCTGTAAGCACCACTCCAAAGCAGACTGCAAATACCGTAAGCGCCAGCCTGACAATAAACGATGCTTTAAAATATCCTCGCAGCATCATCACGTTTTTGATATCCATCATGGGTCCAAATACGAGAAATCCAAGAAGCGGAACCGTTGAAAAAGTTCCCGCCATGCTTCTCGCCACCACTGCATCCGAGGACGAGCACAGAGAAAGCAGAAATGCCAGCAGAATCGCCGCAAACAACGCCACCGGAAGGCAGGAAGCCCCCCATTCTTTTAAAACTCCCAGATTCACCGCCTGAAACAGGGTGGATACCGCAATTCCCACAACCAGATACCTGGCAACCGAGTAAAATTCCATGCGGGCATGCCACAAAAATTGTTCTGCCCTGCCCAGCCTTCCGCTTCTGCTCTCCCGATAGCAGCCACAGGTACAAAATGAAGTGTTTCCAGCTTCTCCTTTCAAATAATCCGTCGGTTTCCGGATGAAAAAGCTGGTGCCAATCAAAAAGGAACAGAGGATTCCCAGACCGGTCCGGTAAAAAACTGCCCGAAAACTCCCATTAAAAGCATAATACGTTGAAAGAAGTACAACGGGATTTACAATTGGTGCTGCCGTCATAAAACAGATGGCAGCCGGAAGCGGAACCCCTTTTTTCAGTAATCCTTGGAAAACAGGGATCGACGCACAGTCACACACCGGCAAAAAAAATCCGGCTCCAATTCCCATTCCCATCGCAAAGACCGGATTAGACGGAAATATCCGCTCCAGAACCCCTACCGGAATGAAGACCTGAATGGCCGAGGAAATCAGGACACCCAAGAGTAAAAATGGAACCGCCTGCAAAAACACTCCCATAAAAATAGTAAAATAGCGGATCAACGGCACGCCTCGCTGTTCTGCCAGTGCCACTACCATCAGTAAAAAACAGGCAAGCAGCGCAAAAGCGAGCCATTCTAACAGCGGGCTTCCCTTCTGTTTTCCCAATTCATCCAACAGGGCTTCTTTTGAATATTCCCAGACTTCTGTCGATGGCGCCAGTGCTTTGCACATATGCTCCAACTGCTTTACCGCGTTTTCATCTTCCGTATTTCTCAAGTAAATCACATCACTAGAAGCTACCTGTGAAATCGGACCTTCCCCGGTCTGTCCAAGCATCATTCCCGCCATTTCCACATCTGCCAGATACATTACCCTTTCGATATGAATCCTTCGTCGGAGCGCATTGGACAGGAGAAGCTTCTCCAGTGTTCCAAAACGTTCCATTCCGTTCCACTCCACCCAGATCTCTTCATAGCGGTGGATTTCAAGCTCCACCTCCACTCTGTCTGCTACCTCTTCCAGATGTGTCTCCAGCTCATCCCGATCCCAGCTCCGGATTTTCCAACTGCACCTCTCTGCCTCCTTTGTATCCAGTACCTCTTCTCCTTCTTCAAACTGAAAAATCAGTACATTCCGGCAATGTCTGAGACGAAGACTATTTTCTATCAGTTTCGTCTTTCCGCTGCCCAGAAACCCTTCTACGATATAAACCGGTGTTGTCATCGTCCCATCTCCTTTCCTTTGATTCCAAGAGCTGCCACAAAGCACGCGACTTCCAGAAGTACAATTGTACCACCCGGTTTTGTTCCCCAATAGTACGAGATAAACAATCCAAGAATCGTTGTCCCGACCGCTGCCAAAACAGACCACAGAACCGTCATCCGATAACTGTTTCCCATCTGCATTCCAAACGCTACCGGAACCACCAGCATCGAAGAAATAATTAAGGTTCCCACGGTTCTTGATGCGATCGATACGGTACATGCTGTTAAAACAGTAAATAGAAAATTCACCTTACGCACCGGAACTCCCGAGATTCTGGCTGCATTTTCATCAAATCCTATATAAAAAAGTTCCTTCCGAAATAAAATAAGAAGCAGCAGTACCGCTGCGCTGACAGCACATACCCCCAAAAGTTCCGCTGTGCTGATTGACACGATACTTCCAAACAAAAAGCTGTTAAAGTTAGCACTGTTTTTAACAAATCCGGACAATACTCCGGCAAGACCTATTCCAGCAGACATAACGATCGCAATCGCATTTTCTGAATACCGGGGAAGACGACGCCGAATCGCCTCAATTGCCAGCGCTGCCACCACACAGATACCGCCTGCTCCGGCTACCGGGTTGATTCCAAACAGCATTCCGATCGCTACCCCTGCTAAAGAAGCATGGGCCAGTGCATCTCCCACCATCGACATCCGTTTAAGTACTACCGTCATGCCAATCAGCGGCGTAATAACAGCCAGCAAAATTCCTACTAAAAATGCCCTCTGCATAAATCCATACTCGAAAATACTCATTTTTCCTCTACCCCTCCTTCTTCCATCTTAAAAAAGCGATTTGCTCCGGAAAATACAGCTTGATTTCCGTGGGTAATCAAAAAAATTGTCATCGCCTCTTCTTGATTTCTGCGTTTTAATACCGCTGCCAACTGCCGAAGGGACTCCTGATCCACTCCGACAGCCGGTTCGTCCAGAAGGAGAAGCTGAGGTTTGGAAATCAACACACGTGCCAACATAACCCGTTGCTGCTGGCCACCGGAAAGTTCCCCTATCCGCCGGTTTAACGCATCTTTCATTCCCATTTCTTCCAATGTCCGGCATATTCTTTCCTTTTTATCTTTAACAGCCCACTTTTTCCAGAATGGATGATACATTCCGGTTTCCATGATTTCCTCCACCGTTGCCGGGAAAAATGCGTTGCGGCTGGTTCCATTTTGCGGCATATAGCCGATGCGGATTCGATGAAGCGCTGCTGTCAAAGAATCACTCCCTGCTATCACAACCCTTCCTTTTGCCGACTCCAACTCTCCCGACAATACTTTCATCAATGTGCTTTTACCGCTTCCATTTTCCCCTGTCAGCACTGCATAATCGCCCTGCCGGATTGAAAAATTTAAATTATGTAACACTCTGCGGTTCCCATATTCAAATGAAAGATGATCTACATCCACTATCTTCATGCCCGCTCCCTTTTCTTTACTGATTCAGTGCTTCCACCAATGTCTCAAGATTTGATTCCATTACAGAAAAATAATCCGCCCCTGCTTTTAATTCCTCATCACTAAGCCCTTCTAATGGATTTAACATCTTTGTCTGCGCTCCGATTTCTTTTGCAATCGTTTCCGATATCTTCGGACTTACCAGCTCCTCAAAGAAGATGGTCTTAACCTGATGTTTTTTTGCAAAATCCACAATCTCCTTCATCCGGGCTGCATCCGGTTCTGAATCTGCGGATAATCCTTCGATTCCGCTCTGGTTTAAACCGTATGCCTGGCACAGATACCCAAATGCCTGATGTGCAGCTATCACATCCCGTGTTTTCACATCCGATAATTTTTCCTGATACTCTGCATCCAGATCATCCAGCTTCTTCGCATAGGTCTGGTAGTTTTTCTCATAATACTCCTGATGATCTGGATCCGCTGATACAAGTGCATCTTTTATATTTTCCATTTCCTTCTTCGCATTTTCCGGCGCTAACCACACATGGGGGTCATAGGTAATCTCTTCTGCATGCTCATCCTTCTCTCCGTTTTCTTCCTCCTCATGCTCTGAGCCTTCCAGCAGATCAATTCCCGTAGATGCTTCCACCGCAATCAGGTTTTTATTGTCCAGCGACGTAAGCACATCGGCAGCCCAGTGCTCCATTCCGGCTCCGTTGTATATAAAAATATCTGCCTCTTCCAACTTCTTGATGTCAGAAGCTGCCGGTTCCCAGTCATGAGGTTCCGTTCCCGCCGGCACCATATTCGTCACCTCCACCCGATCGCCGCCTATCTTTTGGGCAAAATCATACATCGGATAAAAGCTCGCCATGACCTTTAACTTGTCTCCATCGATGCTTATTACATCCGTCTCTGTTTCCCCGCTTCCGTCTTTCTCCTCCTGTTCGGTCTCTATATCGGACGATTCCACCGCCCTTCCGGCACAGCCCGTCATCCACACGAGTGCAGAGATTGCTATCATTCCCATAAACACACTCTTCTTTTTCATTCTGTCTGCTCCTTTCAGCTGTAGGTTATCGCATAGCATTTGCAGAAGCACCTGCCTGTCAACAGCAGGCTTTGTGTCTTCTGCTCTACACATTAATAAATGCAAGTAATTTGCGTTTATTAATATAGCACCCTTTTTTTACATCGTCAAGATTAATTTGCAAATGAGTTGCATTTTATTCTTATGCGGCTTGACGCTTCCTCCCTTCACCGCTAAAATAGGAGCTAACAGACAAAGGAGATATTGCCGTATGACTTCGATCCGAAAACCATATACAACCAAAACAAGGACTGAGATTCTCGAATACCTGAAAGAGCACGCTTCCAGCACGGTAAGCGTTGCCGATATACAAAATTATCTGAAAGAAAAACGGGCAGAAACCAATACTACCACCATTTACCGATTTTTAGACAAACTGTGCCGAGAGCACATCGTTATCAAATATCCAGATGCTGAAAATGACAAAGCCGTTTACCAATATGCCGGAGAAGGTGCCCACTGTATGGAGCATCTTCATCTTAAATGTACCCGTTGCGGACGCCTGTTTCACCTTGACTGCGATTTCATGGATGAACTCCGTCAGCATCTCCTAGAAGAGCATGGCTTTCTGCTCCAATGCAGCGGTGATCTGCTGCATGGCCTCTGCCAGGAATGCGCCGCCAAAGAAGGTTCTGAAAAAGAGCTTTAATGTTCCTGCATTTTTTAGTATACTGGTAGCATATGCACACGAATTTACCGGAAAACGGCCGTTTGAGGCGGATTTTCCCATTACCGCATATCAATATCTTTTGGAGGATTTTATCATGTCTGAAATCACAGGACGCAATGTCGGCAAAACCTGCCGCACTCATTACAAAGGAACCTTTAATGACGGAACACAGTTTGATTCTTCCTACGATCGTGGCGAACCCCTTGAGTTTGTCTGCGGTGCCGGTCAGATGATCAAAGGCTTCGATGCCGCTGTCGCTGATATGGAAGTAGGCGAGATGAAAGAGATTCACCTGATGCCGGAGGAAGCTTACGGCATGCCGGATCCGAACGCCATTCTGGAACTGGAGATCGCTAAACTGCCAGGTTCCGAGGAACTGGAAGTTGGACAGCAGGTATACTTAACCAACCAGATGGGACAGCCGTTCCCGGTCAAGGTTATCGCAAAGAATGAGGTAAATATCACGTTTGATGCCAATCATGAGATGGCTGGTAAGGAGCTTAACTTTAAGATTGAGCTGGTTGAAGTAAAATAACCGTAACACAACTGCCCTTACATTATAACAACACGCGCCGTCAGCGCCCATCCCGGGAGCTGGCGGTATTTTTTCTTGACAAATTCTCACTCCTCCACTATAATTACCCACGGTAATTATCACAAGTAACTATTTGATAAGGAGACTTTCCATATGACCATCGAAACAATCAAGCGGATGTTGGACGCCTGTTATCAGGGCAAACGAATCCGGGATATGCTTCCGCCGCTGCCGAAGGGAGTCACTTCCTCCTATATTCAATATCTGGATGTCATCCAGTCGCTGGAGCGAAACGGCATCCATGTAAAAATATCGGACATCAGCGATGCGCTGAACCTGCCTCGCCCAGGCGTGACCCGGACTGTCAAGGAGATGGAAGCGGGCGGTTATCTCCAAAAGAAAACCTCGCAGAACGACGGGCGTGTTACCTACATTTCCATCACCGAAGCGGGCAGGACGCTCTCACAGACGTACGACACCGAATACTTCAGCGCGCTCGCCCCGTCTTTAGACACCATTACTGAGGAGGACGCCCGCCAGATGATTCAGACGATGGAGACATTTTATCAGATTATGTGCAAACGGAGGGATTCCCATGAATAATGATAAAGCTGATTTTACACAGGGCAGTATCCTGAAAAAACTGATCGCTTTCATGATTCCGGTGCTCGGTGCACTGATTCTGCAGGCGGCATACGGCGCGGTCGATCTGCTGGTGGTTGGACGGTTCGGTTCGACCTCCGGTCTTTCCGCCGTTTCGACGGGCAGCCAGGTCTTAAACCTCGTCACCTTCGTCGTAATTCAGTTCGCTATGGGTATCACCGTTTTGATCGCCCGCTATCTCGGTGAAAAGAAACCGCAGCAGATCGGCGCAGTTGTCGGCGGAGCTTCGATTGTATTTACGATCATTTCCGCCGTTTTATTCGTCGTCATGGTCTTTTTTGCCCGCCCGATCGCCATTCTCATGCAGGCACCCGAGGCGGCGGTGGATCAGACCGCCAGCTACATCCGCATCTGCGGAGGCGGCATTTTCTTCATCGTCGCCTACAACCTGCTGTCCTCCATCTTCCGCGGGCTCGGTGACAGCCAGTCACCGCTTCTCTTTGTCCTGGTTGCCTGCATCGTCAATGTGATCGGCGACCTCGCACTGGTAGCTGGTCTTCATATGGACGCCGCCGGTGCCGCCATCGCGACCGTCTCCGCGCAGGCGCTCAGCGTTATTTTCGCGATTATTCTTTTAATTAAGAAAACTCTGCCATTTACGATCACCCGGCACGATTTCCGCTTCAACACCCAGTGTCCGAAATTTCTTTCCATCGGACTGCCGCTGGCGCTTCAGGAATTTTTAACCCAGCTTTCCTTCTTAGCCCTGTGCGCCTTTGTCAATCGACTGGGACTGGAAGCGTCCTCCGGTTACGGTGTAGCATGCAAAATCGTCAATTTCGCCATGCTTGTCCCGAGCGCCCTGATGCAGTCGATGGCTTCCTTCGTCTCCCAAAACGTGGGGGCAGGGAAAGTCAAACGTGCCAGGCACACCCTTTTTACGGGAATCGGCGTCGGTCTGTGCGTCGGCTGTATCGTCTTTACCCTGGTTCTCCTAAAAGGCGATGTCCTGTCCGGCTTCTTCTCGACGGATGCGGCGGTCATCCAGAACAGCTATGATTACCTGAAAGGATTCGCACTCGAGTCCATCGTGACCGCGGTTCTGTTCAGCATGATCGGATATTTCAACGGAAATAACCAGACACTTTGGGTTATGACACAGGGACTCATCCAGACACTTCTGGTGCGTCTCCCGCTAGCGTATTTCATGAGTATCCAGCCGGATGCCAGCCTGACCAAGATCGGTCTCGCAGCCCCCGTTTCTACGATCGTCGGCATTGTACTAAATATCGGATATTATATCTACTGGACCCGGAAACAGCAGCACCCGCCAGTAGAAGAAATCATATAAAAACACAGGAACTGCTCCGTAACAGGCAGGCACTTTCAGAGCGAAGGTGTCTGCCTGTTATCGTCACGGCACTTTCGGTTTCAAAAGTGCCTATCCTTGAATAATTGCGCTGTTCACAAAATCTTCACAGAAAATTAGCACTCACCTCTTGACAGTGCTAATTATGTGTGTTATATTACAGCTAGAACAAAGGAGAGGAACAAGGAAATGAGAACAAGCTTGTTGCCGCCGATGTTTTCACATAGATGTTAAGATGTTACTGGGCACGTATGCGTGAACAGTAACGTTAAGATAATACGAAAAGGAGAGATGACTTATGTATATGCCGAGTATTTTTAATAATAGTGTATTTGATAACTTTGATAACTGGATGGATTTTTCCTTCCCAAGCTTTAACCAGAGACTGTATGGTGCTTCCTCTTCCCAGCTGATGAAGACGGATGTCAAGGAAACCGATAAGGATTATGAAGTTTCCATCGACCTGCCGGGCTTTAAGAAAGAAGAGCTCCAGATTGAACTAAAAGATGGTTATCTGACCGTCAGCGGTTCGAAGGAAGTTTCTTCCACGGAAGAGCCGAAGGAAAATCAGAAGGATGCCAAAACCACAGAGTCGGATGCTTCCAAGAAAGATGATAAAGCCGAGCAGAAGCCGGTTAAATACATCCGTCAGGAACGTTACAGCGGAAACGTAAGCAGAAGCTTCTACGTCGGCGAGAACCTAGAGGAAAAGGATATCCATGCCAAATTTGAAAATGGCACTCTGACCCTGACCTTCCCGAAAGAGCTGAAAAAGAAAGCAGCTGAAGAGAAACATTTCGTTTCCATCGAAGGTTAATATAAAAACGGCTGTGGCTCACACCTGATAATATCAGCAGCCAGTTTAGAAGCTGTCGCAGGAATGCGGCAGCTTCTATCATACCCAATCTTTTATCATAACCTAAATAATTGAAACCTAAATCACTGCACATACGGAGGTGATAATCGATGGCAGAGAAAAGAGACTATTATGACATACTGGGGATAAAACGGGATGCCAGTGCGGAGACGATCAAAAAAGCATTCCGGAAACTTGCCAAAAAGTATCACCCGGATTCCAATGCCGGTAATCCCCAGGCAGAGCAGATGTTTAAGGATGTCAACGAAGCCTACTCCATCTTAAGTGATCCGGAGAAGCGAAAACTCTACGATCGCTTCGGTCACGCTGCGTTTGACCCGAACAGTGCCGCATACGGCACAACTGGCGGTTCCGGCGCTTCTGGAGATCCATTTGGCTCTGGCTTCGGCGGTGCCGGTCAAGGTGGTGCCTGGCATTACCAGAGTGGTCCGGGCGGTTACGCAGAGTACCATTTCACTGGGGATGACATGGGCGATATGGGTGACATTTTCGGAGATATGTTTGGCGGTATGTTCCGCGGCAAGAGTTCGGGTGGCAGCTCCCGCAGCCGCCATTTTACGGGCGGATCTGGGGCTCATTTTACCAGCGGTTCCGATTTTGGTGGTTCCAGCGCTCATTTTGGCGGCGGTTCTAGCTTCGGCGGCAGCCAGAGCTTTTACGGTGCTGGCTTTCAGGAGAAAGGTTCTGACCTCACGTCCGAAGTAACCGTAAGTTTCGATGAAGCAGTATCCGGCTGTGAGAAAATCATTACCCTGCAGAACCCACAGACCGGCAAGCGCCAGTCTTTACAGGTTCACATCCCAGCGGGCATCGATACCGGTAAATCTATCCGTCTGAAAGGAAAGGGCATGCCGGGAACGGGCGGCGGCGAGGCGGGCGATCTTCTTTTAAATATCACCGTCACCGCAAAACCGGGATGGGAGCGCAAGGAGATGGACGTTTACTCGACCGTCCGCATTCCGTTTACCACCGCAGTCTTCGGCGGTGAGGCGCTGGTTTCCACCCTGTACGGCAATGTCCTGTGCAAGATCGCAGCCGGGACGCAGTCGGGAACCAAGATTAAATTAAAGGGAAAAGGCGTTGTTTCCATGAAGAATCCGTCCATCCATGGTGATCAGTACGTGACAGTTCAGATCGATG
Source organism: Clostridium sp. AF12-41 (assembly GCF_003461685.1). Taxonomy (NCBI): domain Bacteria; kingdom Bacillati; phylum Bacillota; class Clostridia; order Eubacteriales; family Clostridiaceae; genus Clostridium; species Clostridium sp. AF12-41. The sequence continues at coordinate 90,143 of NZ_QTXO01000006.1, read as the reverse complement.
TTCCGAACCATCTGACCCCTGAGGCAGAACAGAAACTTCGCGAATTTGAACACGCCTGTGGACTGGATAAAAATGGTCACGGCGGACATAACGGCAGGAGCGCAGCTTGACGGCTCCTGCCGTTTTTATCTCAGTCGAGAAGACTCCCACCTCTTCAGGTGGTAAGTAATAGCAAATTTGTCTCAGTGGGAGTTGGGTCTCCGACTGAGATAAACGCTCCGCGAGGATGCGCAGTGATTCTGATAGGAATATGTCAGCTTCGCTGACCAGAATCACGCGCCACGTCTCACGGACGTTCGACTTGAATTTCTCAATTTGCAGGCACACCTATTCCAAGCTGCACCCGCGTTTCCCGCCTGGACATTTCATCAGTCAAAAAACATTTTCACTTTTATGATTTTTAATTTAATTTTTTATATGCAAATGAACTTCTATTTTTCTATTATGAAATCATTTCATTTTTCTACTTTTCCGTTTTTTCTTCTTTTTCTCCCTCCCTGCCTCTGTTTTCTTGTCTATTTTTTCTGTTTTTCTCACTATGAATTGTATCTTTTTAGATAATTTATCATAACCCTTGTATCTAATCTCTTATTTATGTTATACTAAAACCAATATTTTATCGAAAATATATCGTTTATTTTTTCACACTTATGAAAGGAGTTACACACCCTATGAGCAGACTCGTCATTCCAACCAACAGCGAGGCTCAGAATGTCGTAGAGGGACTTTATAAGGATCTGGAGCGGCGTATCATCGCCAGCCCGCCGGGCCTGTGTCCTGTCGATCTGACCGCTGCATTTTTAAAAATGTGCCATGCACAGACCTGCGGCAAATGCGTTCCCTGCCGAATCGGTCTCGCGCAGCTCTCCAATCTTCTGGAAGACATCCTGAACGGAAAAGGAACCATGAAGCATTTAACCATGCTGGAGGAAACAGCCCGTGTCATCGAAAGCACGGCTGACTGTGCCATCGGCTATACCGCTGCCCATATGGTTTTAAAAGGACTGGACGGCTTCAAAGAGGATTTTATGGAACATATCTTACACAACCGCTGCCGCAGTAATCTTGATCAGCCGGTTCCCTGCGTAGCTCTGTGCCCGGCCGGAGTTGATATTCCGGGTTACATCGCCCTGACCGGCGAAGGACGCTATGCCGATGCAGTCCGCCTGATCCGCAAGGACAACCCATTCCCAACCGCCTGTGCGCTGGTATGCGAGCACCCATGCGAGTCTCGCTGCCGCCGCAACATGCTGGATAATTCTATCAATATCCGCGGTATCAAGCGTGTAGCTGTGGATATGGCAGGATATGTACCGGCACCGGCCTGTCCAGCCTCCACCGGCAAGCGCATCGCGATCATCGGCGGCGGCCCCAGCGGCCTGAGCGCTGCTTATTATCTGCAGCTGATGGGACATCAGACCACTGTATTTGAAAAACGCAAGAAACTCGGCGGCATGCTGCTGTACGGAATTCCAAGCTACCGCCTGCCACGAGCGCGCCTGCAGGATGATATCAATGTTATTCTGGAAACCGGTGTGGAAGTCCGTCTCGAAACTTCAGTCGGCAATGAGCCGGGACAGCTGTCTCTGGAAGAACTCCGCAAAGAATATGATGCTATCTACATCGCCATCGGCGCTCATAGTGATAAAAAGATTGGTATTGAGGGAGAAGATGCCGGCGGTGTTATCTCCGCTGTCGAATTTCTCCGTGCCATCGGTGACGGCAAATATCCAGATCTTAGCGGCAAGAAGATCTGTGTTATCGGCGGCGGCAACGTAGCCATGGACGTAGCCCGTTCTTCTGTCCGCCTGGGCGCAGACAAGGTGGCAGTTGCCTACAGACGCCGCAAAGCTGATATGACAGCTCTTCCGGAAGAGGTTGAAAGTGCCATGGCTGAAGGCGTAGAGATCATGGAACTTTACGCACCGGAGCGGATTGAAGCAGACGAGGACGGCCAGGTAAAAGCTCTCTGGGTAAGCCAGCAGATGCCGGGAGAAATCCGCGGCGGACGTCCTTCACCGAAGGCTATCGGCACCGACTCTATCCCGGTTGAATGTGATATCGTCATCGCAGCTGTGGGTCAGGGCATCGAAAGCCGTTACTTCGTAGAACAGGGTATCGACGCAAAATGGGGCATCATCCAGGCAACCGGATGGACCTCCATTCAGAATATGCCGGGTATCTTCGCCGGAGGCGACTGTGCAACCGGACCGGCAACCGTGATCCGTGCAATCGCTGCCGGCAAGGTAGCCGCAGCCAACATCGACCAGTATCTCGGCTACAACCACGAGATTACCTGCGATGTGAAGATTCCGGAACCGGATCTCTCCGACCGTACTCCTTGCGGACGTGTCAACCTGACAGAGCGTCCTGCCGGAGAACGCAAATGTGACTTTACACTTACCGAATGCGGCATGAGCCTCAAGGAGGCTGGCCAGGAAGCCAGACGCTGCCTGCGCTGTGATCACTTCGGTTATGGAAACTTCAAAGGAGGGCGGACCACATCATGGTAAATACGAATCTTGTATCCATCAAAATTAATAATATACCGCTGCAGGTTCCGGAAGGAACCCGGATTCTGGACGCCTGCCGCGACAACGGTTTTCACGTTCCTTATCTTTGCTATCTGAAAGATATCAACGAGATCGGTGCCTGCCGTGTCTGCGTTGTAGAAGTGAAGGGAATCCACCATCTTGTTACTTCCTGCAACAACCAGGTTCAGGAAGGCATGGAGATTCTCACAAACTCTCCCAGAGTCCGTGAAGCCCGCAAGATCAACGTGGAACTGCTTCTTTCCCAGCATCACACCAACTGTCCCACCTGTGTGCGCAGTTCCAACTGTGAATTAAAACAGGTGGCAAGTGATCTGAACCTGACCGTTGACCGTTATAAAAACGAATATCCGGAAATGATCTGGACTTCTACTTTCCCACTGATCCGTGATGCAGGAAAATGTATTAAATGCATGCGCTGCGTCCAGATCTGCGACAAAATCCAGACCTTAAATATCTGGGATGTGTCCGGAACCGGTTCCCATACAACCGTCGATGTTTCCCACAATCTGGAAATCAAAGAATCCGACTGTTCTCTCTGCGGACAGTGCGTTACCCACTGCCCGACGGCCGCTCTCCAGGAGCGGGATGATGTGGAAGCCATCAATGGTATCCACGGTGAACTGGCAAATGATGACAAGGTAACCGTAGCGGTTGTCGCTCCGGCTGTCCGTGCCGCATGGGGTGAAGAATTTGGTCTTTCCCCGGAATTTGCTACTGACAGACGTTTCGTATCCACCTTAAAATCCGTTGGATTTGACTATGTATTCGATGTTGACTTTGCAGCCGATCTGACCATCATGGAGGAAAGCAACGAGCTTTTAGCCCGCTTACAGCAGCCGGATAAATACAGCTGGCCTATGTTCACCTCCTGCTGCCCTGGCTGGGTCAGCTTTGCAAAGAGCCAGTATCCGGAGCTTCTGCCGCAGCTTTCCACTGCCAAGTCCCCGCAGCAGATGTTCGGTGCTGTCATCAAAACTTATTTTGCACAGAAAAAAGGCATTGCACCGGAAAATATCACCTGTGTTTCCATCATGCCGTGTATGTCCAAGAAGCGTGAACTGACTCTTCCGGGCATGGACAGCGCCGGAACCGGACAGGATATTGATTATGTTCTGACCACCCGTGAAATCTGCCGTCTCATCAAGGCCGATCACATCGATGTATCCAGACTTCCGGAGTGCGACTTTGACGATCCTCTCGGTGAAGCAACCGGAGCTGGTGTGATCTTCGGTGCCAGCGGCGGTGTACTGGAAGCAGCGCTTCGTACCGCTTACCACACCGTAACCGGCGAAAATCCGGAGATCGGTGAACAGAGTCCGCTGAAGGTTCTGCGCCAGATCGGTTCCTTTAAGGAACTGGAAATCGATATCAAAGGTGTGAAACTGCACTGTGCAGCACTCAGCAGCCTAGGAGAGGCCAGACGCCTCATTCAGGCGATGAAACGCGGCGAATGCCACTATGATTTCGTTGAAGTCATGGCATGTCCGGGCGGATGCATCAACGGCGGCGGCCAGCCGATCCGTCCATCCTTCCAGAATAAGCCGAAGGATTGTGCAGACCGCGATCACTGCCTGCGTGCTTATGATGTAAACAGCGCAATCCGCTTCAGCCATGAAAACAAGGCGGTTCAGACACTGTATGACGAGTATCTTGAAGCTCCGTTATCCGATCGTGCACATCATCTGCTGCATGTGGAGGAATATTAATATATCCAAACGGTCACACAACAAAACCCCAGAGAGTTGCCGCTCTCTGGGGTTTTGTGTCATTCACAGATGACCAATCTGAGGCTAGTTACCAACTACTTACTCTATCTTTTCTTCTAACCTCTCAGCCTCTCTTCAATCTCCTCCATCTCCGGAATTGCCGAGATTCCGCCGCGGCGTTCGACGCACAGGCTTGCCACTGCGTTGCCGACCCTGCCAAACTGAATCATCTGCGCCCGGGTCAGGTGTTCCGGCGAGGTTTCTTCCTGCAGATAGGAAGCGAGAAAACCTCCCCAGAAGGAATCACCAGCGCCGGTTGTATCGACCGCATGGGAGGAAAAGCCCTCCGCTTTTACGATTCCATTTTCATTGCCGATCAGGGCGCCATCTCTTCCGAGCGTCACTGCCACCAGGTGCACCCCCTGACGGAGCAGATACTGAATCGCTTCCTCCGGGTCCTGATACGGGGTCAGAAGCGAGATTTCTTCATCAGAAATCTTCATCATATCTACATAGGGAATCAGCGACTGCATCCGAAGCTGTGCAGTCTCCGGATCACTCCAGAGCGCCGCCCGGTAGTTCGGATCGTAGGAAATCACCGCACCGCTGTTTCTAGCAATATTGATCGCCTCATAGGTTGCCGTCCGGGATGGATCATCGGTCAGCGACAGGGAACCGACATGAAATACTCTCGTATTTTCCAGGATCTCCGGATCGATCTCTTTCATGCACAGATTCGTATCTGCCCCCGGCTTCCTCGCAAAGGCAAATTCGCGCTCCCCGTTTTCTTTCAGGCTTACAAATGCAAGCGTGGTAAAATACTTCTCATCCTGAATCAGGTTGTCCGTATTGATACCTGCCCGGATCAGGGTTTCCTTCAGGAAATCACCGTGCATATCCTTACCCACCTTGCCAATAAATGCTGTCTTCCTTCCAAATTTCGCAGCCGCCGCCAGCAGATTGGCCGGCGCACCTCCCGGATTCTGCTCAAACAGACGCATTCCCTGCTGTGAAACGCCTGCTGGAGTAAAATCAATCAGAAGCTCTCCCAGCGCTGTGATGTCTGTTTTTATTCTCATACGAATCATCCTCCGTATTACAAGTTATATCAATGGTGCCGCCATCCAGCCCTCTCACAGGCGGACAGCCACATCCGTTCGTCTCTCACAAGGAATTTTACTTCCGAATCGCGATATTTGCAAATTCTACTTTCGCATCCTGCACCAGCAGACCGATCTCGTACTCCGGTTTCCGGAAAATACGATATGTAAATGCCACCTGCTCGCCCACAAATACCTCTACCATGTCATGATCCACCGAAATCTTGACGTCGATTGCCGCTCCATTTTCAATCGCAAAGGTTTTCTCTGCCACGCGCACGCCATCCGGTCCCGGTTCCGTTGCCTTCGGAACCGCCTGGCAGGACTGCTCCCAGAACGGGTCAACTCCCATCGGCAGGGACAGAAGAGACACTCGCTGCATCGCCACATCAAACTCTAAGAACAGGCAGCCGCTTGCCTCCCAATCAGATTTCAACAGGATTCCGAAGGAATCATTCGCTTCTTTCGGGATCACCGTGCCGGTAAACAGGAACTTTTCTTCCGGCTGCTCCAGGAAACCATATGAGGTTGTCCCGCATCCATCCAGCTCAACCGTTGTATCTCCATACAGCTTATATTCTCCCATGACTGGGAGGTATTTCCAGTCAACTTTCTCTTTAAAGCAGTTTACATATTCTTCCGGAAGCTTCACGTCCAGCTGTCCGTCTGCCGTTGCAACGACCTCATGCGGAATACAGAACGTGCCACCCCAGTACCACTCGCCGCGGTCGCTGTTTTCTGCACGGTCATGCGCCCAGGCAAAATAGAAACGGCGCCCGTTGTCATCCTGCATGGATTTAGCTGCATAGAAGCGGCGTCCGCCGATGCCGTCTTTCTTCGGCTTTTTCCACGGTCCAAACGGAGATTTGGAAGTGCGGTAAATCGTGTTGACAAACTCGGAAAAGCGGGAATAGGAAAGATACCAGGTATCGCCTATCTTGTACATCTCGCTGCATTCCGGACAATTCGTATTGCCTGCCGAATACAACGGACCATAATACTCCCAGTTTACCAGATCTTTCGAGCGATACAGGACGATACAGCCGCGTCTTGTCACCGGCATATCCAGCCGTCTCGCCGAGATCAGAATCCAGTAGCATTTATCTTCCTCATTATAAAATACATACGGATCACGCCAGTCCAGCTTTTCATATAACTCTATCATCGGCGTGATAACCGGGTTTGCCGCGTCCTTCGTCCAGGTGATACCATCCTCGCTCGTCGCATGGCAGATCGTCTGCTGATATTCTGCCGTCAGGCAGTAACCCGTATAGAATGCGTGATATTTTCCTTCGCCGTAGATAACCGATCCCGTCCACACGCCGGACGCATCCGGCTCATCGCCCTCGCCCGGATACAGTGCTGTCGGCAGCTCCTCCCAGTGCACCAGATCCTCCGAAACAGAGTGGCTCCATGTAGTACGCAGTCTAGCCGGATATACCGTGGTTCCTGGCGGGGATGTCAGTGAAAAAATATGATATTTACCTTCATGATAAAACGGAATCGCATCACCGGTCGAATCCGCAAATGACATTTTTCTGAAAAAATCCATTCTTCTCTCCTTGCCTTTCTAAATGTACTTTTGGAATTATTTCTTTTTTCTGAGGAGTGCCAGATTGCCCTTCTGAGAATCCAGTACAACCGCGCAGGCAATGATCAGACCTTTTACAATCAGCTGCCAGTAGGAGCTGACGCCGATCAGATTCAGACCATTGGAAATAATACCGATTACCATCGCACCGAATACTGTGCCGCTGATGCGTCCGCGTCCGCCTGCCATGGAGGTTCCTCCGAGGACGCAGGCTGCAATCGCATCCATCTCATAACCGCTTCCGACGGACGGCTGTCCGGAATACATTCTTGATGCCAGAACCAGACCTGCAAACGCCGCCAGGGCGCCGGACAATGTAAACACGATGATCTCGACTTTCTTGATCGGAACACCTGAGAGACGCGCCGCCTCACGGTTTCCGCCGATCGCATACACATAGGTACCAAATTTTGTTTTAGAAAGCAGAAAACTAAATACGATAATTAAAATAACCATATAGACAACCGGCAGCGGAATAATGTTAAAGAGATAACCCGTTCCGATTGCAATGAAAAACTTATCCGTAATACGGGTGGACTGTCCGCCCGAATATACATACGCGATACCGTTGCAGACATTCATCATTGCCATCGTAATGATAAATGCCGGAACACGGAATTTCGATACAACCATACCATCAATCAGACCAGCCACAACACCGATGATGATGCCAGCCGCAATCGCCACGCCAATCGGAAGTCCCTGATTAACTACAAATCCTACGGTCAGAGTTCCACTCATCGCTACGATCGCGCCAACTGCCAGATCGATGTGTCCGAGAATAATAATCAACGTCATTCCCAGTGCAATGTATGTATTAATAGAAATCTGTCTGAGCACTGAAATGATATTGCTCGGTGTCAAAAATTTATCGGTTGCCAGTGCGACTACCACACATAAGATAACCAGCACTCCAATAATTCCTGTATTTCCGGTAAATACCGAGAGTACCGAATTGCCTGCTGTACTTTTCTTTCCGTTCATCACTCTTCGCCTCCTGCTGCATACTGCATGATTCTCTCCTGATCCAGTTCTTCTCTTCCAAGCATTCCCGTCATTCTTCCCGCCTTGATGACACATACGTTATCGCACATATTAATGATCTCCGGCAGCTCGCTGGATACCATGATAACGGCGATACCCGCCTTCGCCAGCTCATTAATAACGGAATAAATCTCAAACTTCGCATTGACATCGACGCCTCTCGTCGGCTCGTCCAGAATCAGGACATCCGGCTTGATTGCCAGCCATTTTCCAAGGACAATCTTCTGCTGGTTTCCGCCGGAAAGGCTTCCCGCTTCCACCAGTTCCACCCGGTCTGCCACTGCTTTGATATGAAGCTTTTCTTTATAATAATCAATCACTTCCTGACATTTCCGGTCGCTGATGGCAATTCCGTTAATATAAGAGTCAATCGATGCCAGCGTGAGGTTAAAACCGACCGTATTGCCAAGGACAAGTCCCTGTTTTTTCCGATCCTCCGGCACCAGTCCGATGCCCGCCTTGATTGCCTGGATCGGTGTCGTGAAGCGGACTTCCTTTCCATTTAAAAGAATGGTTCCGCTCTGGTATTTTCTGGCTCCAAAGATACATTCCATGATCTCGCTTCGTCCGGCTCCGACCAGACCCGCAAATCCCAGGATCTCTCCCTTTCTTACCCGGAAGCTGATATCTGAGAACACACCCTCACAGGTTAAATTCTTCACTTCCAACGCCGTTTCTGCATGTCCCAGATCGTTGTAATCTCTGGCATAGAAGCTCTCTAACTCCCGTCCTACCATCATGGCTACCAGCTCGTTCGCATTCGTCTCCGATGTTTTTTTCGTTCCCACATAGGCGCCATCGCGGATGATGGTAACCCGATCCGAGATCCGGAACAGTTCTTCCATACGGTGGGAAATATATATAATGCTTACCTGTTTTGCTTTTAATCTCTCAATGATTCCAAATAACTGTTCTACCTCGTCATTGGAAAGGGAGGACGTCGGCTCGTCCATGACGATGATCCGTCCGTCGAAGGATACCGCCTTTACAATCTCAACCATCTGCTGCTGGGCGATCGTCAAAGATTCTACCAGCGTATCCGGGTGGATATTGACCCCGAGGTTTGCCAGCATCTCGCCTGCCCGGCGGTTCGTCTCCCGCATATCCACGGTGCCGAATTTCGTCTTGATTTCCCGTCCCAGGAACAGGTTCTGCGCGACCGTCAGATACGGAACCAGGACGATCTCCTGATGTATGATTCCGATTCCTTTCTCCTGAGCGTCCGAAACACCATTTATCTCAACTTCCTGACCATTAATCTTGATTGTTCCGCTGTCCGGTTTATAAATTCCTCCAAGGACCTTGATAAGCGTTGATTTACCCGCTCCATTTTCTCCCAGAAGCGCATGAACCTCGCCCATTTCCAGGGAAAAATTGATCCCTGACAATGCATAGATCCCGGAAAAACTTTTCTTGATATCTATCATTTCCAGAATTGTTTTTCCCATAGAACCCTCCGTTTTTTAGAAATGCGGCAATGAACCCCATCGCCGCATTTTCCATGTTTTATTTTATTTCACGTAACTGTTAAACTTCCTCGCAGTCCATTACTGCCAATCGTTCAGAGTCTTCTCTGCCTCTTCTTTCTCTACCAGATGGGAATCCAGATATACTTTCTTCTCATCGATTGTGGTGTCGCCGCCTACATATTTCTCGGCTGCGTCAAATGCATATTCTGCAATCTGAAGCGGAACCTGGCATGCAACTGCGGTGAACTCGCCGTCTAAGAGTGCCTGTTTTCCATCCGGGGATGCATCGATGCTATATACACCGATCTCGCCGGTCTTGTTTGCTGCCTTGATAGCTGCTGCCGCACCCAGGGCAGACGGGTCATTGATACAGAAGAATGCTTCCAGATCCGGGTTTGCTGTGATGATATCCTCAGCCAGTCCCATCGACTGATCCAGCGCTGCACCGCCATCCTGCTGTGCTACAATCTCAAATTTATCTTTCTGATCGCCAAGACCCTCAAGGAAACCATTGACACGATCCACGCAGCTTTCATTGGACGGGAAATCCAGAACTGCAATCTTTGCGCCATCCGGATAATCTTTCGTCATCTGCTCGCCCACTAACTGACCTGCCATGTATGCGTTGGTTCCAACGAACTGTGTCACGAACTGTTCGATATCATCATCGATGACTGCGGTATCTACGTTGAAAATCGGAATGCCTGCGTCTGCAATCTCAGCCAGTCCGGAGGTAATACCTGCGGAGTCAACCGGGATAACAAACACTGCATCGTAACCGCTGTTTGCACAGTCAGATAACTGGCTGAGCTGCTTGTTTAAATCATAATCTGGATCCAGGCAGGTGTAGGAAATGCCGTTTTCCTTGCACAGCTCGCTGAGCTTTGCATCAATGGAACTCTGGAAAGTATTGTTTAAAGTATTCGTACAGAATGCAAACGATAAATCGCTGGTCTTTGCCTCAGCTTCCTGCGTATCTGCCGCTGCCTCAGAAGCATCAGCTGCCGCTGTTGTATCGGTACTGCCGGAAGAGCCGCATCCTGCCAGCATTGCTGCCATCATGCAAACTGAAAGACCTGCTACTGTAAATCTAAGACTTTTTTTCATAAATCTGATCCTCCTCTTACTTCGTCACTGTTTAGTGCATTTCAAACGGATTGTTATAGTTTTCTTTTTATTTTTACGTAAAAATTTTTCTCTCTGGAAGGAGTCTCCCTGTCTGATATCTAGATATTACTCTATTCCATGCCCTTTCGTCAATACTCTTGTGGCATATTGCACTAATTTCAGCGATATATTCATCCTGTTTTATTGATATTTATGCATTTCTACCGTTCCTTTTAATTTTTTACGTAAATTTCATTCATCTTATCGTTTTACCCCAATTTTTGTGCTATAATCAAAAACAGAAATATAAAACTGCGGCAAATCCAAATCCAGCCGCGCAGGAACCGCCGGACTAAATCCGTACCAGCAAGGGGGAGTTTTATGACCATCAAAGAAATCGCCGCAAAGGCAGGCGTCTCCATCGCCACCGTTTCCCATGTTATCAACCATACGCGCTATGTCAGCCCGGAACTGGTGGATAAAATCGAAGCTATTATTGAAGAAAGTGGATATTCTGAAAAAATCAAAAAAAAGGTGCGTAAAATCCGCAGCGGACGCAGTTCACAGATTGTCGCTGTCTTTCCAAATATCAAGAGCGCGCTCTACTGCGATCTGTGCAATCAGCTGCAGTCCTACGCGACCAGCCAGGGCTATCAGTTTTACACCGCCGTCACCAACGACAACCTGGAAGAGGAGAAAAGCATCCTGCAAAACTTAATCTCCAGTGCCAAGACCATCGGCATCTTTCTCTCCCCGGCAAGCAGCAATCCGGCTGCCTATTCATTTCTCTATGAATCCGGTATCCCGTTTGTCTGTGTCGAACGATTCATCGATGACGATGTCACTCCACGGATCCTTTTTGATTACACCAAAGCATTTCACTCCGCTACTTCCTATTTTTTTGAGAGCGGACACGAAAATGTGCTGTTTCTGGTAGAAAAAACAGACAGCCTCGCCAAACAGGACAAGATTGCCGGATATGAGCGGGCGCTTCTCTCCGCCAACCATACCCTGAGCAGTTCCTGCATCGCGGAGATCAATCTGTATCAGTCCAGTGATACCATCAGCCTGAATATTCAGAAAAGCATCACCCGGTATCTCCCCACCGCTATCATCGCCGGTGGAAACCGGCTGACTATGTTTCTTCTCAAGGCGCTGCGGGAGCTGGGAAAAGACTGTCCGCGCGATATTTCCATCATCGGATTTGACGATATGCTCTGGTGCGAGCTGACCGCCCCACCGCTATCCTGCATCCACCGGGACATCGACCAGATGGCAGAACTCGCCTCGCAGGCACTCTTTGACGAGATCAACCACCTCTCCGGCGCGCCTTTGACCCGCTATGCAGATGTAGAGCTGATTTTGCGTGATTCCACCCGGATCATCGACAACGGTCCGCTCGGTGAACACGCCGTCTCCCCGGACAGCATCCGCCTCTCCAAGGAGGAAAAACAGCTTTTGCGAACTGGAAATTACCGCGTCGCCATCTCCTTCCACTACACTGGAACCGCCTGGGCTGCCCTGCATCAGAAAGGCATCCGGGATGAACTGGAACAGTACGGAATCGATATTATTTCCACCATGGACGCCCATTTTGATCCTGCCCTCCAGAATATGCAGCTCGAAAGCATCAAAATGCAACACCCGGACGCCGTCATCGCCATCCCCACCGACGATGTCCAGACGGGTCCGGCATTTCAGGAATTGTCCAAAATGACGCGGCTGGTCTTTTTAAGCAATGTCCCGCAGAATTTCAGCCGGAACAATTACGTCTCCTGTATCTCCGTCAATGAGCGGGAAAATGGCACCAATACAGGGCGCATGATCGGCGAATACCTGAAAGAAAAACCGCACGCCAAAGTCGGCTTCATCATCCACGGCGCCATGTTTTACGGCACTACCGAGCGTGATAACTGTGCCGAAAAAATATTAAGGGAATCCTATCCCGACATTGAAATCACTGCCAGAAAGGGATTTATTCAAATTGAAAATGCCTACAAGGTATGCTATGAGATGATAAACGAGCACCCGGATATCCAGGCGCTCTATGTGAGCTGGGACCGCCCCGCCCTGCTCGCCATCAAGGCCCTGAAAGCTTTGAACCGGACAGATATTGCTGTCTTTACCACAGATCTGGATTTTGAGATTGCAGAAGAAATGAATCAAGGATTTGTAAAAGGACTCAGCACCCAGAGACCATATGACCAGGGAAAAGCGGCTGCTCTTGCAGTCGCCAAATCCCTTGTCAGCAATAACGTCCCCAAATATATCGGCGTGCAGCCCTATGTGGTTCATGAAAAACAGCTGAAACGTGCCTGGAAGGATATTTTCTTTGAGGCACTGCCGGAGGAGCTGGGGGAGAAGGTAACAGTTCACAGGTAGGAATTTTCTGAACTGAAAATTCCGTACGATACAGTTCCGACAGCAGATTTTGCCGATTTGGAATGCGTAGCATCGGCAAAATCCCGTTGCTGGGCACACGTGTGTGAACAGTAACGGGAGAAGCAGATGGGTCAGTAGCTATTTTCCAAACCCATACACCTCTTCCGGATATGGGCGCATCCCGCTTTCTTTTAAAATCTTGCCAACCACTTTCCCCCATGATATGATAAAGTTATTCGTAACAATTCCGTATCTTCAGAAAGGAGCATCATCGATGGCACCCCTAAAAATCCCTGTTGGTATTTCTGATTTTAAAAAGCTGCGCGAAGACGGCTATTATTATATTGATAAAAGCGGGCTGATCGCTGATCTTCTGACGAACAACTCGGAAGTCACCCTGATTACCCGCCCGCGTCGTTTTGGAAAAACACTGGCGATGAGTATGCTTGCCAATTTTTTTGATATTCGAAAAAAAAGCCAGAATCTTTTTACCGGACTTCAAATCGAATCTCGTCCAGATCTATGCCAGGCATGGATGAATCAATTTCCGACGCTCTTTCTGACCTTTAAGGATGTAGACGGACTGGATTATGCTTCTGCCAGGGATATGCTCCGCTCCCAGATTGCCCGTCTCTGCAATGAACACAGCTATCTGGCAGACAGCCCTTCGGTTAATGAAAATGATCGGAAAGAGTTTATACAGCTTGCCGATATTGTCGATGGGAAACCGACGGATACTATGTTAAAAACCAGCATTCTGCTCTTGATGCGTATGATGCAGGCACATTTCCAAAAGCCCGTCATTCTGCTTCTGGATGAATATGATGTACCACTTGCCAAAGCCAGCGCAAATGGTTATTATCCGCAGATGCTGGAACTGATGAAATCCCTCATGAGTACAGCACTGAAAGATAACAGCACCCTGCGTTTTGCCTCTATTACCGGCTGTCTGAAAATCGCAAAGGAAAGTATCTTTACGGGAACCAACAATTTTGTTTCCGACACTATTTCCTCTTCTTCACTGGATGAATATTTTGGATTTACCCAGGCTGACATGGAAAAGCTTCTTCTGGATGCTGATATGCTTGATCGGGATTCGCAAATCAAGGCGTGGTATGACGGCTATCACTTCGGTGCTTCGGATGTCTACTGTCCGTGGGATGTAATGAATTATCTTCTCGACTGCCAGAAAAAGCCAGATGCAAGACCCATCGGTTACTGGAAAAATACCAGCGATAACGCGATCATCCGTTCGTTTATCGACTATGCCGGAAGCAATATCACGATGAAGCTGGAGGCGCTTCTTTCCGGAGGCTATATTCTTCAGCATGTGGAAGAAAATCTGACATATGATTACCTCCATTCCTCCGAAGATAATCTGTGGAGTATCCTGTATCTTACCGGCTATCTGACGCAGGCTCGCATCGATAACCTTCCAGATGGTTTAACTGCCCTGATGATTCCGAATGCTGAAATCCGGGAAATCTTCGAAAGTACCATTTTAAAATGGTTTAACGACAGCGCCAAAACCTGGAATCGGGAACAATTATTTTATGCTGTATGGCACGGCAACACCGACCTGCTCACACAGGAGATGAATGCCCTGCTGCGTATGACAATCAGCTACCATGATTATAAAGAAGATTTTTATCACGCCTTTTTAGCCGGAATTTTTGCCGGAGCCGGATATGTGGTAGAATCAAACCGTGAGCATGGCGAAGGACGAAGCGATGTGGTTGTATATGATCTGCACGGTGGACGAATGGCGATTTTCGAGGCGAAATATTCGAAAACATTTGAAAAACTCAGCGATGACTGCGACAAAGCCCTGCGCCAGATCGATGAACGCATGTATGCAAAAGAATTTGAGGGAAATTATGATGAATTTTTCTGTTATGGAATTTCCTTCTTCAAGAAACGGTGTATGGTAAAGGGGATAGGTAAATAATGCTGGCATCTGTTTTTATACACAAATAGGGGGGGGCTGTCGCATTTACAAATACGCTGGTCGAGCACCCTATTTTATAGCCAAAAGGAGGTAAATGTGGAATCCTTCTATCGGATGGAAGAAGTGATCATTGCGATCCTTCAGGAGATTGCAAAAGCTTAGTATTTAGCACAATATATTGTATTAAAGCCCCGGAATTACAAAACTCCGGGGCTTTTGCTATGAATGTATGAAGTTTTACAGTCTTGAAATGACTGCTTCTACATATTCTTCTGTCGTTGCGGTTCCGTGCAGATCTCTTGTCAGGTGCTTGCCCTCTGCCAACACATCATCCACAGCCTTGCGGATGCGTCCGGCTGTTTCATTTTCACCTAAGTACTCTAACATCATGCAGGCAGACCACAGGAATGCAGTCGGATTTGCCAGGTGCTTGCCTGCAATATCCGGTGCGCTGCCGTGTACGGCCTCAAACATAGCATAGTCAGAACCGATGTTGCTGGATGGAACCAGGCCCAGCCCGCCGATCAGACCGCTGCACAGGTCTGAAAGAATATCTCCGTACAGGTTCTGCATTACCATAACATCAAACTGGTTCGGGTTCATAACAAGCTGCATGCAGGTATTGTCGATGATTTTATCATCGCCTTCAATCTCCGGATATTCCTTTGCGATCTCCTTAAAGATGGAAAGGAACATGCCATCGGACATTTTCAAGATATTTGCCTTATGAATACAGGTTACTTTCTTCCGTCCGTTCTTTTTCGCATACTCAAATGCATCGCGGATAATGCGCTCGCTGGCCTGTCTTGTGACAATCTTAATTGCATGAACCGTATCCGGATTTACCTGCTCCTCCACACCGACATAAAGTCCCTCTGTATTTTCGCGGAAAATCACAATATCTACATTCTTAAACGGAGTTTTTACGGCTGCGTTGGACTTAACCGGGCGGATATTGGCATACAGGTCATACTGTCCGCGGAGTGTTACATTCAAAGAGCGGAAGCCCTTTCCAACCGGAGTTGTAATCGGGGATTTTAAGAGTACTTTGGTGCGCTCAAAGGAAGCATATGCTTCCTCCGGAATCAGGGCACCATTGCGTTTCCACTCATCCTCACCAACATTGAAAATTTCATATTCCAGCGGAGCATCTGCCGCTTTTAAGATTTTTAATACATTATCAACCAGCTCCGGTCCGATACCATCGCCGCGAAATACTGTAATTTTATGACTCATTTCTTTATCCTCCTTCTTGATTTTCCCAATCGTAACTGTTCAGTACCTTCACAGTCACGCGCAAAAATCCATTAAAAATTTCATCGAAAGCTGCCAGAACAGGCTGACAGCTTTTCGAACAAACAACTTTTCAATTAAATTTCCCTTACAGAACAACTGCTACAATCAGGTTATATACCGCACAGCAGATAACGCTGATAGGTACTGCTACAAAGAGAAGACGGTTGAATAAGTGATTTCGGTCCTCCTCGTTTCCGCAGGAACCAAGAATCAGGCTGCCGCCGGATGAGAACGGGCTGATAGCACTGCTCTGGGCACCAAGAATTGTGCAGGCAAAAAGTGCTGCCGGATTTAATCCGGTGGCTGCTGCAAGTCCCGGAATCAGCGGGAACAGGGCCGGTGCTACAACACCTGTTGTAGAGCTGAAGAAACTCATAAATGCACCTACAAAGCTGAATGCCAGCGGAATCAGGGCTGTCGGAACATTAGAGCCAATCCATGCGGATAATGCATCAATGGTACCGGCCTGAACTGCAACGGCGATAAGCATGCCGGCTCCGGCAATCATGAGGATGGTGTTCCACGGAACACGTGCAATCACTTCCTTCTGCGGTGCCAGGTCAAAGAGCAGTGCAATGATGGTAAAGCAGAATGCCACCAGTCCTACATCAACCTTTCCAGCAATTTTTCCAATCAGTTCATTACCAGGAACTGCCATCTTTAAGAGTGGGAATACCAGGACAATTACCATCATCAGAATCATTAAATGCAGGGTTGTTTTCTGCTTTTTATCAAACGGTTCCGGACGGTTAAAGGTTACGCCCTTTCCGATACCGCGGTTACTCTTGAAGCCAAAGCGGAAAATCGCAATCAGAATCAGGGAAAATACAATTGCAAAGGCGAAAATTTTCATTTCATCTACAAAGGAATTCGTTGCTTCAATGGCCGGTTCAGCTTCATAAGCGGTATCAATCAGACCGCGGAATACGACGCCCAGCGAAGCCGTGGGGAAGTTTCCGCCTGCCAGTGCACCGCAGTTGATCGCCACCGCACCGGTCAGCTTGTCCATCTTTGCTTCCTCACAGATAAGGATGGTAATCGGTGCCAGGAATGCCAGAACGGTAAAGTATGCAGCGCCCATAACAGAAAGCACAACTGCTACAAAAAATAACGCAAAGGGAAGCATACCCGGAAATTTACGACACATATAGAGAAGACTGGCCGACATTTTTTCAAGTGTTCCATTCACAGCTGCAAAGTTATAAAACAGTGATACTGACAGGATGACAAACATGGTGCTGACCGGCCAGAAGCCAATCAGCTCTTTTGTTTTTAATCCCATGCCAAAACAACCAATCAAGTATGCAAAGGCAATACAGAAAAATCCCGTATTGATTTTCGTTTTATATCCCAATATAACGGCAACCGCAATGGATGCCACCAAAACTGCACTTAACATATGATGCGTCCCCCTATTCTTCGATGCCCAACAGTTTTGCCGGAATAGTGTGTGTCATATGGTACACCTGCTCCTCCGAAATTCCATGATCTACCAGATACTGCATATATTCCGCCAGTGCCAGCTCCCAATGCGGGTTTTCTGTCTGGCCACCATCGGTATCAACCATGACATTTTTATAGCCAACTTCTTTGATAAGCTCCAGGTTATCTGCCAGATTGCTCTTGTACTTTCCGCCACCCATGTTCTGTGCATAGCAGCGCTCTAAGATAACGTCATAATCCTTTACCAGACGAAGCTGATCCTCATGGCTCATGCCTACAATCCACCATTCCGGATGCGTTACAACGATGTTTTTTACTCCCATATCCCGGGCAGCTTCCACAACAGTGAAAATCTCCTCCGGTGCAATATGTGCGGTTCCCAGTACAGCGTTGTGGTCACGAATCAGCTCCAACACTGAACGCAGCTCCGGTACAATTTTACCATCTTTCACTACTTCCACACACTGGCTCAGATCCTGATTCATCTTCTGCATATGGTTTTTTGCCGACTGGGTCGGAAGCCATACTACCTTAGCACCCAGACGAAGCGCCACATCGACTGCCTTCGGATTGATGCCGCCGACTACCTTGTTTAAGGTAATGCTGCCAAACATCGTAAAATTGTTCGTTTTCCCGTGTACAATCTCGTTGTGGCGGTTGCACAGATAGGCCCGATCCATCGTGGTTCCCTGATGCGTCTTGATGACGATAGCGCGTGCCCCAACCCGGATAGCTGCCTCCATCAGTTCGAAATCATCATACGCCCGCAGACGCAGATCGGGATTCGTGTGAACGTGCATATCTATAATGCCCTTCATTAAATCCTGCTTCATCTTGCTTATTCCTCCTATTTGTAATCGTCCACAGAGGCTTTTTCAAAGCTGCGTTCCCTCGCCGGATTCCTATTCGATTTTCCAGCCGCTGCTTCAGTCTCTGCCATTGATTTTTGCTTGTTTTTATCTTATACTATTTTTGTTATAGGAGAAAGGCAAGATTTATTATACCAGATATCGAAAATTCCGATATCTCGTGAGGGGGATTCTCATGGATTTAAAAGAACTAGACTATATCGTAACCGTCGCTAACGAGGGGAGCATCTCCCGCGCGGCCGAAAAATTGTTTATGGCGCAGTCAAGCTTAAGTCAGGCAGTCCGCCTATTTGAACAGGATCTGGGAACGCCGATTTTCGTCCGCACAGCCCGCGGAGTCCGTCCAACCTCTGCCGGGGAGGCGTTTATTTTCCATGCCAGACAGATTTTACAGCAGTACCAGGAGGCGCGCAGTGAGGCTTCGGATATTGAAAATTTAAAGGGCGGCACCGTCATCTTCGGCATCAGCACCTACCGGGGGACGTACCTGCTGCCGCCGGTTCTGAAAAAATTCCATGCCCTGTATCCACGGGTTCATGTGGAGATCTGTGAGATGGACAGCATTGATCTGGAAAATAAGATTTTAGAGGGACTTTTAGATCTGGCGCTGATCGCCGCGCCGCCGGTTCGAATCAAACACGGTGTGGATTCCCTGATGCGGGATGAGATCATGATCGCCACTACCGCCGATCACCCGGTCATGAGGTTTGCGAAGCCATGCGAATCGGATCCGGAACAGATGTGGATCGACCTAAAGGACACCGCACCATTTGAATATATTCTGGGCCCGCCCAGCACCGTCCTCGGACGGACTGCCCGCCGATCCTTGCGCGAGGCGGGTGTGGAACCTCTGGGACTCGACACCTACCTCTCCGCCTCTTTTGCTGCGGCGATGGCGCGGGAGGGGGTCGGACTCGCGTTTACCTACCGTTCCTGCCGCATCATGCGGGATGAGTTCCGCTATCTGCGGATCGGGAAAGATGGTATTTTCCTCGATCTGGCGCTCGCCTGGCCCGCCGGAAAATACCGCTCGCGGGCGGCGATGGCGCTCGCGAAGCTGTTTCAGGAGATGGCGCCGGAGCTGCTGCGGAGGTAATTTTCTTAAAAAGCTTTTTTCAATCTATCAAAACAGCCGCCCCGCGATTCATTTCATCGTTCGCGGAGCGGCTGCTCTTTTAACTATATTTACTCAAAGCAAACCCGTTCTGCCCCTTCAATCTGAAGAGCGGTCTGGTAGAATTTCGTCAGTGCGCGGATTGCGTACTCAACGTCCTTCACACCTGCCGTTTCGTAGCAGGAATGCATCGCAAGCTGCGGCAGACCGATATCGACGGCATGGACGCTGACCTGCGTGTTGGAAAGGTTTCCAAGGGTGGAACCGCCTAAAATATCACTGCGGTTTGCAAACACCTGAACCGGAACACCTGCCTCATTGCAGACATTCGTAAATACCGCACGGCTGAATGCGTCCGTGGTGTATTTCTGGTTCGCGCTCTCCTTGATGACGATACCTTTGTTCATCCAGGAGCAGTTGACTGCATCCGTCTTCTCCCCGTGGTTCGGGTGAACGGCGTGTGCGTTGTCGCAGCTTACGAGGAAAGAACCGGCAACTGCCTGATAATAGTCCTCCGGTGTCTTGCCAAGTGCGCCGTTGATGCGGTGCAGGACATCCTGTAAGAAGGTGGACATCGCTCCCTGCTTCGTATTGGAACCAACTTCCTCATTGTCGAAGCAGCAGTATACGCTGACATCGCGCTCATTCTTCGCCTCCAGGAATGCTTTCAGGGAAACGTAAGCGCACTGTAAGTCGTCCAGTTTCGGACTGGAAATGAACTCGTCCGCATACCCCCAGATCGTACCCGGCTGGCGGTTTACAAGGAAGAGATCCTTTCCTAAAATATCCTCCGCTGCCACACCAAGCTCTTTCGCAATCATCGCGTCAAACGCGCCTTTTTTCAGCTCACCAGCGGAGAACAGCGGGCATAAATCAACCTGACGGTTGTATTTGTATCCATTGTTCACCTCACGGTTGAAATGAATCGCTACGTTCGGAATGATGAACAGATCTTTATCGATGTACAGAAGTCTCGCGCTCACGCCCTGACCGTCCTTTACCAGCACACGGCCTGCGACAGTCAGAGGGCGGTCAAACCATGTGCTGTCGATCATGCCGCCGTATGCTTCTACATCGAGACGCAGATACTCGCCCGGACCATTTAACTCCGGTACATTCTTGATCTTGTAAGTCGGTGAATCACTGTGGGAGGCGCACATCTGGAAATGGTAATCGCCCAGTTCCTTTCCGACGCGGAACGCAATGATACTGGAATGGTTGCGGATCGTGTAATACGTTCCACCCTGCTTCACGTCCCAGCAAGTTCTCTCCGGCAGATAGGTAAAACCTGCCTCATCCAGCATTCCCTTGATCGTCTCAATCGAATGAAACATACTCGGGCTGTTCTCAATAAAAGTCAATAATTCCTTCGCAGCATTCATCATGCAGACTTCCCTTCTCTCTTCTTAATCGCCGGTAAAATCAGTCCCAGTGCTACCAGAACGACTGGTGTGATGACATTCAGCATGGTTGTGTACAGATCACCCTGTTTGTACATACCTAATAAGCAGCAGGCTGCGGTCAGGATAAAGCACCATGCGCCAAAGCCCAGTGCCACTCCGTTGTTCTTCACAAAACGATACTCGCGCTCAAACTTATCTGAATGTTTGCGAAGCATGAAGTACGCAAAGAATACCCACAGATAACGCATCGGCATGGTAACCGAATTAAGCTGTGTCAGCTGGCGCAGAACCGTATCCGCATTCGGAACCAGAACCTGAGCCAGAATGATGGAACCGGACAGGATGACTACCATCCAGATACCATTGACGTAAGCGCCAAATTTGTTTTTCTTTAAGAGCTTGGTCGGGATGAACTGACGCGCATCCTCGTTGTCAAGCAGCATACGAAGCGGTGCATCGATGCTGACTACCAGCGTCGAGAACTGGCCGATCGCGTTGCAGGCTGCATAAATGATCATAATCAGGTTTCCAACGCCGTAATACTCACCCAGTTTCTGGAATGCCCAGTACTGTCCATTCGCATTGTAAGAGTCAAAATTAGCCTCAACCAAGGATACATCGAACATCATACCCATCGCGATTGTACCGAAGATCGCGCAGACGATTACCATGATCGCTGCAAAAATCATACTCTTCGGGAATCCCTTGGACGGATCCTCTACCTTGTTTACATATGGGGAGATCTTCTCACAGCCGCCGACTGCAAATACAAGGATGGACAAGCTGCTGAAATACTTCCAATCAAAATGCGGAATCAGGTTTTTCAAGCTGAAATCCACCGACAGGTAACCACCGTTCGGATTGATGACCGGTGCAGCAAACATCAGCAGAATGTACAGGATACTCATGACAAACATACTGGTTCCCGCCAGGGTAGCCAGTTTCTTTAACGGGTTTAAGCCGCGGCTTGCAACCCAGCAGAAGAACAGCAGTACCGCAAAGGTAACTAACTGAACCGCTTTCGTGTTAAAGGACGCATACTTCTCTGCGTTCTGGAAAATCATCCAACTCAGCGCTTTCAGACCGCCGGATCCCTTCGATGCGATGTAGGTGACATGGCAAGCCCAGTAGGTCCAACCTGCGTAGTATGCAGCCTTCGCGCCGGTTGTCTCATGAATCCAGGAGCTGACACCGCCGCCCGAATTCTTAAATGCGGAACCAAGCTCTCCGACCATCAGTGCGTACGGTACAAAGTACAGTGCGAACATCAGAATCCAGGAGAAGATAACCTGTGTTCCATTGAAGTATACGAAACCATTTAAAACGTTTCCAAATCCCCAGAGGGTGGAGAAACACATAAAGGAAAGCATATACCACTTGATTTTGTTTTGTTGTGATTTGTTCATATCTTATTTTCTCTCCTTACTGAAAGTATCTTTTTTATTCTCTCATATGCTGCGTTAATTGTCAAAAGTATTTTTTTATTAACCCAGTATTTTCCAGTCCGAATCGGTAGTATTCTGTAGTTTGTGGCTACTTTTTGTTAAATCCATACAATATGCACCTATTTTTTCCCCAAAAAAAGCGGCGATTCGAAAGAAAACGCCGCTTTTTGCCTCTTGTTTTATAAATATTTTATTATATCATTTTCGATATACACAGCTCCTCCAGCGCCACGTTAACCCCCGCGCAGAGGAAGTGCCAGAGACTTAACTTCTGTCCCTACTTCATGTAACCTTTCAGCGCCCACTCATACGTCTCGATCGCCTGCTGCAGGTTCATGTTAGCTGTCTCTTTGTCGATCTGTTTCTCCAGGAAGGAAACTTCCTCGCTCTTGTACTCCAGCTGGGTCGCCATGCCAAGCTCCAGCTTCTTCTGCATCGCATTCATCGTCTGCGTCTCTGCTGCCAGGGACGCATCGGCAAGCTGCAGGGCTGTCTGCTTCTGCATGATGTCGTTGTAGAGTGTCTGCATACCGGAGCGGATCGTCTGCTCCTGGTTCTTGATGGTGCGGTCCATGTTTTTCTTATCAGCTGAACCTTCTGCCATATTGGCATAGCCGCGCTTATTGGACTGTAAGGACAGGTTCTGTTCGAGCGCCGTCTGTGTGTCCGCCGCCAGGTTCATTGCCGCGATCCGTCCAAGATCCGCCTGCGGCAGATCCTGGATATCCGGTTCCGCGTCATAGGTCCAGCCGGTCTGGACGCAGAGCTGCTGGTGCTGGGTCTGAAGCCCCGCTTTCGTCTGTGTCAATGTGGATTGAAGCGACTGCAGCGATTTCTGTGCATTTAACACATCAATCTGGGTCGCCTGACCGAGCTGCTGGCGTTTCTGAGTCATCTGCAGTGTCAGTTCCTGCAGTTCCAGCGATTTCTCCATCAGCGGAATTGTCTTTTTGACCTGATTATACGCCGCAAACGCTGCCTCTACCTGTACCACGACCGCATCCTGGCTATTCATATAGTCCAGACGGTCCATCTCGCTGTCACGGTAGGAGGCATCGGCCGACTGCTGCGTTTTTAATGCATTCTGCTCGACCATCGCCGATGCAGACATCAGGCTGGCATACGCACTTGCCATGCCCGGCACTGCCAGATAATCCTCAATCTGGTCTGCCTGATCCCGCAGGTTATCCGCGCTGTCATACAGGTCATTTGCCTGATTGTACTGCTTATCCTGCACTTCCTTCGCATTCTTTGTATCGCGTCCTGCCTGATAGGTTGTCTGGTTGTTTAAATACGTCGGGTTGTACTCCTGTACCAGATACGGCAGCTCGCTGTATTCCATCACATTGTCCTGAAGCTTCGCCCATGTATCCGCATCGTAGGCGAACTGCGGGCTGGCAGCCAGCGCCGCAAATGATCCCTGCAATACCAGAACCGCTGCTGCCGCTGCGCTCAGAAGCGCCGTTTTCCTTCTTCTATGTTTCATTTCCGGTTCCTACTTCCTTTCTGTTCCCATTCACGTTACGGTTCACGCATACGTGTCCAGTAACGGAATTTGCCGTGGCTTCGCATTTAAATACGGCAAATTCCTGACGAACTACTTGCTTACAATCAGGCCTCTAACTGCCCACTCATAATTTCCCACCGCTTTGGTATATTCCAGCTCGGCGGTCTTATACGATGCCACGCTGCTGAGCCAGGAACACTCAAGCCCCAAATAATTGGCTCTTGAGAGCATTCCCAGTGCGTTCTGGCGCTTTGCCGCCTCGTAACTCTGCGCGGCCGCCTGATATCCGGCTGCTGCACTGTCATACGCCTGCTTCTTGGATACTACCGCCGCATAGAGGTTCTGGATTGTGATCGCCACCGAATCCTCGGTATAAGCAACGTTTCTTTTTTTGACCGTACGGTTGGAAGAACCCGTTGCCTTATTTGCACGTACCGACATCAGATCATAATTCGCACTGACTGCCGCCTGTGTATCGGTACCCAGATCCATTGCCGCGATCCGGGACGCATCCGGAACCGGCACATCCGCAAAGGTTACCGGCGCATCCGCGTCAAATCCAAGTAGCATTAAAATATTCTGTTTGAGCTGCAATGCCCCGTTTTCTGCCTGCTGGGCGCTGGAATTGGCCTGCTGCAGCGCCTTCTGCGCCGTCAGAACCTCCTGCGCGGAAGCACGGCCGAGCGCCTGCATCTTCTGTGCGGCATCCGCATTTACCTGGCACATCTCCACATTCTTTTTCGCTGTCTCCACCTGCGGGAGCAGTTCCTCATACTGGATGAGCAGGTTCTGCACCGCCTTGACTAACTTATTCTTCGTCTGGCGCAGGGTCCGGGCGTAGGTGCCGGAAAGCTCCTTGTTCGTAAGCTTTGCCCCCTGTTTGCGCAACTCTCTCGCTGCCGCCTTGTAGCCCTCAAACAGCTCTCTCGTCTCCGCATCCATATCGTCGGACTTCAGGTCCATCGCATCTTCCATGAGGGCGCTTGCCTCAGCCGCCAGGGCAGTTCCCGCCGACTGGCTGGTCGCCTGGCTGTAGAGCTGGGAACGCAGGTTTAAATACGTGCTGTTGTAGCCCTCGATCCGCCATGCGATCTCACCGTACTCCAGCGTCCCGTCCTCAAGCTGCTCTTTGGTGTACGGGGAAGTCTCCTCCTCCATCTCGGTATTGCCGCCCGTCAGCACCGGACCGGTCGCATCGTCACCGATCCGCGCATCTGAGCCGATCCCCGGTGTTTTAGCCGCATATGCCGGCATCGTCATAGCCGTGCTGACTAACGCCGCCTGTAAAAGAATGGCAAACAGTTTCTTCCTGTTTTTCTTCATCTTACTCATCTTCATTTCCTTTCGGCGCTCTGCGCGCCTGCTCCCGATTCTATCCCGGCGCCCCGTTTCAGGATGCCGAGCGTCCGGACAAACCGTTCCCGGATACGGTTTTCCGGGACTCCGTCGTGAAAGCTCTTGATCTCCATCGCGATCGACATCATCGCCATGCGAAAAAAGCTCATATATTCCTCCCAGCCCATCTTCCGCAGGGATTTTCCCACGCACGCCTCATAAGCGGCGCGCTCCAGCCTGCGTCCGCGCACGGCGCGCGGGCTGTCCAGGTCATAATTGAATATATCGAAGGTCAGCGCCTCCCGACTGCTGCACTCCATGATGTTGCGGATGAAATCCGCGCGTTTCTGGTCGCGGCACAGGGCGAGTGACCCATTTAAGGACTGGTCAAGCATCTCCCAGATGTCCCCCTGCGCCGCTTCGAGGCAGCGCTCGCCGCATTCATAAAATTCATTGATAAAGCTCTCACACAGATATCCTAAAACATCCCATTTACTGTCAAAATACGTATAAAAACTGCCCCGGGAGATCCCGGCATCTTCTATCATACGGTTGAGCGATGCTTTTTCTATCGTTGTCCGCGTATATTCAGCCATACACGCGTCCCGGATTTTCTTCTGTTTTTCCTCCGGCAACCGCTTAAATCGTTCCGACGGCATCTTCTTCTCCCCCTTTTTCTATCAGTACAGGCAGCTTCCCCGCCCCGGGTCCGCCGCCTGACAGATTCACTGCTTAACCTGCTTTTCCTTAGTCGCAGTCCAGTTTCTCATACTCTTCTTCTTTGCCTTTTCCCATGTTATAAACCACCCGGTAGAAGGATGGAAGCAGTACCAGCGTCAGGATCGTCGCCGCAACCAGACCGCCGACGTTTACAAGGGCTAAGCCCTGCATCATCTTGCCCGCCTTGCCAAATGCCAGACAGTTCGGGATCATCGCAATGATGGTCGTCAGTGTCGTCATGCAGATTGGGCGTACACGGATCGCACCGGCTTCTACCAGCGCCTCGTCTAACGGCATCTCCATCCGCAGCTGGTTCACCGTATCCACGTATAAAATACCGTTGTTTACAACCGTACCGACCAGCATCAGGAAACCAAGCATGGAGTTCATACTGATCGGGCAGTCCGCCAGAAACAGGAATCCAAAGGAACCGATCAAACTGAACGGGATCGTTGCCATAACCATCAGGGAGAATTTCGGGGACTCAAACTGGATCGCCATGACAATGAAAATCAGAAAGATCGCTGTGACAAGCGCCATTCCCAACGCGGAAAGCTCCTCGCCCATCGACTCATCCAGGCTATTGGTCGCCATCTCAACGCCGTACGGGAATTCCCAGTTCTGCACGAAGCTCTTGACATCTTTTTCAGCCGTCTTCTTATAATCTGCCTGTGCCTGCATCGTGATCGATACCTGGTACTGTTTCTCTTTTCGTGAAATCTCCTGTGGGCTATCCTGGTAGTAGATCTCTGCCAGATCCTCCAGCGGAAGCGTATTACCCGTCGCCGTCGTGATCATCATGCCCTGCAGTTTCGCGATGGAATCGTAGCGATCCGGCGCAAATTCTACCTTCACGTCCTGATCATTGCCGTTGACGGAGATCGTCGCCGCTTTCACACCGCTTAAATTACTGTATACCATCGAACCGATGCTGGCCGGGGTCAGTCCCTCTGCCTCTGCCTTAACCGGATCCACATTTACCTTGATAACCGGCGCCGCATTCTCAACAGAAGAATGTACCTGCATAACATCCTCGCGCTTGCGAAGCTCAGTTACCAGATCATCCGCTGCCTTCTTTAATGTATCATAATCGGTACTCTGCAGATCCACCTCAATTGAATCACCGCTGCTCATGCTGCTGCTCATACTGCTGCTGCCCTGTTCCAAGGTAATGGTCGCATCAACGTAGTTCTGTGTCGCATATCTCCACTTCTCGATAACCTCGTCCGTGGAAAGTTTTCTCTTATCTTTTAAGTAGGCATTCAGCGTCACATCACTTCCGGAAGTCATGCTGACACCACTGTTTCCATATGTCATCAGGTAATGATCCACATCCTCGTCTGTCTCTACCATATTTTCCAGATCGAGCACAGTGTCACGGATCGCCGATACCGAATAACCCGGTTTCGTCTTGATCGTCATCGTGACGATACCTTCATCGATCGAAGACATCAGCTCCAGGTTCAGTCTGGACGCCATGAGGATGGACAGGACAACCAGCACTGCAGTCGTTCCGAATACAAGCGCATAGCGCTTGATGACATGCGGCATATGCTTGCGATACCAGCCCTGGATGCCTTTGATTATACGTCCTGCCGGCGCATGATCCTTCTCAACCGGATGCCAGAACATATAGCAGAGCGGCACGATGATGACTGCTGAGAATAAGGAAGCCGTCATACAGAAAATGATCGTGTACCCGAGCTGTGTAAAGAGCTGTCCAGACATACCATTTAACATCAGAAGCGGAATAAATACAACACAGGTTGTCAGCGTACCGCCGGTGATCGAGCCGATCATCGTGCGCGTACCTTCCAGCGCCGCATCATAGAAATCCAGTTTTTCCTTTGCCCGGAAACATCCGTCGAGGACGTTGATCGAGTTATCAACCATCATACCTACACCGAGAACGAGCGACGTCAGGGAAATAATATTCATTGAGAATCCCATCGCCGCCATACAAATGATCGCCAATACAACGGAGATCGGAATGGACGTACCTACGATGACCGACGCACGCAAATCGCCATAGAATAAGAACAGAATGATCATGGACAGGATGATCGCCAGGATCAGGGTCTGGATTACGCTGCTTAAAGACTGTTTCAGCGTGTCACTGGCATCATCTACCACGGTGATTTTAAGACCCGGATACTGCTTTTCAATTTCCTGCACCTTCTTGGTTACCTGGTTGGAAACCTCGATCGCGGTGGAACTCTGCTGTTTTTTGATTCCCAGGGAGATAACATCTTCGCCATTGTAACGTCCGATCGAGCTTGCATCCTCCAGCGCCTCATAGACATTTGCGATATCAGAAAGATGGATCGTCTCACCGTTTGCCAGCGGAAGTACGACATTTTTCAGACTTTCCGTGCTCTTAAATTCGTTGCCGACACTGACGTCGAGATCCTGTTTTCCAACCCGGACATCGCCCGCCGGGATCGTGAAATCGGCGGCACCGACTAACTGTGCAACCGTATTCATATTCAGGTGGTACTGTGCCAGTTTTTCCGGAATCAGTTCCACGCGGGTGTAGCTATCCTGACCGCCGGCAATCGAAACCTCGCCGACCGAGCTTAATTTCTCAAACTCAGGAACAATTTTGTCATCTACATATGTATAAAGGTTCTGATCAGCGTCGCCGCTGACTGCCAGCGTAACCGTCGCCATCGAGTTGATATCCAGCTCCATGATATTCGGATCGTTGGCATCGTCCGGCAGATCGCTCTGAATGCCATCTATCGCCTTTTTCAGGTTAATGTATGCGGTATCCATGTTGGTACCGTACTCATACTGGACAATGACGATCGATACATTTTCACGGGAAATGGACTGTACCTTATCGACCGAGTCCAATGATGTGATCGCATCTTCTTCTTTCTTGGTAACCAGATCGGTTACGTCCTCCGGGCTGGCTCCCGGATACACCGTAGCGATGATTAACATCGGCATCTCCATCTCTGGCGTCAGTTCCAGCTTCATGCCCATGACGGACTGAAGGCCGAAGTACGCGATGGTAATCAGACAGAGAATGATGGTAACCGGACGCCGCAGTGCGAGTTTTGTCAGTCGAATCATTCTTTGTCACCTGCCTCTGTCGTCTCCGCTGCTGTCTCATTGTTTCCGTCTGTCTGCGCGCCATCGGTATCCTGTGCTAACAGGACTTCTCCCTGATCCACCAGCTCGTTGCTCCAGCTCACGATGACCTGGCTGTCACTCGTCAGACCCGATTTTACTTCCATATTTTCATCGTCATAGATACCTGCTTCGATCTCGGTCTTCTCCGCTTTTCCATCCTCATAGAGGTATACAAACGGGGCACCGTTGTCATAGCTGACTGCATCGACCGGAACGGTCAGCACCTGGCTGACATGATCCATGATAACCGTCATTTTTACGCGAGAACCATTCGTAAGACCTGCTGCATCCGGCACCATCGCACGCGCGTCATAAAGGCCGCTGCTCTCGTTGACCATAGATCCGATTTCGGTTACAGTACCGGTGTAATCCGCACCATTTTTCTCCAGCGTCACGCTGTCGCCCAACTCCATCGTCTGGTGGATCTTCTCGGTGATGCCGAATTTAACCTGTAACTGGCTGGCACCGGAGATCGTGCAGATCTCGCCTGCCGGAGATACATGATCATGCGGCTCGACGCTCCGGGACTCGATCACACCGTCGATCGGCGCCGTCACGGTCGTGTATTTCACCTGCAGATCGTACTGGTTCTTCGCAGATTCATAGGAAATCTTCGCATTCTGTGCGCTGTTTTGTGCCTGCTCCATCGCCTCCTGGGAGACAAAACCATCAGCAAAGAGCGCCTGGGTACGGCTTAAATTGCTGTCCGCATTCTTTAAGGCAACGGAAGCCGCATCCACCTGTAGCTTTAACGCTGTCAACGCGTCGGAATCGATCTTGCACAGCGCCTGCCCTGCCTGGACCGTATCGCCCGCCTGGAAGTAAACCTCCAGCACCTCGCCGCTCATCTTCGGCATGACGCTCGCGCGGGACTGCGGCTCTACCAGTCCGGTCAGATCCGTGTACAAGCTGATGTCCTGACGAACCGGATTTTCTACTCTTACGGTTGGACGGGATTCATATTCCACCGCCGTATTCTTATGACCGCATCGGGACAAAACGACAGCGCCAACAACTACAATCGCAGCCAGCGCCAGAATCTTTCCTCTTTTTTTCATAATTTCCTCCATCTATGCTTGTTCTTGGTATAAATTTTTCTCAGTCTATATTTTACTCATCTCGTATATACTTTGCCACTCCCAAGTTTGGACAGGTGTGTACACAAATTTGTCAAAATGTATCCATCTATGTTCATCTTTTTTTCATGGCACCCAAATTTTCCTGCCGCTGACCGTTTTTTGGGGTACATGACAGCAAAAACGCAGGAAAAACCAACCAAATACCGCTGATTCCTCCTGCGTTTCCTTGTTCCATTTTCTAATTGACAATAATTCGTAACTGTTCAGTACCTTCACAGTCACGCGCAGACCTACTGAACAGTTACAATAATTCTCAAAACTGCCGGAAACCTGCTTTCCTAACGGACCTGCATAGGGTCGCACCCGGTGCATTTGCGGATCACGCTCATGAACGTGGCGACGCGCTCCTTCACATCCGCCTCATCCTTAAACGGCGCGTCAAACGCAACTCCCATAACCGAGAAAATGATGATCTGCACCGCCATCGCCGCCTCCGGCATCGTCAGGTTCTTAAACATACCAATCCGCTCCAGATGGTTATAAAAATACTGGTACACCTTTTCTCCCATCTGACGGCGCAGCGCCATGAACTGTACCGACTCGGACAATGCCCGGATATGCTTCTGGTTTTCCATGATATACATATACAGCTGTGTCAGCGCCTTCTCCGGATCTGGCTGGCTCATCGTCTCTTCCATGATGCGCTTCATCTCGCGTTCCATCCGGTATTCCATCAAATCATATATATCTTTAAAGTAATAATAAAATGTTTTTCTTGTGATCCGGCTCCGCTCAACCAGCGCCGTAACCGTGATCTTCTCGACCGGTCTTTCCGACTCCAGCTCGATATAAGCCTCTACAATCCGTTCCTTCGTATTTCCCTGCTGCATACTCTTTTCCTCCGGCAAACCGTTGTTGTTTTAGTATAGTTTAAAATTCAACAAACTGCAAGTATTGCCTGAAATTTCCATGTTCCTGCGATGAATCGTTACTGTTCACGCATGCGTGCCCAGTAACGGAATTTGCCGTGGCTTCGCATTCAAATACGGCAAATTCCTGCTGCCACCACGTTTTCTTACGGCACTTTCGGTTCCAAAAGTGCCTACCCGTGAACAGTAACGATGAATCCACGTTACTGTTCACGCAAACGTGCTTATTTGTGGACAGCAGCCGATACGGACGGTCCGCTTTCGTGCTTCACACGCCCTTCCACCTGCGGCAGTTTCTGCGAGTATACAACCACCCGGTCGCCTTCCAGTATCTGCGTACCGCCGTCTGGAATGACGATCTGGCTGCCCCGCTTTATCATCACAATGATCGTATTCTTATAGAAGCGCGCCTCCGCGATCTTCTTACCACACCAGCGGTGATCGGGTGTCATCAGAATCTCTTTTAAAAGGATTCCCTGGCTGTCCGTAAAGCCCTCTGCACCCAAGACGACGGTATCCCCTTCCAGAATTACAGTCTGCCCTTTGGGCACAATCGTCTGCGCGCCGCGCCGGATCACTGTGATTAACATACCCGGAAGCATCTCAATCTCACAGATTTTACGGTTTTTCCACGGATGATTGTCCCCGATCGGAAGCTGCACGAACTGAATCTGCATATCGCCCGTATAGTCTGAGAACGTCCGCATGACATCGGTCGAGTTGTCGATCATGTCGCATTTTTCTGCCACCTTCGGAAGCAGCGAACCCTGAAAAATGATGGAAAATAAAACAACGCAGAACACGATGTGGAATATATCATATTTCATATATCCCTCACTGAGCGTCGCCATGATCGCAAATACGATTGACGCCGCACCGCGCAGACCCGCCCAGGAAATAACCAGATACTGCCCGATCGGCGGTTTCGACGGTGCGAGCAGCAAGCCAACCGCCGCCGGACGCGCCACAAATGTTAAAAACAATGCGATTGCGATCGCCGGAAGCACGATCGACGGCATCTGCGAGGGAAACGCCAGAAGTCCCAGTAAGAAAAACAGAAGCATCTGCATCATGCCGGTAAACGCATCAAAGAAGCCAACCAGCGCTTTCTGGTTCTTCAGCTCCTGATTTCCAAGGATAATACCGGTCAGATACACGCTTAGGTAGCCATTTCCGCCAATCTGGGATGCAAGCGCGTAGGAAATGATTGCCGCCGCAAAGACAAAGATCGTGTCAAATCCCTCGCCATAAAAGGCATACCGCTTTAAAAGCCATGTCACCAGCCACGCGACCGCCGCGCCGGTCAAAAGCCCAAATGCGAGCTGGCGGATCAAAAGCAGAACCGCCGAACCGCCGCTCACACTCCCCGTCATCGCAGACAGCAGAATCACCGTCATCATGTACGCAAACGGGTCGTTGCTTCCGCTCTCTAACTCCAGCATGGATGCCGTGCCGTATTTGAGGTTCAGCTTGCGCGAACGCAGGATCGAGAACACGGATGCCGCATCGGTCGATCCAAGAACTGCGCCGAGAAGCATTCCTTCCATCAATGCCATCTTAAGCACCAGATGACAAAACAGCCCGGTCAAAAACGCCGTCAGCACTACACCCGCCGAGGATAACAAAATCGACCGCCCCGCGACCGGCTTCGCCTCACTCCAGCGCGTGCCGAACCCGCCGTAAAACATAATAAAAATCAGTGCCACCGAGCAGACCTGTTCCGCCAGTGCAAAATTGCCGAATGGAATCTTAAAAATACCGTCCGATCCAAACAGCATTCCCAGCATAATAAAAATAAACAACGTCGGCACCCCCAGCCGCCCCGAAAGACGGCTTCCCGCGATGCAGACAAGGATAATAATCGCTACGACCAGAAGCGCAAATGAAGTTGAAATATGTATCATTCCTTTCTATGTTTAGTAGGTATCATAAATGTGGTGTTTTTATAATGATACAATATCTCTATGCCTCTTTCGTGTTAAGATTCCATTAAAAAGAGGAAATCTTACAGCGACAGATCTCCCTTCGCCCGCGCCCTCCGGTCGCGGATCGACTGGATCACCGGCACCAGGAACATTGCGACGATACCGCCCGCAAATCCATTGTTATAGAGGTTCATGCCCCCATACACGATCCCGACATTGAGCGCCACCGACGCGTGCAGAAAACCGGCTAACACGCCGCATAAAATTCCAAACTCTCCGGCGATCGGCGCCAGCGTCGTGGAAAAGAGCAGCGCCAGAAGTGCCGACGGATTCGTGATATCCCACGCCCGGACGGTACTCGCAATGCAGACGCCCGCCATGATCGGGAAAATATTCCGCAAATGTTTTCCAGTCGCACTGAATCCAACGATGGTAAAGATTCCGCCGATCGTCGGTCCATTTAGGTTTCCGCCGACTGCCAGCACAAAGAAGGTCGCAAACAGACCATTGAGTCCCATGTTGAGAAGCGTCACCGCACCGCCCAATTCCAGCAGGTAATCGGTACCGCCGATTCCCGTTGTCGCAAGGAGTTT
Source organism: Clostridium sp. AF12-41 (assembly GCF_003461685.1). Lineage (NCBI taxonomy): Bacteria > Bacillati > Bacillota > Clostridia > Eubacteriales > Clostridiaceae > Clostridium > Clostridium sp. AF12-41. The sequence continues at coordinate 56,445 of NZ_QTXO01000006.1, read as the reverse complement.
TTCATAGCCTAAAAGCGTATCTTTTCCGCGCCACAGCACTGCCACCACCGACATGCCTGCAAACAGGACAAATAGCAGCCCTAAAAGCATCGCATCATTGCCGGAGGACCAGATAAGACGCGCCTCCGTCTCAATTCCAAAGGACTTAAACGTGGAGACCAGGACCGTCGCAATGATACCAGAGGCAAATCCCACATTATAAAGGGAATATCCCTTATGGGCATAGTGGGAATGCGTCGCGAGCGGTGGAAGCACGAATCCGATACAGATTCCCACCAGAATCGTCACACAGAAGCGCTGCCAGAGCGGCAGCTCCACCACGTGCATCAGCTGTGTGATGATCGGAGACAGGCTCGTTCCGTAGATGCCGACATAAATATAGTTGGATAAGTGCATTTTATGATATTTTGCATAGAGAAATACACCCAGAAAAATCGCCCAGATATTCATCAGATTTTTTCCGAACAAAGAGAATCCAAACATCAGACAGCAGGATGTGATCGTATGCCCGTCCATCTCCATCCCAAGACTATAGACAAAGTAGATGCTGATAAGCGCCATCATCCCGGCATTGACAAACGCGGCTCCCATGCCGCCGACCGCAATATAATCGGTGATCAGGAAATCCGGTTCCCTTATGATTTCATAGATACCAGTCACAATGGAGTCAAACGGCTGTATAATCAGCCCCACTGAAATGAAATAGATCGGAATCAGTGCCAGAAGAAAGAATTTCATCTCTCTGGACAGAGATTTCACTGTAGTCATATACGCACACCTTTCAAAAAAGGGATGCAAAAAAGATTCCGCATCTTTGCACCCCCGACTGTTAACATTCTATAAAAATGGTTACTATTCTATTGTATTGGATTTTCAACTGTTTTGCAACTGATTTTTTTCTCACTGTAACCCGTTATGAAACCCGTCCGACAGAACCGGCTGCCCCCATTCTCATGTGAAATTGTTACTCTTCCTCCGGCGCACTTCCCAACACATAACCGCGCTCTTCCAATATTTCGCGCAGCTCATCAACCACCGCCCCCAGCTCTTTACCTTCCTCGTCGATCGTGATGTCCGCGTATTTCTCAAAATACGAGATCCTCTCATGGTAGAGATCCAGAAGTGTCATGCCGTCTTTCAGCGCCACGCCGCGGTCCTTGACATCGCCGACGCGTTTTACCAGCTCGTCATAGGTAATTTTCAGATAGACAACCAGTCCGATGGATTTTAAATGTTCCATCGCTTCCTTTCCGTAGATCACGCTGCCACCCGGTGCGATGACCGCCTGCTCGGCTTCCACCCCCGCGTTGACGCGGTTCTCCACATCGAGAAATCCGTCCAGTCCCTGTTCTTCGATGATCTCGCGCAGACGCTTACCTTCCTGTTCCTGAATCAGCAGATCCACATCTATAAAGGAATAGCCCAGTCTCTTTGCTAAAAGCACTCCGACCGTGCTCTTTCCTGCGGACGGCATACCAATCAAGGTTACATTATTTTTCATCTTTGGCACCTCTTCTTTTTCTTTACACTCCATCCAAATGTTCCAAGAAGCTCTGAAAGCCCATAATAGCCGCCATGCGAATACACAATCGGTTCCGCCTTTGCAAGCTCCAGGCTGCCGCGCTCGTTGAGCCACTGCTCGTCCACGCTGACACCCGTTACCTCTGCCAGAAACATATGATGTGACCCCAGTTCCTTGACTTCGGTCACCCGGCACTCGATCGCGACCGGGCTTTCGGCGATCACCGGTGCTTTCACCGTCTGCGCCAGAACCGGTGTGAGCCCTGTCTCCTTCCATTTATCCACATTCCTGCCGGAGCGGACGCCGCAGTAATCGGTCGCATACGCCATCGACTCCGTCGCCAGGTTGATGACAAACTCACCGCTCTCCCGCAGCATATGGTAAGAATAGCGCTCCGGGCGCACCGAAATGTACGCCATCGGCGGGTTCGTACAGATCGTGCCCGTCCAGGCAATCGTGATGATGTTGCTGTTTCCTTCGCAGTCCGCCACTGTGACCAGCACCGCCGGAACCGGATAAATCATATTGCCCGGCTTCCACTGGGCGCGCGGTCCCGGAGTGATACGGGTCTGCAGGCGGGATGCACGGTCTGCCACATTTTCCTGATTCATCCGTTTTGCCGATGTTTCCCCTTTTTTGAAATCCGCCGGCTTCACCGGTTTTGTCCGTCTGGAAGCTGCTGCCTCCCGGCGACGCTCTTCTGGCTTTCCAGCCGCTCTCTTCTGTGCCATCCCTATATCCTCTTAATCGTTGTCCGGGAGAAGTTTGATCCGGACCATGATCTGTTTCACCATGCTTCCTTCCGGCAGGCTCATATCATCGATATGCGTCTGTGCCGGCAGATCGCCCTCTTCCTCCAGCTCCAGGCTGATCCAGTTGTACGCTGCCTCCCGCGCATTTTCCACCGCATCCTCCAGATCCGGACCTTCCGCCTCGCAGCACTCCAAATCCGGGAAATATGCATCATACCCTTTTCCATCTTTCTTAGGCGTAAAAACCGCCGGATATACAAATGTCATGGTATCCTTCCTTTCCGTCCGACCTTCCTGCCCTGCACGAACTATCACTGGATTTTCCGTATGAAACAATCCCGTCCGCGCACTGTCACCTGATTTACTGCTCCAGTGTCACTGTCAGTGCCGGAATCAGCTGTTTCTTTCTGGAAACAACGCCCGGCAGTGTTGCCGTCTGCTTCAGCTCTTCATTTGCATCACCTACGTGGAACGCATCTGCCACAACCTGTGCCGCCCCCTGTCCAACACAGAGAAGTTCGGTCGTCTCCGTCAGGATATTCGTCAGCATGAAGAAGATCATATCCAGACCTTCGTCCTCACGCGCCTTCTCCATAAACGGCAGCATACGGTTCTTCAGCTTTCCAAGCTCCTCTGCATTCAGGGAGTTGATCTGACCGACGCCGAAGTTTGTCTTTCCAGCTGAGAATTTCTTGAAATCCAGATACAGAATCTCTGCATCGCTCTTGCCCTTTAACTCGCTGCCTGCCTCAAACATCTGGTTTGCGAACTCATCCAGCTTGATGCCTGCCATCTCAGCCAGAGAAACCGCTGCCGCCCGATCCATCGGTGTGCAGGTTGGAGAACGGAACAGAAGCGTATCGGAGATGATCGCACTGCAGAGCAGACCTGCGATGGTCTTGTCGATCTCCAGCCCCTGTTCGCGGTACATCTGGAAGATGATCGTTGCCGTACAGCCGAGCGGCTGGTTACGGAAGAAGACCGGTCCGACTGTCTCCACGGTACCCAGACGATGGTGGTCAATCAGCTCCAGGATATTGGCATTCTCGATGCCGTCTACCGCCTGGCCGCGCTCATTGTGATCGACCAGAATCACGTTCTTGCCGCGCGCACCCAGTAAGTTACGGCGGGAAATCAGGCCTTTGTATTTGCCTTCTTTATCGAGTACCGGGAAATGACGGAAACGCTTGCTTGCCATCACATCCTTAATATCATCGATGAAATCATCTGTATCGAAGGTGATCAGCTTCTCAGTCTTCATGAAATAGCTGATCGGCATACTCTGGTTAATGAGACGGGCTGCCGTGTAGGTATCATACGGAGTTGTGATGACGGTACAGCCGCGCTCCTGTGCCAGTTTTTTGATCGTCATGGAAACGCCAGCGCCCTCACACACGATGATACAGCTTGCACCCATCTCGATCGCGCACAGCTGCGACTCATAGCGGTTGCCGAGGATAACCAGGTCGTTCTCTTCAATATAATATTCCATCATATCCGGATTAGCTGCCGCAATCAGGACTTTTCCTTTATCAAAGTACGCTTTCTCATCGCCAACAAAAATCGCGCCCTCCAGGGTCTCGATGATATTTGCATACTGGGTGCATGCCTTGGAAAGAATGCTGCTGTCGTATACATTCATATAAGAACGGGTAATATCGCCGACTGTGATCAGACCTTCCAGTATATTCTTATCGGTAACAGCCGGAAGTGTTACCAGACCATCCTCCTGCATCAGGTTCCATGCTTTTCTCAGGGAAATATTCTTGGAAACACCTGGAGTCTCGCGGATCTCAATATCCTTGACCTGCGTTTTGACGGATTTAATCAGTTTCGGCACAGCTACCTTAAAGTAATCCAGTACGAAGGTTGTCTCCGGGTTCAGTTCTCCGGCACGGCACGGTACATATTCGCCGCCCGTCTGAAGTGTTTTGAAATTCGCATAGCCGATTGCAGAACAAATCGAATCCGTATCCGGGTTTTTATGTCCAATTACAATCGTTTTCTTTGCTTTTTCTGCTGCCATTTTTTCCTCCTGATTCGCACCGTGCGCTGCAAATTCTGCCATTTTTCTTTCTATCCTCTGTTTTGATAGAGAAACCTCTGATTCATGAAACTTTTTTGTACAAAATCGCCAATTTTCATAATCTGTTTACACGGTGTTCATATTTTATTCATATCTTATTTTTATACTAAAAGCATAAAAGATTTCACTTTTCAAATTTGTTTTATAGTGATTTTGCACATAGATTTTTCATAATTGCCCCGGATGCTTGACCGCTCCGGGGTCTCCTCTTGTCTACAGCATTTTTCGGCATATCTGAACGTTTTTCTATCCCTATTTCCTTCAAACGTCCAGACCATTTACCCTGCACTCTGTCACTCAAAACAAGGCGCCTAATCTAAGATCAGTCTCGCCGCCCCATAGATACCTGCGTCATTTCCCAATGTTGCCAAGCGAACCTCGCCCTTATTCTCAGAGATCGGGGTCAATTCGCGGTAATAGCGGTCAATCCAATCCGTTAAAAAAGTCCCCGCCTTGGATACGCCGCCTCCGATGACGAAAATCTCCGGATCCACGGTCATCGAAATGGTCGCCAGCGCCCATCCGAGATAATAGCACACGGTGTCCATAACCTCCAGCGCCAGTGCATCCCCGGCTTTTGCCGCATCCAGCACATTTTTTGCGGTGATCGCATCACCGTAGGCACGCATCACCGATGCATCCGGCTTTGCCGCCATCTTCCGTCTCGCCTCCCTGGCGATACCGGTCGCGGACGCTACCTGTTCCAGACAGCCGTGTCCGCCGCAGTTGCAGGTTTCTTTCTCGCCCTCGCGGATATGGATATGACCGATCTCGCCGCCCAGTCCGTGGCGTCCTGCAACGATCTTCTGATCGTGTACCACGCCGCCGCCGACACCGGTTCCCAGCGTCACCATCACGATATCATGGCAGCCCTTGCCGCCGCCCTGCCACATCTCGCCGAGCGCCGCCACATTAGCATCATTACCGGAGCGGACCGGCATTCCATCTAATAACTCACTCAAAATCTTCTGCGGGTTCAGATCGCGCCATCCTAAGTTGACGCAGACCTCCACATAGCCGTCCGGCTGCACCGGTCCCGGAAATCCCATGCCTGCGCCGATCACGGCATCCATCGGAATTCCCCGCTCGTTCAATTTCTTCCTGATCGAAGCGGCTACATCCGGAAGAATGTACGCCCCATTCTCTTCCTTGCGGCTCGGAACCTCCCACTTATAAACAAGCGTTCCGTCCGTCTCAAAAATACCAATCTTAACCGTCGTTCCGCCGACGTCTATCCCAATACATTTTTTTTCCATGTCTGGATCCCTTCCCTTACGGCTGCACTGGCAGCCTTTCTTCTATGCCCTCATCTTTTTTCTGCGCTGGCTCTTATTATACGCAATGCATCCCCGTTTTGCAAGGTTTGGAAAGCAAAATACACCTGCCTGCCGGAGAAAGGCGCATTTCTGCTTAAGCGGTACCGCATTCTTTTCTGCCGACAGACAGGTGCCTGTCTTTTATCTTATTTTTTTACCAAAATCAGCATTATTTCAGGCTCTTAGCCACCTCTACCACATGCTCAACGGTAAAGCCGAACTTCTTGAACAGAAGCCCTGCCGGTGCGCTGGCACCGAAACTTTCCATCGCGATGATCTTGCCGTCTAAGCCGGTGTACTTGTCCCAGCCGAAGCTTCCAAGCGCCTCTACTGCTACACGGCGGCGTACTTCTCTCGGAAGTACGGACTCCTTGTACTCCTCGCTCTGCTCCTCGAACAGATCCATACACGGCATGGAGACAACGCGGACTTTCTGACCTTCTGCTGCCAGAGTCTCTTTTGCATGAACCGCCAGAGCTACCTCGGAACCGCTGGCAATCAGAATTAACTCCGGTGTGCCCTCGCAGTCGTCGATGATGTAGCCGCCCTTTAATGCCTCACGGCTGCTGCCTGCCATCGGCTCCAGATTCTGTCTGGTCAGCACCAGTGCGGTCGGTGTGTGCTCGGAAGTAACAGCACTGTACCAAGCTGCCTCTGTCTCGGTCGCATCGCACGGGCGGAATACATGGAAGTTCGGCATCGCACGCAGCGCTGCCATCTGCTCGATCGGCTCATGGGTCGGTCCATCCTCACCAACGCCGATACTGTCATGCGTAAATACATAGGTCAGCGGCACGCCCATCAGTGCAGACAGTCTTGCCATCGGTTTGCAGTAATCACTGAATACAAAGAAGGTCGATACATACGCACGCAGACCGCCGTGCAGCATGATGCCATTTCCGATCGCTGCCATCGCAAGCTCGCGGACACCGAAGTGCAGGTTACGTCCAGCTCTGTCCTCCTTGGAGAAGTCGCCCGCATCCTTCATGTTAGTCTTGTTGGACGGTGCTAGGTCAGCAGAACCGCCAAACAGGTTCGGCAGAACATCCTTGATGTAGTTGATCAGGCGTCCGGAGATCGCACGGCTTGCTTCCGGTTTCTCCTGTTTTGCCCAGAATCCGGCGTCATCTTTCAGCGCCTCGCCCGCCTTTGCATTGTGATACTGGTTCCAGAGCGCTTCCATCTCCGGATATTCCTCGCAGTAAGCGGCAAACATCACGTTCCATGCAGCTTCTACCTCTGCCTTCTGCTCTGCGATCTCGGAGTAGTTTTTGTATACCTCTTCCGGTACGAAGAACGGCTCTTCGCTCGGCCAGTTTAAGTTCTTTCTGAGTGCTTCCACATTCTCCACGCCCAGCGGCTCGCCGTGTGCGCTCGCCTTGCCCTGTTTTGCCGGGCAGCCGAAGCCGATCTGCGTCTTGATGGTGATAAAGGACGGATGCTCGGTATCTGCCTTTGCAGCCTCGATCGCCTTGCCGATCGCGTCGATATCATTGCCGTCTTCTACCGTGATCGTCTGGAAACCAAATGCCTGCATACGCTCCTGTACATTCTCACGGAATGCGATGTCGGTGCTTCCCTCGATGGAGATGCGGTTGGAATCATAGAGAACAATCAGCTTGGAAAGTCCCAGGGTACCTGCCAGAGAGAATGCCTCAGAGGAAATGCCTTCCATCATACATCCGTCGCCGCCCAATACATAGGTGTAATGGTCAACTACCGGATAATTTTCTTTGTTGAATACGCTTTCCAGATGTGCCTCAGCCATCGCCATGCCGACTGCCATACCCATACCTGCGCCCAGCGGACCGGTCGTCGCCTCAACGCCAACGGTATGACCATATTCCGGATGTCCCGGAGTCTTGGAATCTAACTGGCGGAAGTTCATCAGATCTTCTTTGGAAAGATTTCCGTAGCCAAACAGGTGCAGCAGAGAGTACAGCAGCATGGAACCATGACCGCCGGATAAGATGAAACGGTCTCTGTTCTCCCACTTCGGGTTAGCTGGGTTATGGTTCATATGATGTGCCCACAGTTCATAAGCCGCTGCTGCACATCCCAGCGGAAGTCCCGGATGACCGGAATTTGCCTTCTGGATTGCGTCTGCGGATAAAATCCGGATCGCGTTTACGGATAATGTGTCAATCTGATTCATAAGTAACCTCCTGCTATGTATCTTAATTTTAAAAACTAAACGTGTGTTATTTGAGGCGGATCTCGCGCATCCGGTCGCCGCCGCTGATAATCAGTGAATTGAACGCGCGGCCGCGTGTTACCTGCGCCACAGAGAAATCAAACTCCCCGGCAAACCGCTCCTTGCCGGACAGACTGTAGACCCGACAGGAATTTTCGTTATTTAGGATGACGAAATCGCCCTGTATATTTATGTTACGCCACGAATACGAGAAATCTGCCGTACCCATAGCGGTTCCATCGGATTTAAACATGCTCAAACGGCTCTCACTTCCGCCCTCGGTGTTGTCCGAGATGACCGCCACATAGTCCTTCGACCATGCCACGCCGCGGACTTCCCCGTCGATCTCCGCCTGGCGCACCAGCGCCGGGCTTGTTACATTTTCCAAAGAGAAAAATGCCACCTGATCATCCGCAAATGCACACGCGTGATCCTCGTCGAGGAACCGGACGCGCGGACAGATGCTGTCTCCCAGCTCATCAAAACCTCCGACCAGACGGTCTGGATAATTCTTTCCATATTCGGAGAAATTGTAAAATACAATCCGGTTTTTGAGTGCCCCGTCCTGCAGATACAGGTCGGAAAGCATGACCTGCGTACCATCCGGCGATAAGGAAACATCCATCAGGTAACCATTTCCCGACATAACCGTCTTGATCGCCCAGTCAAGCTCGCTGCCGTCTTTCTTGAAAAAGGTCACATACGAAGCATTGCTGTCCTCCACCAGCGCCGCCACGATGCCGTATGCCGATACGCTGACGCGCAGGATCGGCAGAAGCGTCGTCGCCTGTCCCTGGCTTCCGGTCTTGTCCACAATATAAATATCATTGCCCTGCTGGTCCCCGATCACGGCATAATCGCCGTTGACATAGCAGATCGGTGATTTCAGCTCATAACTCATCGACCAGACCGCCTTGCCGGACTTGTCCAGATAGGAAGCTCCGTCCTTCGTATATTTCAGGACATTTTCCCCAAATGGAACAAATTCCGTCGTGCTGCTCTCACTCGCCGCAATCTCTTTTTCCCACGCTACCGTATAGTCCGTGTAGGCATGGTTATCTTTATAATACATAAAACCAGCCGCCAAAAGCGCCGCGATTAACACCGCCGTCAGCACCCTGCGGAGACGTTTCCGTCTGGAATGGCGCTCGGCTTTCTCCGCCACCTCTTCCTCATTTTCCCCGTGGCTTATGCCCCGGCGGGGAAACATGTCCTGCGTGGCGGTGTCGATCACACGCCCTCTCAGCTGCTTTTTCTTCTGTTCCCGTTCAATCGGGTTCATCTCACTCATTTTTTTATCTCCTGTAGCTGGACTGCCATCTTGATTATACACTATTTTAGATGGTTTGGCATTATCTTTTTGCTATTCTCCGGACACATCCGGCAGCACCAGCGTCTGCCCTGCGATAATGCGGTTTTCATCGGTCAGATGGTTGACCGCAAGGATATCGTCCAGATGACGGATATTACCATAAAGCTTAAAACAGATCCCATAGAGTGTCTCCCCGTCCCCGACCGTGTACGTGCCGCCGGGCTTCAAGTTTGTGACCGGATAGTCCTGTCCCGCCGTCGAATTGCCGCCCGGATTCGGCAGGTCGCGCTGTGCCTCCGGCTCCGGCAAAATGTACGGGGCTTTCGTCTCCGCCATTTTTCCGTCCTCTTCGCTCTGCCCGCCGGAAGCCTGTCCATTCTGTCTGCCTGCTATGGCAGTGCCCTCTGTATCTCCATCCGCCGCGCTCTCAAGTGTCCATTTATGCGCCTGTCCTCCGTTTTCCGCTGTTGTTCCGTCTGCATCCACATCGCTGCTCTCAAGCGGCGTCACACTACCGCGGAGCTGTTCCACCGTGACCGCCTCTTTCCCGTCCGCAGTGCCCCGCACACCATCCGGGAGGACGGATACCAGCACACTCTCCATCTCGCGCATTTTCTGGTAATTGCCGAAAAGCACCACGCCGCCGGCAAGCACCGCGACCGAAAGCACGCCGCACAGCGTCCCCAGCGCCCGGATCGTCCCGTAACGCGACGCCGCCTCCTGCTGCCGCTCTTCCATCCGGTTACGGAAATCGCGGATCACCCGATCGCCGGTGCCTGTCTCCACCCGGCGGGCGTCCTTCCGCAGAATCATATAGTCCTGCATCATCTGGTTTTTCTCGTAGTATATATGATATCCTTTCAAACGGTAAAACCCGTCCTCCGACATCACATAGTATGCCGCCTCACCGTCCACACCGCTGTTTATGTACATGAGCTGGTTTTTCCCACCGAAATACTGCTTGTGCAGCCGCCAGTAGGTCAGGGGACTTAACATACACCCCGGCGCGCCGCAGATAAACCACCCCTGCACGGTCTTTTTCGGAAATGTCTCCTCCATCCGCTGGTATGCCTTTTTCCATGCCGCCTCCGAAAAGACAATCTTCTCCCCGGACGGCACAACCTCCTCCATCTCCAGCGCCCCGTCCACAAAGAGGCACGGAACCTCCTGCTGTGGATCCGAATTTCCGAGCAGCAGCCCGACCCGGAGTCCCGGTCCGCCGGATGGATATACCTGTTTCAAATACGTGTTTACATAATCCTCCACATACAACCGGACCACCTCATCCCGCTCGCCGATCTGCCGGATATTTTTCGGCAGTTCTGCGCGGGAACCAGAATATTCTCCCATATGTTCACCCCGCTATGATAGATTCTCCTGAAACCGGGTCTGTACTTGCTTCCATGATTTGATTGCTGCACCGTGCAGCATTTTCAGTGCTGAAAATACCTGCTCAAATACAGTAACATGATTTTCCGTAATTTCAGGAGTATGATGAATTTCTTTCCGCCTATCATAACGCCGATTGCATGCAAAATTTGTCAAACGGAGGCAGCATCCAGGCAAAAATTTTCGACAAGCCCGATCCCCGCGCTGATGCAGTCTGCCAGCTGCATAACGAGTGCCAGGCGGATACTCTGCAGCATCATCGGATCGTAATGGCTGCAGCCCGCCACGATCCCGGTGATAAAGAGATCTCCGACCGCGTGAAGCTCCTTGCAGACGCCAAGCCCCGGCTTTAAAGCCCCACGCCCCAGCGTGACATAGCCGATATGGTTTTCATCGCCAACCGAGGCATCGACCGCCACCACCAACGCATCCGGGTACCCATTTTTTAAAACCTGCACGTAATGTTCCAGGTTCATCGCGTGCACGGGGCGATCAAGTGTTCCGAATACCAGCGTACCGCGCCGCCGTTCCTGTTTGAGTTTATATCCGATCAACGGTCCCAGACTGTCTCCGGTCGAGCGATCCGTGCCGATGCAGAGGAAAACCAGTTTCTTTTTATGCCTTCGGGTCATTTCTTCCTGAATCAGCCCACTTAACTGCCCTGCCAGCTCTCCCACCGCGTCCCGGCGGGCTGAATTGTAGTAATATATCTCCGGACTGCCACCGAACCGGCTGCGTCCCCGTCTGTTCATCTCCCACACCGTCCTGTTTTCTCCCTGCCTGTTGGACAGGGGTTGTTTTACCTTTATTATAGGCGGGGTGGCAGGAAATTATGCGAAAATTGAAGGATATATACACGGACGAAAAAAGATGTGACAGAAGGCAGCTTTACAGCGCCCGGTGTCACATCTTTTTTCTGGTTGTTCCTATATCTAATTATTTATTTTTATGAAATAATTTCCACAGTTTACTTTCCGCCGCGTTCGCGGTACTCTGCGATGACCTCGCTTAAATTAACGGCTGTGCTGTTATCCAGAATATGTTTTAGCGCGTCCAACTTTTCTGGATTCAGAAATTCCTTGCCTAAGTAGCACTCGTAGGTATCTGTGATAAAGATTCTCTTTTCCTTGATTACCGTCTCGGTATAGTGCAGGCGGCTCTCGACCTCCTGATGGCCTTCTTTGAGTTGTTCGAGCTTTGCACGGCTGTTGCTGGTGATCTCATCGGTCAGGATGGTTTTTGTCACATTTTCGAAGGTGTTTAATGCGTCCTTTTTCTTCTTCGCCGTCTCCTCCAGATCCTGCTCCATCTGGGAGATCTCATCGTCGTATTTTTCCAGATCGTAGAGCGCTTCACTGCGATCCCGACGGATCGAGGAGGTGATCACCGCGATCTTGCGGTTGTTCGCCGCGATCAGACTGCGGATCGAACGTCCTTCCTGCAGCGCCGCCAGATGGCGATCCTTCGTCCAGTTTCCAATCAGGATATACAGTCCGCCAAAAACAACCACATCCACGCCGTAGATCATCGCCAGGTATAAAGTCTTCTGTTCTGGAAGCAGCTTGTAGATGCCGCACGGGATCAACAGGAAACAGATCGCAAAGGTAATCAACACCGTCAGAAATTCTTTGAATCCCCTCGGAAAATACAGCGCATAGTACAGTGGGCTTTTGCAGACAAATGGAACACGATCCGACTGGAACAGCGTCCGCATCCGCACGGCAAGCTCTCGGTTGTGCGCGTGAAGCTCCTGCGTTTCTTCCTTAATCCGCTCCTTGATGCCCTGGTTTTTCGCCTTTTCGCGGCGTGTCCGCGTGCGTTTCAGCTTATCCTGCAGCTTCCCAAGCTCATCGTCATAGCTTTTTTCAATCTCATCCCGGCGCTTTTTCACGGTCGAATTCACGGCATCCGCCACCGCTTTCCGCTCCGTCTCCAGCACGCGCAGACGCTTTTTCTCTTCCTGAGCAAGCGTCTCCTCCTGTTTTTCAAACTCCGCCAGCTCCACCACTGCCTGTCTGGCGTCTTCCAGAAATGTTTTCACATCCGTTATCGCCTGTGCCATCTCGCCCCTCCCGGTCTTTGTCTTTTTGTAACGGCTGCCTGCCCTTTATTCTTCCAGCACCTGTATCTCCAGATAATCGAAATCGATGCTCTCGATAAAGTTGTCCTGGGTAAAACGCGCCTTATCGTGACGTTTGAACTCCTCGATCGTCTTATCCAGCCAGACCGGATGCCCCAGATCAAAGGCATAGCAAATCTGGTCGTTCGCGTCAAACACCATCGCCGTTCTCGACATTGTATAATCACCGTTGCTGATCACAATATCCCTAAGCATCCGGTTTTCCTTCATCATTTTTCCCCAAAGACGAAACATCCTGCCGTTCCTTTCCCGCTGTCAAATTTCATTTTTACCGTGTCCGGATGTTCTCTCCGGACATCTTTTCTCACAATCTTATGTCCAGTATATCAGCTTTTTTAAGAGTTGACAAGGCGGGGCTTTTCGGCAAAATTCACTGCCACTGTGTCATCGTGCAGCACTTCCCATTTTCAAAAGAAACTGCAGATCTTCCTCAATCCCCCGCACATTTCCAGAAACGTCCATCGCATACTCCATGACCCACTCGGCATCCGGCGTCGCCTGCTTTGCCAATTTTAAAAAGCAGTCAAAATCAAGTGTTCCCTCATGAATCCTCTGATGGCTGTCGTGGACACCGTCGTTGTTGTGGAGATGGTACGCCACAATCTGGTCCGCCAGCGCGTTTACGACCCGCTTAAGCGACCAGCCGTTCGCCCAGGCGTGCCCGATGTCGATGAGCACCGCATACTGTTCCCGGCGGCACAGATCGATAAATTCCTGCTCATCGAAGAGACGGTTTCCGCGCTCCAGAACTCCGGCATTCTCCACGACCACCTGGGTTCCCGCCTCCTCACACAGCTGTTTCACGGTGTAATAATTTTCACAGGAAACACGGACGCGGTCTTCCTTCTCGCCCGGTATGATGCGGCAGTTGTTGTGATGATAAACGAGATATTTGCTTGAAAGCTCTTTCGCATACGAAAGCGTCTTTTCAAGCAGCTCCATCGTGCGCGCATACTCTACAGTCCCCTCCGCTGCCGAATGCTCTGCCTGATAATATGGACCATGGAAGCTGACCGGGACTTCCTTTAAGAGCGGCATGGCGTCCCGCAGGTTCTTCTCAAAGCATTCCTCATGAAACATCGGAAACACCTCGACTCCCACCTGTCCAGGAAACCGTTTGAGATACGGAAGAACCTGACCGAACTCGCTGCCTTTATACATATTAGTGCTGATAAGAATTTTTCTCATGATTGCATGTCTCCTCTTCAAAATATACGTTCATAATCTTGTTTTGAAAACACTTTTTTCGCTCTATTATCTCTATTCTTACTGGGCGATCGCCTTTTCCAATTTCGGCACCGCCAGCTTTTCCTGTGCGCGGATCACCATCTCCGGGTAACCGAGCGATTTCTCCGTCCCGCGGTCAAACAGATGCAGCTTTTCCGTCTCCACATGGATGTATACCTTCTCACCCGGCTGTGGAATCTCGCCCTCGCGGATGGCAATCAGCTCGTTCTTGTCTCCCTCGACCTGAATATAAACACCGTACCGGTTTCCGTAATCCTCCACGTAACGGACCATGCCCTCGATCGACCGCTCCTGCGGGGTGCGGCTCATCATCACGTGTTCCGGGCGGACACCGGCGTACAGCAGTCCCGACGGGCACTGCGCGGCGATCCGCTGCCAGATACCCGGAAGTTCTACCTTCTGCTTCCCGATGACAAGCGCCCCGTTATGATATTCCGCCTCCACGATATTCATGGACGGCGAACCGATAAACTTCGCACAGAACACGCTTGCCGGACGATTGTACACGTGTGACGGGGTATCGAGCATTTCCATCTTGCCCCGGTACATGAGCGCGATCCGATCGCCAACCGTCATCGCCTCGATCTGGTCGTGCGTAACGTAGACTAACGTCGGGTGGTACATTTCATGGATTTTTACCAGTTCTTTTCTCGCACGCATCCTAAGCTGTGCATCCAGGTTTGACAGCGGCTCGTCCAGAAGGAAATAGTCGGCGCGCTTTACCACGGCTCTCGCCAATGCCACTCTCTGGCGCTGTCCGCCGGAAAGCTCCTTCGGCTTCCGATCCTCCAGCCCTTCCAGTTCCAGCATTTTGAGGACTTCTTTTAAGCGCGCATCGATCTCGTTCTCATCCATCTTGTGCGCTTTTAAACCATATATGATATTATTCTTGACGCTCATATGCGGAAACAGCGCATAGTTTTGAAACACCATCGAGACACCGCGCTCGCCGCACGGCACATCATTTACCACCTGGTCGCGCATCCACAGGTTTCCGGCGGTCACATTTTCCAGTCCCGCAATCATGCGAAGTGTCGTCGATTTTCCACAGCCGGACGGACCTAATAAAATCAGGCGTTCGCCCTCCTTTACCTCCATGCAGAGGTCCTCCACGACCACATTTTTGCCATACGCTTTTTTAACATTTTCAAATACAATATTTTTCATTGAATTAATCTATCCCTTTCTTATGTCCAGCGCAATCTCCCATTATCCCTTCAATCCAGACGCCGCAAATGTATTGATGATATAGCGCTGGAAAATGATATACAGTACCAGCGGAATCAGCATCGTGAGCACCGACACCGCCATCGCCATCGTAAATTCCGTACCGCCCTCGGCGCTGATGTACATCTGCAATGCCAGCGACAGCGTATAATTTTCCTTGGATTTTAAGATCAGCACCGGCCACACATATTCATTCCACGAATTGATAAAGAAAATGATGCCGGTGGAAATGATGGACGGACGCACCAGCGGAATCACAATGTCGCGCATGATTTTCATGTGCCGGATATTTTCCATCCGTGCCGCCTCAATGAGTGCCAGCGGGATTCCACGCATTGCCTGGCGCAGCAGGAAAATTCCCAGCACATCCGCCAGCTGCGGCAGTGCGACGCCCCAGATACGATCGCGCAGACCGATTTTAGAGATCAGAAGATAATTTGGAATCATCGTGACCGTAAACGGGATGAACAGCGTACTTAACATAATAAAATACAAAAATCCTTTTCCCTTAAACCGGAAATAGACGAACGCATACGCCGCCAGAAGTCCCGTGATTGTCTTAAAAATCGTGACCGTCGATGCGATCAGAAACGTATTCAGCGTGATTTTCACAAACGGCAGTTTGTCAAATACATGCCGATAATTTTCCAGCGTCGGATGCAGCGGAATCACCTGAAAAACCGTGTTGAACGCCTCCTGCATCGTCTTGAAAGAGTTGGAAATTGCAAATACGATCGGCATCAGAAGGAGGAAAACGACCACCACCAGAAACAGATGCCAGCCGATCTGTCTGTCTTTAGTTTTCATAGTAAACCCCCTTTTCTACAAACCGGAATTCCAGCACCAAAAGAATGATAAAGAGTGCCATCGTCATGACCGATACCGCCGAGGAAGTTCCTGTTTTATAGAGTGTAAACGCCTCATGGTACGACATATAAATCAGGTTCGAACTGGCATAGTTCGGTCCTCCCTGTGTGACGACCTTGATCGGCGTGAACACATACTGGAGTCCCTGCACGATCGTCGTAATAAACACATAGATTCCAGTTGCAGAACTCATCGGCACGACGATATCCTTAAAAATCTTCCACATCGGCACATTTTCCAGACGCGCCGCCTCGATGACCTCCATTGAGACACCGGAGACGCCCGCTAGGATGTTGATGAAATTGTAGCCAAACGTCTTCCAGGTCGTGATAATACAGAGTACCGCGATGACCCAGCCCTCCGTTTTCGACCAAAACGGCAGTTTCAGCCCAAACCAGCCTGCCACAATCGCGACCGGACCCGAAATCGGATTCAGAATCCATGTATACAGAATCGAGCCGACGACCAGCGAAATCACACTCGGCAGGAAAAAGACCGCCTTGTAAAAACTCTGTCCCTTTTTGATGACGCACGAAAGAATGAATGATAAAATGTACGGCATCACAAAGTTAAACACCAGAAGAATCACGATGTACCAGAATGTATTGCCAAAGATTTTCCATGTATTCGGATCCTTCAAAACGGAAATATAATTCCCCAGTCCCACAAACTTCTTGACCGGCTTTACCATGTTCCACTCAAAAAAACTCAAATACAGCGTGTAAAAAAGCGGATAAAACATAAATACCGCAAACATGACGAGCGACGGCAGCAAAAAAACATATCCAAGCGCTGCCTGTTTTTTGTCCTCCCGATTCAAACTATTTCCTCCATTCCAATGCATTTTATGAAGGGGCTGCCGCCAAACAGCTCTTTCGCGCTCCGGCCGCTTCCTGCGTCTTATCTGCACGCAGTCCATTCTGCCAAAACACGTTCTGCTATTCCGCAACAACCCCATTCTCATTTCTGTCCTAAATTTTGTAATGATTTTTCTGCCACCCGAAAGCCGTTCCAAGCGTCAGGCTGCCTGTCCCTACTGTGCATCCAGCAGCTGGTTGATCGCATCCTGTGTGCTCGTCATACCATCTTTCGCAGATACCTGACCGCCCAGAATCTGGTCTCTCATATCCAGAAGAAGCTGCTCTGCCTCAAGGCCTGCATCGCCCGGGAATGCGGTCCATGATACAACGCCGTCCATCTGCTCAATCGCTGCATTCATCATTGTGTTCTCAGCCAGAAAATCTTTCAATCCATTTTCTGCCTCTGCCACATCTTTTCTCGGCGGTACATAACCGGTTCCCTCGGTCCATGCTGCCATTGATTCTACGCTGTAAAGATACTTTTCAAACTCCCATGCCGCCTGAATCTGCTCGTCGCTCTGCGCGGTGATGGCTAAGAAACAGCCGCCTGCCGGAACCTTGCGCTCCTTGTCGTTCCACAGCGGGGATTTCACGGTTGCTACGTCAAACTGTGCCCCCTTCTGTACGGAAGCGCGTCTCGCAATGGTGGTGTAGAGCATCGCGCAGTTGCCGTCGATAAAGCTCTGGCAGCCCTCTTCCCATGAAACATGAAGGGCAGAACCATCTTTTACCATATCCTGCATCATCTGCATTGCCGCAATGCCGTCCTCGGTTGCAAAGCTTGCTTTTTTCTTGCCGGATGCATCCGCAGTCAACATATCCGCTCCCGCGCTCTCAACCAATGCCTGCTGCGCCCAGAAGTCTGCCGGTTCCTGCATATAGAAACCATATTTTCCTGTCTTCTCTTTGACTGCCTCGGCAAATTCCTGTACTTCCTGCCAGGTCTCCGGTCCATCTTCGGAAAGGCCCGCTTCTTTTAAGAGATCTTTATTGATGTAGAGAACCGGGCTGCTTAAGGAGTACGGGATTCCGACCTGCTCGCCGTTGCTGTTGACCGCCAGGTCTAAGACATTTGGAAGGAAATTGTCGGTTAAGAAATTTGCATCCTCGCTGTCGAATTTATCAATCGCATCCTGCGGCGCCACATAGTCAAAGTTATTGGAGAAATAATCCAGAAATGCCCAGCCAATCTGAACAAGCGCCGGTGTATTTCCGGTCGCCGCTTCCGCCTGCAGATTCTGCATCAGACCTTTGTACATATCCGGGTTGTATTTCGCTACTACCTCGATGTGATCATTTTCCTCATTAAATTTCTTTACCAGATCGTCTACGACCAGACCTCCCTGGGTTTCTGCGTTACAGTGCCAGTATTCAATCACCGTTTTATCGCCGGATGCCGCCTTCTCTGCCCCGCTCTCTCCGGACGCGCTCTGTGTGTCGCTGCTTCCTGTCGCCGAGCTGGATGCCTGGCTGCATCCTGCCATCAATGTCATCGTGCCTGCCATCGCAAGCGCCATCAGACGTCTCATACTTACCTTCATTCGTTCTCCTCCTGCTGCGGTGTCCCATCTCCCAGTCTGTCTTACCTTGGAACCAGCCATCTATGTCAAAATCGTGATCGGGAGTCCTTTGCCGCGCTTCTCTTCTGTCAAATCACTTGTGCTGTGTCCAGATTCTATCTTAAAGATGGTTTGTAAAATGCAGGAGGTGATTTATGTAAAAATTATCTATAATTTTTGAAAATTGTTTTTTCGAGGTTCTGCGGCATAAAAGAATGTGCCTTTTTGTGTAATGGGGAATTCCAAGGAATTTCCTATTACACAAAAAAACGCCTCTATCAGTTTTTGCTGATAAAAGCGTTTTTTATTCTATGTTCCGTTTTCTATGTTTATATCCGGGCTGCAGTTTCCTTCATGGAACATGCCGGAGAGAATGCCGCAGAACGCATACTTTTTTATATGTCCGCCCCCTACAGTCTCTTAAGCAGCGCCTCTCTCGCTTCCTCATAGCCCGGTTTGCCAAGCAGTGCAAACATATTTTTCTTATAGCTCTCTACGCCCGGCTGGTTGAATGGATTGACACCCAGAAGGTATCCGCTGACGCCGCAGGCAAATTCAAAGAAATAGAAGAGCTGTCCCAAGCTGTATGCATCCATCGCCGGGATCGTCACTTTCAGGTTCGGCACACTGCCGTCGGTATGTGCCAGAATCGTGCCGTTCATCGCACTCTTGTTGACGAAATCCACGCTCTTGCCAGCCAGATAGTTCATACCGTCCGTGTCAACATCTTCTTTCTTCAAAATGATCTCCGCCGGAGATTCAGCCACTTCCAGAACTGTCTCAAACATGATTCTCGCGCCATCCTGGATGAACTGACCCATCGAATGAAGATCGGTCGTTAAATCAACCGCTGCCGGGAAAATACCTTTCTGATCCTTGCCCTCGCTCTCGCCGTAGAGCTGTTTCCACCACTCCGATACATAGTGCAGGCTCGGCTCATAGTTTGCCACAATCTCGACCTGTTTGCCCTTCCGGAGCAGAATGTTGCGGACCGCCGCATATAACAGAGCAGAATTCTTCTCAAACGGAGTCTCCAGTGCATTCTTTCTCGCGTCTGCCGCGCCCTGCATCAACGCATCTATATCCGCGCCGCTGACCGCGATCGGAAGCAGACCGACTGCCGTCAGGACGGAGAAACGACCGCCAACATCATCCGGAACCACGAAGGACTCGTAGCCCTCTTCATTTGCCAGATTCTTGAGTGCGCCCCGCGCCCGGTCTGTCGTCGCGTAGATTCGCTTGTTTGCCTCTTCTTTACCATATTTCTCAATCAGCATCTCCTTAAATACACGGAATGCGATCGCCGGCTCCGTTGTCGTACCGGACTTGGAAATAATATTGATAGAGAAATCTTTTCCATCGACCAAATCCATCAGATCATGGATGTATTTGCTGCTAATGCTGTTGCCAACAAAGTAAATCTCCGGTGTTTTTCTTTTTTCTTTCGGAAGATTATTGTAAAAACTATGGGACAGGAACTCGATCGCCGCTCTTGCGCCCAGATACGAACCGCCGATACCGATTACCAGCAGGACATCGGAATCCTTCTGAATCTTCTCCGCAGCTTTTTTGATGCGTCCGAACTCTTCCTTATCATAGTCCACCGGAAGGTCGATCCATCCAAGAAAATCATTGCCCGCGCCGGTCTTTTCTACCAGCGTCTCTCTTGCCGCCTGCACGCCCGCCTTGATACCGGCGATCTCTTCCTCATGAATAAATGCAGCTGCTTTTGAATAATCAAAGATCACATCTTTTTCCATACGTTTTCTCTCCTTTGCATTTCAGCCGTCCGCAGGCGGCGTGATTACTTTGTCAAAAACTTAACTTATCCTTATTATAGCAATCTGGACACCCATGTGCAACCGGTTTTCAGTTGGATTCATCATTTACAATCCCGATAAATACTCCCTCATAATATCTCCTAGGACCTGCGCCTCCTCGCGGCTCAAACCTTTCATCCAGTCACCTGCATTTGCCTCTCCATTTCGTGTTTCCCGCGTATCCCGGCTTGCTGCAATCTGAGCGAGGCTCTGCTTCAAATACTCCATTTCCTTGTCGCTGGGACGCTCCTTTGCTTCCTGCCTGGGACCCGTATTGTTTCCCGTTTCATTTCCTGATACCATCCGGCGATCCGCAAGATGCCCATCTGTCTCATGCTTGTCCCGTTCCTCCGATTCGCACGGTGCAGTGCGAACTGCCCGCATCAGATTCTGTGCCCGTGCATCCCGCTCACGGAACGGATTCACTCTCATCGCTGTCCGCGATTTTCCTTTTTCAAACTCCGTTTCTCCCAGATCCCGATTATTCGTTTCTGCGCCATCCCGACTGCTCACACCGCGCTCTGCCCGCAAAGCACTCTGCAGCCGTTTCGGCATTTCCCGCACATTCGAGTCCGCGCCAGCAATTCCGCCGGATACTCCAGAAACTCCTGACATTTCCTGTCCGCGCGTCTCCTTCTCACGTGCCGCCCGAAGGAACACCGAATTATCCACATACTCCAAAAGCGCCGTTTCCAGCCGCTGCTGTTTCTGGTCAATCTGGAAACAGCTCTCGATAAATGCCAGAAACAGACCACTCATGACAGCTGCCGATGCATACAGCACAATATAGCTTGCATCCAGCTCATACCAGTACGCCAGAAATGCCTCCGCTGCTCCGGTCAGAAGCCCTAAAAGCACCATTTCCATTGACACGCCGTTCCACGCATCCAGCGAAATATGTAAAAATGAAAATCCGTCAATCTGCTTGTCCAGATATGCCTGCGTGTTCACGATGTTCTGTCCCAGGCGGCAGGTATTTTCCAACCGCTGCTTCAGATTTTGAAGATTCTTGTTCCGGGTCATCGCCATGTTGTCAGTTTCTTTTAATAATCTTTTGTAGAGGCTCCGTGTAATCAACTTGCTGACAAATCCGATCATTCCGATCGCCGCAAGAACGGACAGCGCTTTTCCAGTTTGTAAAAATTCCAGCATAAAAAAGCTCCCCTTTCTCTACTTCCGGATCACTTCCGGATGGCTTGCCACAGGTCAGGTTTAGGCGCTTCGCAGTTTGTCTCTTGCAATTTGCTTTTTACAATCTGCTTTTCACATTCTGCTTTTCACATTCTGCTTTTTGCGCCCTGTCAAATCCCGCCTGCATCGTGGCTTTATTATAGCCGCCGAAAGAGTCTTTGTGAAGATGAGAAAGGGGAAAATCGTTCGTCAAATTCTGCCTTAATTCGATTTTAAATAGGTATTAATAATGCGTATCATGCAAAATTTCGGGTTATTAAAAATTCTGTCTGTGAATCATATCTATGACTCATTACGCCTCATACCGGGACGCCATTTCAAGCAGTAGGTTTACCGAATGCTTGATCGCCTGCGCCTCAAACGCCGCATAGTCCATACCTGCGCTGTCATCCGCCTTATCTGAAATGGCACGGATAATCAGGAACGGGATTCCGTTTAAATATGCCGCCTGTGCGATCGCTGCGCCCTCCATCTCGGTACAGCTTGCGCTAAACTGCTCGATCAGCCACTCCTTTTTTGCCTTATCCGAGATAAACTGATCGCCGCTTACCACGCGTCCCGGAAATGCCTGAATCTCCGGATTGACCTTCTGGTTGCACTCAATCGCCAGCTCGCGCAGCTTCTCATCCGCCTCAAATGCAAAGGTATCTACTCGCGGAATCTGTCCGATCCGGTATCCAAATCCGCTCGCATCCATATCATGCTGCACCGCATCCGTCGATACAACGATATCGCCAATGTTGATCTCTGCACGCAGGGAACCGGCGATACCTGTGTTCACAATCGCGCTGATATGGAACCGATCCGCCAGAATCTGACTGCACATACCTGCATTTACCTTACCGATACCAGAGCGAACCACAACTGCGTCCTTTCCGCCCAGTTTGCCTTGATAAAAATCCATACCGGCTACGCTTGTCACGGTAACATCCGTCATTTTCTCCTTGATCTGAGCCACCTCTTCATCCATCGCTCCGATGATTCCTAACATCTGTTTATCCTCCTGTTTTTTCTAAATGTACTCTCGGAATCTTTCTGTGCTTGATTTTGTGAGATAATTTTTTGTCAGTTGCGCCCAAATTTCTGAAGCGTTGGCGTTGCGTCCGCCTCTGAAATTCGGGTGCAGCTGGCGGAAAATAAGCCGCAAAAGCAAGTGCAGAAAAGACTCCGAGTGTACATTCTATTATTCATCCTTCTATTCTTTTTAACACGACCGTATCGTCACAGTTCACACGTTGTACAAATTCCTGCTGCCACCATGTTTTCTTACGGCACTTTCGATTCCAAAAGTGCCTACCTATGAACAGTTACACCGTATCTTCTCAAAAGAAAGTATACTGGATTTTTGTTATCTTGACAACACCTTTACTGGCAGACTATAATCATTTTACTGCGGTGGATTCCCGCCACAGCAGATTAAAACACATACCATTTTGAGGAGGTTTTACCATGACATACAAGACAAAGGGAGTCTGTTCCCGTGAGATTAATTTTGAAGTAGAAGATAATAAAGTAAAGAATGTGCAGTTCGTCGGCGGCTGCTCCGGCAACACACAGGGCGTTGCCCGCCTGATCGATGGCATGGATATTGACGAGGCAATCTCCCGCATCGAAGGCATCCAGTGCGGCTTCCGCCCAACTTCCTGCCCGGATCAGCTGGCACAGGCGTTGAAGGAGTATAAAGCGAACGTGAAATAGGAATTTTTGAGGAGATTCTTTCACGCCTGTTGGCATAATGAAAAACCGTTTAAGAACCCCCACCTGAAAACATCTGGAATTTTGAATCAGAAATTCCTGGATGGTTGCAGGTGGGGGTATTTATGTGATCGCTTTTTTCATACTATTTCGTGTTGCAAATATAAATTTAGTAACACTGTCCCCGTTTAGAATTAGTCGCCGTATTCGGTGATTTTGATTCCCTCTGTTTTTGTCATAAAGGACTGTCCCTTTCCATTTGACTCTACATAATGAACGCCAACTACTCTATAATAATATCCTGTTTTCTGGTTTTTCACTGTAAAATCATTCGACATTCCTGATAAATCTTCCGTTGGAAAATCCTCTTTGCTAGCATCATATATATATCTAGAAACTTCTACCCATTTACCATCCTCTTCTCTTTGCAGAACTGCAATATTTTTTATTTTATCACACTCTACATGAGCTACTGTCTGAATAAGGATTCCAATATCTCCTTTTCCTAAATTACTAATTCTTGTTAATGCCGTATCAATAATACTTCCCCTTGGTTCTATCCCCCTCGCAATTCCCTCCGAAACATTTTCATTTAATAAACAAGCATTGCTATAATCCGCCTCTTCAACCGAAACTCCATTAATATACTGTGTGTCTGCTGCATAAACTTGCATCATACTTGCAGCTATAATCATTCCTGCACATATCAGTGTATATAATTTTTTTCTCATATAAAATTTCCCCCTAATAATTTTCTAAAAATAAATTTTCAACAATCTTTTTAAACTCTTTTTTAGGAATTATCCCCGAAATTTGATAGTATGTATCCCCTTTTACAATATTAGCACTATATTCAAATTTCCCATCTGAAAGCTCTGATTTTTCAAAATAAATATTTTCTTTTAACAAATCATTATAAATATACTCTTCTTTTTTTCTATCAGATATAACATTTGTAGAATTACCAGTACCACCTACTTCTTCTAATATCTTTACACGATATTTTTCATAAGAAAAATACATTATAACCCACGTTTCTCCTATATCTGCTTTTACATACTTCATCTTTTTAGGCATATACGCAAGTTTCAACGGACGAACCTTTGTTTTTTTAGTTATTTCTATATATGCTTTATCTAATTCATCCTCTCCAGGAATAGCCTCAACATTATTTAAGACAATCTCATTCCGTACACTGTCCTTCTCCCGCACCACATACCGATACTCCCTCTTCGCCCCAACCGAAATCCCCATCGCCACAACCATCACTGCGATAGCGGCGGCAGCTACAGAGACTTTTACAATCGATTTCAACCGGCGTGGTTTGCGAGCTTCTTCGTGCAGTTTGACAATGTTCTCGCTGGATGATTCTTTTTCACTTTCCGGGCTTGTTCCCACCTCCGCTTCTAACTTTGCCATCAACCTCTCAAAGCCATCTTCTGATCCTGGAGGTATGTCGCTGTCTTTTACTTCCGTCTGTGCAAGGATAAAATCCTTCAACAGCTGATCTTCGCTGACTCCAAACGCTTCCTGCAGCAGGCGCTCTGCATCTTCTCCAGCTTTTTTTCCGCGCCGGCTTCTGCTCACTTTTTATCCCTCCTCTCTGTCCTCGTCCTAACTTTTAGGTTGACTTTTCTTTTTTTCCGTTTACTATACTAAATGTAACCCTTTGCGGGTATGATAAAGCATAAAAACAGTTGTTTTCAGGTTATGGTTGTCCCCTCACACCGTAACCAGCGGCTGATGTGTGGAGGAAACTACTATGAAAAAAATCATTCTGACCGGCGGTGGTACTGCAGGTCATGTTACACCGAATCTCGCCCTGCTTCCGGCACTGCGCGAGGAAGACTTTGAGATTCACTATATTGGTTCTTATAACGGCATTGAGCGCCGCCTGATCGAGGCAGCCAGCATCCCTTACGATGGAATCTCATCTGGAAAACTGCGCCGTTATTTTGACCTTAAGAATTTTTCAGATCCGCTTCGCGTTCTGAAAGGATACTTTGAGGCTCGCAAGCTTATGAAAAAATACAAACCGGATATCGTCTTTTCCAAAGGCGGTTTTGTCGCTGTTCCGGTCGTTCTGGCTGCCAAGCATTATAAAGTGCCTGTCATCATCCATGAATCCGATATGACCCCAGGACTGGCAAATAAAATCTGTATTCCAGCCGCTTCCAAGGTATGCTGCAACTTTCCGGAAACACTTAAATATCTTCCGGAAGATAAGGCGGTTCTGACCGGTTCCCCGATCCGTGAAGAGCTTCTGCACGGGGATCGTCTGGCGGGACTCCAGTACGCCCATCTTTCTGCCGATCGCCCAGTAATTCTGATCATCGGCGGAAGTCTCGGCTCCGTCACGGTCAATCAGGCTGTCCGCGGCATTCTTCCGCAGCTTCTGAAAACCTATCAGGTAATACATATCTGCGGAAAAGGCAATCTGGATGAGTCTCTCATCGGCACCGAAGGATATGTTCAGTATGAGTATGTGGATAAACCACTCCGCCATCTCTTTGCAGCGGCAGATCTGATCATCTCCCGCGCGGGCGCAAATTCCATCTGCGAAATTCTGGCACTCCGCAAACCGAACATTTTGATCCCTCTGTCGGCTGCTGCCAGCCGCGGCGACCAGATCTTAAATGCCAACTCCTTTGCAAAACAGGGATTCAGCACCGTTCTGGAAGAAGAAGTTTTAACCGCAGATACTCTCAGCCAGGCAATCGAAGAGACCTATAAAAATCGCCAGCAGTTCATTGATAAAATGTCTGAAAGCCACTTAAACAATGCTGTCAAAACCATCATGGGGCTGATTCATGATTGCGCACGCAGTTAGTAGCATTGCTACGTTTGTATAGTACAAGACTAAAACACTGAATATGTAAGCTTATCATCACATCGGACAGATTCGAAACGGCTCTGCTTCGATGTGATTTTTAAATATCAAACAGCTTTGCCCTCAACACGCGCTTCTGCAATTCTGCTTTTGCCCTGTAAAGACGTGTACAGCATACCGTTGATTTGATTTTCAAAACCGCACAGGCTTCTTCCGCCGTCAAGCCCTCCAAAACACGGAGAATCAAAACATCCCGCCAGTCCTTCTTCATAGATTTGACAATCTTCCATACGTTCCAATAGATATCCCTATCGATAACCTCCTGATCCAGAAGCTGAATTCCTATCTCCCCTTCCAAAAGAAGGTTCATAATCTCTTCTTCCGCATCCGGATCTTCCAGATGCAGCATCTCGCGGCGCCGCATCTGCCTCCGGTTATCGATCCACTTGCTCCGTAAAATGCGGATCAGTAAAACCAACTTTACTTTATGATCCAGATCTAACGAATAGCGCTTGTAATATTCAATGAAAGCTTCATGCACCATATCCTCAATGTCATCGTACCCTACTCCAATTCTATACGCATATTTCTTCAGCGGTACCAGGTACTCTCTGTAAAGCGCTTCAAAAAGCGCCATTTTTTCATTCTCATGGTGCATATCCAAACTCCTATCGCGTCAGTTCTTCGCGGATGGAGCTGCTAATTTCTGCCAGCTCTTCCGGCGTTGCTTTTCCTGGCGCCCATGTCACCATATCCGGTCCATTTTCATATCTCGGAATAATGTGTACATGGAAATGAAAAACAGTCTGTCCTGCGGATATGCCATTGTTCTGAACCACATTGAAACCCGTGCAGCCCAGTGCTTTCTTCATCGCCGCACCAATCTTTCCAGCTAATGGAAGAGCTTTGGCCGCAATCGCCGGATCCAGCTCACATAAATCTTTGAAATGCTGCTTCGGCAGAATCAGCGCATGTCCCTTCGATGCCGGTCCTAAATCCAGAATCACACGAAAATCTTCATCTTCATAAACCGTTGAGGATGGAATCTCTCCGCCAGCGATCTTACAAAAAATACATTCTTTGTCTGTCATGTCGGTCTCTCCTTCTCTCTATGCTTCTCCATTCACTGGAAAAGCGGTATTTTCTTTTGTCACTTGGCTTGAAACTTCCATGTCAAGTGCCTTTATTATAGCATATCCCCATGGCTTGTTCTATGTAAATTTGCAGAAACGCGAAATTGATGTACTTGCAAAATAATTCACATCAATTTCGTGTTTTTGGTTATTATTTCATATTTTCAGACAATTTATCGGTGTTCCCAAAATTTATATCCGACATCCGCCAAATAAATGGAATCCCCATTCCCCAAACTGACTGTTTCATTTGCCTGAAGCGGATAGCCATTGACCGATGTTCCATTGGTTGAATTGAGATCTGTCAGAATGTATACGCCCTCCTTCTGATCGATCCGCGCATGAAGACGGCTGACGGTCGGACGGTCAATACATGCGTCCGACAGCCCCGGATGTTTTCCAAGTGTAAATGGAATATAGGAAATCTGAATCACTGTTCCTCCGGCTTCCACCGGCTCTAAGCGCACCGTTCCTTCCCCATTCTTTGAGGCAGACAGAAGCGTAGTCCCCGCTTCTCTCGCCCGCTCTATCTGTGCTTCTTCTTCTCTTCGAAGTTCCTGCCGATAAGCTTCTTCACTCTCCGGATAGACCTGCCAGCGGTTTTCAGGCGTTGTCTGCTGCCAGTCTTGATATGATAGAGTCCCTTCTATCCCAGACCGTTCTTTCTTTTTCTGGATCACTTTCCTCTCACCATTCCGCACACGACTACTCTTTCCACCTCGTCCAGCTTCATTCGCCTGATCCACTTCCGTGCTTTCCTCTCTATCCTCTCCCTGACCTCGATTTTTCTTCCTGCCACCATATACCTGCCATTTTCTGCGGGCTGCCAACATCTCCCTCAAAAACACGATTCCCCCGATGCCGCCGCTGATTGCATACAGCCATACATCCATTTCTCCCGTCACGTACCAATACACAATGCCAGCTGCCACCGCGCTTCCAAGTACCTTTATCCACCTGTTCTGCCATTGTCCCTTTTGTTTTCCACCTGCCCTTTCAGACTTTTCCCCCACTTCATCTGAATTCTCTACCGACTCCAGGTTCTTTTTCGTCGTTTTCTCCTGATACAACGCTTCCTGCCTATATTTCCAATCCTTCCTGGCTGGCGTTTGAGTGTCAAAAGCCATTTTCCCAGATCCAGATTCCAACGTATCCCTCCGATTTTGCTCCGCTTCAAGCCACTCCTGCCGATCCGCCCACACTCCCGCCGTCTCAGGATCCCCCTCATCCTCGTTTCGTTTTTCTGCCGAAAAGATCCGATCTTCCCCCGAAAGCTGGCGCAGCAGATCTGCCGTTCCGTAATTCTCCCGCAGACTAATCTGGTACAGATTATAAGCTAATACAACAGCCTCCCGATCCTGATGATCCGCACGTTCCAGAAGATACCCCAGCAGTTTTGAGAGCGCCTGCGGCGCCTCTTCCCGATGCCCCGGAACCAGACATAATTCCACAGTAAAATGATCGGGTTCCAGATACAGATATTCCGGATCCAGCAAAAGCTGTTCCTCTTTTAACAGGTACTCTTCCACCCGCTTCAGAACCGCCAACACACCAAGCAGAATCGACCGGAGTTCTTGTCCCGACAAGGTCCGCTTTTCCAACACCCGTCTAAGTGGCTGTCTCGACGTTATCTCATAATAATATTCTCTCGCCTCCTCCGTCTGGCGGACCCGGAACTTCAAAAGCCCTTCGATGGCATTCGCCGACAGCATCTGTACCGCATAGCCCGTTTCTTCCTCCGGCGCTTCGATTATCATATAATTATGATTCATTTCCCGGCTGTACCGAATCTCCATCCCGTATCCTCCATCACTCTGCATTTTCCAACACTGTCAGCAAACGGATCGCCCGCTCCGGCTCCTGTCCGCGCAGGGATATCTCCGTCTCTGTACTGCTCTTTACCCTTCCGTCCAAGTCTCCCCCATCTTCCCGGATCGTCAAAACTGCATCTCCGCACCGGAAGAATCCATGCAGGCGCTGTCCAGCTCTGCTGCTTATCTCCCCCACAGTCATTCCATCTCCCCGCAACGTTTTTTCCTCCCGATACAGGCACCATTCCATCGCCTCCTGCAGGACAAAACGCCCCGTAATCCTGCCATGCACCTCAAACACTCCATTTAACAGTGCCGCGATAAAAAAGAATGCAACCGCCATCACAAACGAGGCTTCCACCGTATAACTGGCAGAAACCTCCCGCTTCATCCAAGAGATGCTATCAGCATCCAAATCCACACCGGAAGCACACACGGCAGAAATGGCAACTTCTTTTTCCGCATTTTCTCCCATAGACCATTCCCCTTTCCGCCAAGCAGTGCCGTAAGCATCCAGACACCTCCTGCCAGACTGCTCACAAATACAGCTCCCATCAAAAGTTCAAGCGTCCGCCATCCCCCCAGATAGCACCCAGTGATCAGAAAAAAGCAGCCATCTCCCAGTCCGACCGCACCTTTCGTCTGCCGCTCCATCCAGAACAAAAAAATCCCCGGCAGCATTCCCAAAAGCCATACCGTTATCTGCAACACACTTTTTTTCCAATCCCATCCATCTTTTATAACCGACAGCACACACCGTATCATCGTAAGCGCCATTCCTGCCGTTCCAAATCCATATAGCCAGCTTACGCGTATCCGTTTTCTATGAAAATCCTGCCAGGAAAAGACCATCAGAAAAAGTGAAAAAACAACCGCACAGAGGAAACATACTGCACTTTCCAAATCCATCCGCGTAAATCCCATGAAACTTATCTCTGCACTGTTTTCCATCACTCCGCCCTCTCACCCCTCCTTGATTCTTTCCGCCATCCGCACCTATCCACTTCCACAGTATGAACACACCCCCATATATTCCACCTCTGATCGCCGCACCTTCTGCACATAATATGCCAATGACGAACAGTCCTGCTTTCCATGGTAAACCTCGCCGGACGGAAGAATATACACCAGACCTCCCGCCGACACCGTCTTTCCACAGTATCTGCAAGCCTTATAACGGCATCCCCCGCTGTTTCTAAGCACCTCCGAAATTACATCTGCATACGCAGCCGCGGTGATCTGATTCGATATATAATGGCACGAAGGTGAGAGATGGTAGCGCGTACTGTCCCGCCCCACATAGACCCATTTTTCCTCCGGTTCTGAAGCGTTTTTCTCTGAGAAATACCCGCCTTCCGCCCCAATCCATCCCCGCTTCCGGCTCCGGGAAGTAAGCGTCACATGGTCAAGCGCAAATACCGAGAACGGCAGCCGCACCTGATAGGAGGCGCGCAGGTCAATCCATTCTCCATCTTCCGATACGCGGCTGGCACCACACTGGATATTGGACACTTTGTTCCCGCCCGCTGTCTGAATCTTCTCCTTTAAATATCCCTGCAGGATAAGCCCGGACGGAAGTTCTGACCAGCCCCCCGTTCCCTTTTCTTCTGCCTCTGCCGCTTTTCCCGCCTCCATTTCTGCCGGATGCACCGTATGGGATGTCCGATACACCTGCCATCCCAGTTCCCGCCCCGTCACTTCCAGCACCGTCTGCACCTTTCTCTGAGTATCCAGTATTTCCATCGGAACTGACAGGAGAATCACCGTAAACATAAACAATGTCAGACTAAGCGCCGCCTCAATCGTCAGGCTCGCACACAGGGAAGCAGAGGACAATGCCCTTTTCCAGGGTCGTTTTGTTACTTGGGCTCTATGCCGCCGAAGGACGGGTATCCCGACCGCACAGATACTTTCATTTATTCGTTTTGTTAGGTTAGTTGTCATCATCTTTTTTACTGGCTTTCTTTATGTACTTGGAGAGGCACATTCACTTGCATCATCTCCTGAAAAAGGACACTGTCCTCCACTCCCCTGTAATTGTGTTTAATATTCCTTCTGGGACGTTCTACGAAGCGGTATCAACGTTCCCTGTGCCGCATAGGACACACTTACCCCATACTGGCACTGATCCATCCGAAATCCCGGCTCTTTTTCTGAAATGCGGTTCTGAATCATATCCATCATCCGGTAACAGAAACGGCTCTTTCCCTGTATCAGGAAAAAGAGTTTCAGCCAGTCCTGGTAGTCCAGCCCTCTGTCGTCTGTCCCGTTTTTCAATGAAGGATCCGTCCCCGTTTCCAGAAAGATGGACGCGCCCTTTTCCGTCAGAGCAGAAAGCGAAATCTGCCACTCCCCCGGCTGTTTGAAAAAAGGAATTTTTCCGCCCGCCAGCAGAACCTTCACATCTGCCATCGACTCTGCAAACGCCCAGACTGTCATGATAAAGAAGGATGCCGCCGCCGTGATCGGTGTGATTCCCGCCAGCCCCGTGATTGCCAGCGCCAATGCTTCCGCCTCCGACCGTTTTTCAGAATCCGCATATAAAGCTGCCAGATTCACCGCCTCGCGCACAGCCAGAAGTTCATTGACGGTGCGTTTTAAATTTTCCCGCTCCGACGCATTTCCCTGTAAGAGATATTCCTGCTCATAATGGACACTTCCCGTCTTTTCCTGCCCGAACCGGGTAAAAAAATGCGCCGCATACGCATCTAAAAGAGCCCGTTCAAGCCCCGCCGTCCAGACATCCCCAGCTGTCCCCCGCTTTCCGCTCTCTCCGCCTGCATACAATACCGACGGAAATGCCGCGGTCGAAATCCAGTTTTCTGAAATCACAGTTCCCGCCGGCACACAAAGACTCAGCAGATCCGTCCCCGACAGGCGGCTGACTGCTTCCAGCACATTCATTTTTTTCTTGTCTCGGACTGCCGGAACCCGGAAACGTCCATCCTTCTGAAAACCCGCTGTGATCGTCAGAACCGGCGCCCACAGCGCTTCCTCGTCCAGCTCATCGTCCTCATCGTCAGGCTCCCAATCATCGATATAATCCTGTATCTCCTTTCCTTTCCGGACTGCTTCTGCAACCACCTCTTCATTTCCGTGAGCCGTCTCTTCTGTCTTTTTTACCTCCTGGCGGCGCGCTCCATCCGCATCCAAATACGAACGATACCCCCGCATCTCCTCCTGTACCATGCCCCAGGAGCCTTCTTCCAGATCCGGCTGGGCTTCCTGCGCCTCCTGCTCCGATCCCTGCAGTTCTTTCGCAAGCCGGTCCGCCTGTTTTTCATACGCCGCAACCAGCCCCGGAATCTGCTTTAATTCTTTCTCTAAGCTTTCCGCCGATTGAAAGAACGAGCTTCCATCCGCCTGGCGAACCGCTGCCTCCATCTCCTCCAGATGTTTCTCCTGTTTTTGCAGGCAGGCTCCGATCGCCTCGATCGACTCTTCCAGACGCAGCACTTTTCTGCCATTTTCCTGATATCCTTCCGCAATCCCATGAACCGCCCTTGCTTCCGTCATCCGTTTTTCCATCTCAGGCAGTTCAGACTCCTCACTTTCCAGCGTCCAGACACCCACTTTCATATAATCGGTAACTTCCTTCGCAAAGAAATCCCCATTATGCCCGGTGATCGCATCCATCGCTTCGATCTGTACCTTGCCGCCGCTGACCGGATAAAAGGGCGCTGCCGCCAGATATGTTTCCATCTGCGGCTCCATCTCCGCCGCCAGGCGCTCTTTATCCGCACATTCCAGCACAAAAATCCGGTATTTATCCCAAATCTCCCGGTGATAACAGCTCATCAGCGAATCCAGGGAGGAATTGAGCGCCATCTGCATATACCAGCCGCTTCCGGCTGCCCGGGCGGACTCAAACAGCCCGCCCATCAGCGCACAGATACAGGTCAGAATCAAACTTAGGAAAACTGTGATCCCCCCGCAAACGTCCATTTCTGCTTCAACGTGCCGTTCTGCCCGGATCAATATACCTCCTTCGACTTGCTGTTGATCTGTTTAAAGATATTTGTAAGAAGAGTATTAATCTGCTTTTTAAAGACAATGACCAGACCTATCAGCACCACCAGAATCAGCACTAATTCAATGACCCCCACGCCATCCTCGTCCATCAGAAACGATTTTACTTCTCTTACCAGATACGCTTTATCCATATACTTTTTCTCCTTTCTCCCCATTTTTCAGATCCCAAACGCCAGAAACGCCGGGACTGAAACCATCACCATAATAATCATCAACATCAGAAACAATGGAAGCATCAGCTTTGTGGACGCCTCTTCCCCCCGGCGTCTTGCCAGTGCTTTCTCTTCTTCAAACGCCGACTCCATCTCTGCCTCCAGCGCCTTTCGAAGTCCTTCTGCCCCATTTCTGACATTCTGCTCCAAAAGCCCGGAAAGCTTCCGGTACGGTCTCAGACGGCAGCCCGCACCAAATTCCGCATATGCCTGTAGTTCCGGGACACCGCGCTGCATCCGGTGATATGCCGCTGCCATTTCCCGGTATGCCGCCCGCTCCGTCTGTGTTCCCGCCCGGCATGCCGCCTCGTATTCCAGTACAATCCGCTCCCATGCCCGGCGGACCGGAAGCCCCGCCCCGGAAAATACAGTCAGCTTTGACACAATCTCCGGATAATCTTCCATCAGCTCCCGCTTTTTCTTCTTTTTCACCTCACTCTCCTTCTGTTTTTCATAAAGAGGAAGCAGAATTGCCGCCGCAATCCCCAGCACCGGAAACAGCAGATATTCCCTGTCTCCGCGCACCCGGTAAGATAAATTCTTCCCCTCATACATCTTTGGCAGAACCAGCTGCCCTTCCGTTCTCTGCGCCTCATCCATCTGCTTTAACAGCCGCTTAAAACCAGCCTCTTTTTCCTGCTGCTTCGTCCGAAGCGGCGGATATAGCGTGACCGGAAACCGGTACTCCCGGCTGAATACCCCCGCCTGCAGGGATGCGGTCAGTTCTGTCTGAATCCCCTTCTCCGGGCATTCTTCATTTAAAACTGTCCCATCCGTCTGAATCCATTCCGCATCCTCCGGTGTCCAGCGGACCCGGATGCCCTCTTCTTCCAGCCAGCCGACGAGATGTAGATCTTCCCTTACCTCCTGCAGGGACAGATTGTTTCCCCGAATTAAATCCGCCAGTTTACCTCCCGCCTCCAGCAATGCTTTTTTTGCATCCTCTTCCGCATATTCCCGCTCTCCGAGCGCAATCTCCACCGGAATCTCCTTCTCGCACAGTCCGCGCACCCACACTTCCTGCTGCCGTTCTCCTTCTCCGTATGCATAGCGGTTCAGCCGGTTCCCATCTTCCAGCGCCCCATCCCGTTTTTCCACCAGATATCCCGCAACTGCCAGAATTATCCCCAAAAGAATGCATAAAACCTGCTTTTTCCCCATTTTTCCCATGCTGTTTCACACCTCAATCTGAAGAATTTTTCCCGATACCCTCCATGCCAGCAGATAGACCACCAGACACCCGGTCATCACCACCCGCCCCACCGCTGTCTCATACATCTGTGAGAAAAAGCCCGGCGATGACAAATCCACGTAGAGCACGATCAGGTACGGCATCAGGTTCATAATTCTCTGTTCAAACTGCTTTTCTGCCGTCATCGTGAGAATTTCCTCCCGCACCTGAATGCGATCCGAAATCACGTGAACGACATGGTGAACCACGCTTGCCAGCTCGCCCCGGCTCCGTTTGGATACAGTAAAAATAACAGAGAAATTTTCCACCTCATCCAGACCGCTCCTCTTCGCAAAGGAAGAAAGCAGCGCCTCCACGGTCCGGTTCATTTTAAGCTGGCTTGCCAGATATGAAAACTCACGGGTAATCATCCCTTCTTTTCCGTATTGTTCTTCCAGATCGCGCACGCTCGCAATAAACGCATTTTCCACTGAATAGCCTGCAGCCAGCGCCGAAGCCACGATCTGAATCGCTTCCTTAAACTGGAGCCGCAGCTCCTCTTTTCTCCGGCGGCAGAGCTCCCGCCTCTTAAAAAACGGCCGCAGCATCCCCGCCGGAAGCATCAGAACGAACGCCAGAAATGAACGGTAGAATACATACGCCGTCACGGCGCACACCGCTGTTCCCTCCAGAAGGTAACGTATCCACTCCTGCCCCGTCAGGTGGTAAACCCGGTAATCAGAAAGCACTTCCTCCCGCGAACCTGCGCCGCCCTTCAAATCTGCCAACCTGGACAAGTGCTCCTTCCACCTGTCCGGAACCAGCCTCCCCGCTTTCCTGAAACTGATAGATGGGAGAAAGGCGGATTTCCCCATTTTCATAGCCTATCACCTCCGTGATCTCCAGCACCTTCCGGCTCCGGTCACGCATCCGCCCGACATGGACCATCAGATCGAGCGCTGAACCAATCTGGCTCCGGACCGCCGCAAGCGGCAGCTCTGCCGCCATCAGAACCATTGTCTCCAGTCTTGAGAGCATGTCTTTTGCGCTGTTGGCATGTCCGGTTGAGAGCGAGCCATCGTGCCCCGTATTCATCGCCTGCAGCATTTCCAGTGCCTCGCCGCCCCGGACCTCTCCAACAATGATGCGGTCCGGACGCATTCGGAGACTCGCCCGGATCAGATCGCGCATGGAAATCTCCTGCGAGCCATCCCGGTTCTCCACCCTTGTTTCCAGGCTGACAAGATTCTTTACATGGCGGATTTGAAGCTCTGCCGAATCCTCGATCGTGATGATGCGTTCCTCCTGTGGAATATAGCCGGACATGGCGTTTAAGATCGTCGTTTTTCCCGATCCGGTTCCGCCGCTGATGAAGATATTGAGCCCCCGCTCGACCGCTTTCTGCAAAAATGCCGCTGCCTCCCGGCTGATACTTTTTAACTCAATCAGACGTTCCATCGTGATCGGTTCCGGGAACTTCCGGATCGTTAAAATCGGACCATTTAACGCCACCGGTGCCAGCACCACGTGAACACGCGAACCATCTTCCAGTCTCGCATCCGCAATCGGAGACGCCAGATTGACCGTCCGGTTGACACGGCTTACAATCTGCTGAATCAGATCCTCTAGCTGCCCTACCGAATCAAAGTGCTTTTCTAATTCTTCCACACGCCCCTGCCGCTCGACAAAAATGTGCTCCGTGCCATTTACCATGATCTCCGTGATCGTCGGATCATCGACCAGCTCCTGCAAAATATCCAGCCGTCTGAATGAATCAAACAGCTCTTTTCTCAAACAAAGCCGCTCTTTTAACGGCAGATACGCCCCTTCTGCCGCTTCCAGAATCGCCATGTCGATCAGGTCGCGCAGCTCCTCATCCTCCACCTGCATACGACTCTCCATCTGCTCCATCAGACGCTGCCTCAAAACCATTTTCTGCTCCTGCATACTTCCCCCTGCCAGTTGTTTCTCTCACAACCGTTTACTCTTTAGAATGACTGGCAAAATCCCGCTCAATTTATCCCTGTCAAAAGACTTTGCCCCTTCTAATTTAACCCACAATGAACATTATCCGCCCACACTGCTTCCCCGCAGCAGCTGCCGTACATAATCACCCAGTTCTCCCCATAAGAGCTGGTCAATATAATCGCCCCGTCCAAAACTGCCGTGATACGGAAGCTTCAGGCGTTTAATACGTTCCCTTAGCATGCCATTTCCTGTCTGTGAAAAATACTGCTCCAGCTCCTTAAGCTTTGCCAAAGACACCGGATCTTCCCGGATCGGCATATAAATTACCCGGCACAGCTTCATTACCGAAAGCGCCGTCCTGCGCCCGCTTCCTATATCCACTACCAGCGTATCATACGCACTCTCCCCGGCAATTGCCCGTATAAGCCCCGCGATTGCCTCCTCTCCCGCCTGATCCAGATCCTCCGGATAGCGCACCGGCGGAATATAGTCCAGCTCCCCCATCGTGTGGACAACGCTGCTCAAACGAAGCGAATTATAGCTTCCACCGTTGTAAAAATACAACAGATCCGACAAATCACTCTTATATTCTTCTTTCATCAAAACCGACAGACCGGAAAATTCCTCCAGGTTCAGATACAGCACCCGCTCCTCCTGTGCCAAAAGTTTTCCCATTGTCAGGGCAAACGAGGTCTTTAAACACCGTCCAACCGGCGAATACACTCCCAAGACCTTCGCCAGCCCCCGCCCGGACACCTCCGGCAGCTCCCCCGGGCTTTCCCCATACCAGGTCATCACGTCGCGCACAATCGCATCGCTGGACTGGTATTTGTAGACACAGGGAACTGACGGGCTGACCGGTTTTCCCCCATTATCCGATAAAAGAATAACCTTTTCCGCCCGGATGGACTCCTTTTCTTCCGCCGGAACATGCTCGCCCAACAACAGAAGCTTTACCGGATGTTCCGCCGCAAATGCCCGCAGCCGCTCGATCGAGCTGAACGCCACCACCTCAAACGGTATTTTTTCCTTCTGGTTAACTACCTCTGCAAACCGCGCCGCATAGACCGGATCCACATCATACACCGCCAGAATATGCTTCATCGCACCGCCACCTCCCTAATCACAAGCCATTTTCCTTACAGATACCGAATCAGCTCCGCCCCAATCACTCCCAAAAACAGGCACGGTGCCAGACAAAAAGATGCCTCTTTTCCATCCCGCGCTTCCAGATAGTACGGCTCGACGCTTCCCCCAAGCGCGGACCGGTACAAATAAAACACAAGATATGTAAGCCGCTGCCTGGCAATCCCACGCCGGATAAGTAATACGAGCGACCATATTCCGGCAGCTGCCAGCCCGCACAGGAAAATCCGCCCGCCCTGCCGCAGCCCGGCGGCACCAAACAGGACGGCTGCCATTTTGATGTCCCCCGCACCTATCATGCGAAACAGATACAGAGGGAACAGGACAATCAGTAAACTCCCGATACGAATCAAATATCCACAAGTCTCGCCAATCCCCATCATAAGCGCCGCCCCATATCCCGGCAGCCGCCCTCCCCATCCGGCCGTATATCCCATCTTCATCCCCAGATCAAACCGAATCAAAAGAAACAACAGGCCGCCAATCAGAAGCATCCCATTGGGAATACGGCGTTTTTTCAAATCCCAAAACGCACAGCCGCCAGTAAACAACAGCAGCAAAAAGGTCAATCCATCCCCTCCTTCTCTTTCGCATACATGAAACGAACAATTTCTGCACAGTATGTCCTCTTGTCAAAACTCCTGCCGCAAACGATAGCTGCCAGTCCTGCGCCAGCTTTTACCGCCACCTTTTTCCATTCATTTCCTGTATGCACTTCAAACATTCCTGAAAAATTATCGAACATTTCTCTGAACTTAACTTTTAGAATCTTAATAATAGATCAACGGGAAATCCGGATTCCCGTGACAGATGGAAGAACCCATCCATGAATGTTCCTCCATTATGAACAGTTTTGGGTCAAAAGTCAATCCCAAAACACCCGAAATATGCGCCAAAAACATCTCAAAAACTTTGTGCATCTGAACCCATTATTTTAGCTAGACAATTTCGTTATTTGAAAATAATTGCCAAAATATCTCTTTATTTTTTATCTATAAATACCCATTCCAGCATTTTCCTTTCCATTGACTGACGAAACAAAAAATGGTAAAATACTATTAGTTTAAATTTTTAAACCATTATAGAAGGAGGAGCCGCGATGAAAAAAGGAATAGAACTTAAACAGCATTTTCATACCTGTATGCCTCTTTTTATCGCACTGGGTGATGAAATACGGCTGACGATCATCGAAGCACTGACGGACGAAGCCCTCACGGGACGCACAAAAAACACCCCTATGAACACAAATCAGCCGGATAAAAACGATGACCGTCCAATCAGCCTGCCCACCCAGCCCCGTCCGCACGGCTTAAATGTCCGGGAAATCACCGAACGGACCAGCCTGTCGCGCCCGGCAGTTTCCCACCATTTGAAGATCTTAAAGACAGCCGGGCTGATCGACGTCCACCGGGAGGGAACCTGCAATTATTATTACCTCTCGATCGAAGACAGCACCCGGAAATTGATGCAGCTCGGACATCTGCTGGAATCCGTGCTTTCCATGAACGCCTGAACCAGGATGCATATCTTTCCATTTTCTGAATATACTGATCGTTGTACCAATTTATAGGATTCAGAAAGAGAGCATCAAACCATGAAGCACAACCGCACCCACTGCTCCGGGAGCACCAGCACGGACATTTTTTCCGCCCACCCTGACCCGGAGCTGCTGACAGAACTGCGACAGACCATGAGCACGATCAACACCGTTTTCAACCATTTTGAAGAGGTCGTCGATCCGACTCTGATTGACTGCTATATCTACGAACTGAAAGCCGCACACCTCCGGTATCAGTTCCTTTTACGACATATTAAACAACAGGAAAATACCATTTAACCGACACAAGGAGGACCTTTCTCATGACAGCCTGGTACGACAAAGCTATCTTTTACCATATGTATCCTCTGGGAATGACCGGAGCACCGTTTGCCAATCCCTATCCTGTCTCCGATGGGACAGCGGATGGCACCAGGGACGTTTCCTCCGATTCCCGCATGGACGAACTGATGCAGTGGATTCCCTATTTAGAGAGCCTGCATATTTCCGCGATTTACATCGGACCGCTGTTTGAATCATCCACGCACGGCTATGATACCCGCGATTTCCGGCTCATCGACCGGCGGCTGGGAACCAACGTTTCGTTCCGATCTTTCGTGGACTGCTGCCATGAGCATGGCATCCGCGTCGTCGTGGACGGCGTGTTCAACCACACCGGTCGCGAATTTTTCGCCTTCCGCGACCTGCAGGCGCACCGTGACCAGTCCCCTTACGCCGGATGGTACAGGAACGTCAATTTCGGCTGGGGCAGCCCGCCGGGCGATTCCTTCGGCTATGAATCCTGGCACGGCATCTGGGAGCTTCCCTGCTTAAACCATCGAAACCCGGAAGTGCGGAACTATCTGCTTGACACTGTCCGTTTCTGGGTGCAGGAATTTGACATCGACGGTATCCGCCTCGACTGCGCGGGCGATCTTTCCTTTGAATTTATGCAGGAACTGCGCCGGCTGGCAAATGAAATCAAGCCGGAATTCTGGCTGATGGGCGAAGTCATCCACGGCGAATACGCCCGCTGGGTCAATCCGCAGATGCTTCATTCCGTCACCAACTACGAGATGCACAAAAGTATCTATTCCGCGCACAACGACCACAATTATTTCGAACTGGCACACAATGTCCGCCGCCTCGAAGCGGTGGGGCGGGATCTCTACACCTTTGTGGACAACCACGACGAAGACCGGATCGCAAGCAAACTGTTAAATCCGGCACATCTTGCGCCGCTTTATACGCTGCTGTTCACTCTTCCGGGCATTCCGTCCATCTATTATGGAAGTGAATGGGGCATTCAGGGACGCCGCGGACACAACTCTGATACGGAACTCCGTCCGAGAATCCTGCCGCCGAGACCGCTTGCAGAAGAAATGCAGACCAGCGACGGACAAAACACCGGCATCCGCACAGATGGCAACTGCCAGAGCTTTTCGAGCGCCACAGGCCCAAACATACACGCAGGCGCAAACACCTGCTGCCAGACCACTTCAAGCACCACAGGCTCAAACACAGATACCAGCGCAGGCACCGTGACACCGCTTACACTTCTGATCCAGAAACTCGCCGCCATCCACGCCGCCGAACCGGCGCTTCACGGTGGGCGTTATCAGGAACTTCTGCTGACAAACCGGCAGTACGCATTTGCCAGACACGGTGACCACCAGGCGATCCTTACCGCTGCCAACAACGATGACAACGCCGCTTATTTACAAGTTCCACTTCCATTCCACACGACAGCGGAACAAGCTACGGATCTGATTACCGGAAAATCGTTTTTGATCGATAAGAATACAAACAAAATTCAGATAGAATTAGAGGGTAACAGCGCTGTTATTCTCGGAATCACGGAGGGGTAACCTTATGAAAAAAGCAGCTTCCACTACTAAACGAACCACATCGAAAAAACCAAAGACAGAGGGACTTGGCGTGATCGGCGAGCTTGACCGGTATCTCTTCGGAGAAGGCCGCCACTACCAGCTCTACCACAAGCTGGGCGCACACCCTTATACATATCGCGGACAGGACGGCTACTATTTCGCGGTCTGGGCGCCGCACGCAGCCGCCGTCAGCCTGGTCGGCGACTTCAACGCCTGGAATCCGGATGCAACCCCGATGAAGCCGGTCGCAGACAGCGGCATTTACGAGCTCTTCGTACCGGGACTTGGCGTGGGACAGCTCTACAAATTCGCCATCACCACGCACACGGGAACGATTTTATTTAAGGCAGATCCATATGCATTTTCGGCAGAATACCGTCCGGGAACCGCTTCCGTGACCGCCGATATCCGCGGCTTCAAATGGAACGATTCCAAATGGATGGAATCGCGCGCGGGCACCGATCCGGTCAAGGCGCCAATCTCTATCTACGAGGTTCACTTAGGATCCTGGAAAAAGAAAAACCGCCCGGAAAAGGACGGTTATTACACTTACATGGAAGCCGCGCATGAGCTGGCTGACTATGTCCTGGAAATGGGCTACACCCATGTAGAGCTCATGGGAATCGCCGAACATCCGTATGACGGCTCCTGGGGATATCAGGTAACCGGCTATTTTGCCCCGACCTCCCGCTACGGAACCCCGACGGAATTTATGTATTTCGTCAATTACTTACATAAAAAAGGCATCGGTGTCATCCTAGACTGGGTTCCGGCGCATTTTCCGAAGGATGCACATGGACTTGCCGATTTCGACGGACAGGCGCTCTATGAGTATGCCGACCCGCGCAAAGGCGAGCACCCGGACTGGGGTACCAAGGTCTTTGATTATGCCAAAAACGAGGTATCCAATTTTCTGATCGCCAACGCGCTCTACTGGCTCGATGAATACCACATCGACGGTCTGCGCGTGGACGCCGTCGCTTCCATGCTTTACTTAGACTATGGGCGCCAGGACGGACAGTGGGTACCAAATAAATATGGCGACAACAAAAACCTCGAAGCCATCGAGTTTTTCAAACATTTAAACAGCGTGATCCGCGGCCGGAAGGACGGCGCCATCATCATTGCCGAGGAATCCACCGCCTGGCCGAACGTTACCAAGAGCCCGGAGGAGGACGGTCTTGGATTTACCTTCAAATGGAATATGGGCTGGATGCATGACTTCCTCGAATACATGAAGCTCGACCCGTATTTCCGTAAATTTAACCACAACAAAATGACCTTCGGCATCACCTACTGCACCAGCGAAAACTTCATTCTGGTGCTCTCGCACGACGAGGTCGTCCACCTCAAATGCTCGATGATCAACAAAATGCCGGGCGAATACGAGGATAAATTTGCCAACCTGAAAGTCGGCTACACTTTCATGCTCGGACATCCGGGCAAGAAACTTCTCTTCATGGGACAGGATTTCGGTCAGTTCCATGAATGGGATGAAAAAGTCTCCCTCGACTGGTACCTTACGAAAGAGCCGTTCCATGCCGACCTCCAGAATTATGTGAAAGGGCTTTTGACGCTCTACCACAAATATCCGGCGCTCTACCGCCTGGACGAGGAGTATGACGGCTTCCAGTGGATCAACGCCAACGACGGAGACCGCAGTATTTTCAGCTTTATCCGCCGCGATGAAACACAGAAAAAGAATCTTCTCTTCATCTGCAACTTCACCCCGGTAGACCGCGACGATTACCGCGTCGGTGTTCCGAAACGCGGCACCTACACGCTGCTGCTTGACCAGGAACACGGCTACTACAAGCGCGGCGATAAGATCAGCCATTACCGCTCCATCAAGAGCGAATGTGACGGACAGCCATACTCCTTCGCGTACCCGCTTCCGGCGTATGGAACTGCGGTGTTCCGGTTCTCATAAAATAATGTTCCTATGAAGTCAAAAAACCTGCCGCAGACAGACTGTTTATATGGGGGGGATACAGTCTGCCTGCGGCAGGTTTTATTTATACGGGTTCTGATTCGTGACCCAATCAATTTTATCCGCGGATCGCCGCTTCCAGCTGCTTCAGCGCTTTCTCCACCGTCGCCCGCGGGCATGCGATATTGATCCGCTCGAAGCCCTCGCCGTCCGGTCCGAACATCGCGCCGCTGTCCAGCCACAGATGTGCCTTGTCCACGATCAGATGTTCCAGCTCTTTTTCATTCAAATGAAGCGCCTTAAAATCCAGCCACAGAAGGTAGGTTCCCTCCGGCTCGATCAGACGGATTTCCGGCAGATGCTCTTCCAGATACGCCTTCACAAACTTCCGGTTCTCCTCCAGATACGCTTTTAGCTGTGCAAGCCACTCCGCTCCCTCTTCATACGCCGCCTGGCATGCTACCAGTCCCATCAGACCGACCTGGCTGTAGCCTGCCGCCGTGATCTCCTTTAAGAGTTTCTTCCGAAGCTCTGGGTTCGGCACAAAGATATTGGAAATCTGCAGTCCCGCCAGATTGAACGTCTTGGACGGTGCCGTGCAGATCAGGCAGTTCTGCTCAAACTCTGCACCCAGCTTCGCAAATACTGTGTGTGGATGTCCCTCGCGGGTAAAATCACTGTGGATCTCATCACTGACCACGAGCACACCGTGACGCAGGCAAATCTCGCCAACCCGGCGCAGTTCTTCCTCGCTCCAGACACGTCCGACCGGGTTGTGCGGACTGCAAAGCAGGAACAATTTTACCTTATTTTCGACGATCTTCGTTTCCAGGTCGTCAAAATCCATCGTGTAATAGCCATCCGTGATTTTCAGCGGGCTGTTGACAATCTTACGCCCATTGTCCGTAATTACTTCCGAAAACGGATAGTACACCGGCTGCTGAAGCAGTACGCCGTCACCTTCCTTTGTATACGCCCGGACAGCCGCCGCCAGCGCGAATACAACGCCCGGAGTTTTCACCAGCCACTCCGGCTTCGTCTCCCAGCCAAAGCGCTCCCGGTACCAGTTCTGGACTGCCGCAAAATAGCCCTCTTTTCCATCACTGTAGCCGAAAATACCATGTTTTACTGTCTCTTCCAGCCGCTCTAAAATCGCCGGAGCCGTCTGAAAATCCATATCAGCCACCCAAAGCGGTAAAATATCCGCTGGTTTTCCTCGCTCGATGGCAAAATCATATTTTAAACAGTTGGTACCATGCCGGTCCACCACTTTGTCAAAATCGTATTTCATGCATTTTCCTCACAATCCATCGTTCCTGTCAATGAACGGTTTTCACTCTGGCATCCTGTCATCCATGCCCATATCCCACTGCCCATGCAAGACCGATACCAAACATATCTATCCTCTTTTGTAACTGTTCAGTACCTTCACAGTCACGCGCAAAAATCCATTAAAAATTGCCTACGGCAATGGGATTTTTGCCTGCTGGCCCATGTTTTCGTACGGTCAGCGCAGTAAATGCGCAGACCTACTGAACAGTTACCCTCTTTTTACGCTAACGCCTGCTCCAGATCCGCAATCAGATCATCCACATTTTCAATACCGACAGACAGACGTAAAAATGTCTCCGTAATTCCAAGACGTTCCCGGATCTCAACCGGCACAT
This sequence comes from Clostridium sp. AF12-41, assembly GCF_003461685.1. Classification (NCBI taxonomy): domain Bacteria; kingdom Bacillati; phylum Bacillota; class Clostridia; order Eubacteriales; family Clostridiaceae; genus Clostridium; species Clostridium sp. AF12-41. The sequence continues at coordinate 11,941 of NZ_QTXO01000006.1, read as the reverse complement.
CGCCGTGTGTCTGCAGCATCGGATAGGTAATCAGGGACTCCACGCCGCCCAGACTCTCCGCATAGGAAATAAGCTTCACGCGCTCCAGCACCTTTCTCGCCGTCTCCTCTGTATCAGTGCGGAACGAAATCATGCTGCCCGCGCCGCGGCTCTGTTTTTGGTTGATCTCATAACCCGGATGCTCCGGAAGTCCTACATAGTAGACATCCGTTACTTTTTTCTGCTCTTTCAGCCAGATCGCGATCTTCATCGCATTCTCCTGCTGCCGTTCCACACGCACTGACAGAGTCTTGATGCCGCGCAGGACTAAGAAAGAATCAAACGGAGAAAGTCCGCTTCCGATCGTCTTGAACAGATACCGGATCTGCTCTGCCAGCGCCTTGATCGGCGTACATAAAAATCCAGCCAGCGTATCATTGTGACCGCCTAAAAACTTCGTACCGCTGTGGACAACCAGATCCGCGCCCTGCGCGATCGGATTCTGCAGATACGGGGACAGGAAGGTATTGTCCACGATCAGAAGCAGTCCGTGCTTCGTCGCCAGACGGCTCATTTCCGCCAGATCGGTCACCTGCATCGTCGGGTTGCTCGGTGTCTCGATGTAGAGTGCCTTCGTCTGATCCGTGATCGCCTTCTCAACCGCCTCCACATCGGCTGTATTTATATAGGAAAATGAAAAACCGCGCTTCTTTTCCAGTGCCTCAAAAATACGGACGGAACCGCCATACAGATCCTCGGTACATACAAAATGGCTGCCACTGTCAAACAGCTCCATCATCAGCGAGATCGCCGCCATACCGGATGTGCAGGCAACGGTATCAACCGCTCCTTCCAGCGCCGAAACAGTCTTTTCCAGCTCATCTCTGGTCGGGTTGCTCTCACGCGTATAATTATGACCGGTCGATTCCCCAATACCCGGGTGGGCAAAAGTCGCCGTCTGGTAAATCGGTACTGAAACAGCGCCAAAAGAATGGTTTTTAGAAGTTTCCGGATCTCCGCAAATACAAGTTGTCTCTATCTGATAAGCCACGATGTCACCCTCCTGTGTCTATTTGCTATATCAGCAAATTTGTTTTTTATATAATTTTCTTATTTCATATTGTTTTAATTGGTTTATCAGTGATTGTAATGCGGAATTCCTACTTTGTCAATAGGAATTCCATGCAGTCCGCCATTTTCCCGGGCGTTTTCCTTCCTCAGCGCAGAAACCTATCAAGGTACATTTTTTGTTTTTTCACAGAACGCACCTTCCAAACAATTCAAGTCGAACGTCCGTGAGACTTGGCGCGTGATTCTGGTCAGCGAAGCTGACATATTCTTTACAGAATCACTGCGCATCCTCGCGGAGCGTTTATCTCAGTCGGAGAATGGACTCCCACTGAGACAAATTTGCTATTACTCACCACCTGAAGAGGTGGGAGTCTTCTCGACTGAGATAAAAAAACGGTCAGAATCAATGACATCTTCCCACATTTCAGAAATATATCATCCATTCTGACCGCTTTAAATGGCTGCAGTTCTCGCTCCCCTTACCAGTAGGTTTCACTTTTCATCAACCACACGCTAATTTCTACCAAATTACACTCTTAATTTCCTTTGCAGACTTCTTCTAGAAAATACCGGTGCACTGTCACATCCTCATTCAATTCCGGATGAAATGCCGTCGCAAACTGGTTTCCCTGTCTGGCTGCGACTATCTTTTCGTCCACTGTCGCCAGCACCTTAACATTTTTCTGAACCGAAGCGATGTACGGCGCGCGGATAAAAGTCATCGGAATCGTCCCCAGACCGGCAAATTCAGCCTCCGTGTAAAAACTTCCGAGCTGACGCCCGTAGGCATTCCGCACCGCCGACACATCCATCGTCGCAAAGCACGGCGTTCCGCCCTCGATCTCCTTGGCCAGAAGCAGAAGCCCCGCGCACGTTCCATACACCGGAAGCCCTGCCGCAATCTTTGCCCGAAGCGGCTCATAAAGCCCCAGCTCATCCAGGAGCTTACGCATCGCGGTACTCTCGCCGCCCGGCAGAATCAGTCCGTCCATCGGCCGCTCCAGATCCGGAAGCTGCCGGATCTCAAACGCCTCTGCGCCCAGTCTCCGTACCATGGCAATGTGTTCGGCAAACGCGCCCTGCACCGCCAGCACGCCTATCTGTTTTTTCTCCATCTTACTGTCCCCGCTCTGCCATCAAAATCGCAATCTCATTCTCATTGATACCAACCATCGCCTCGCCCAGATCCTCAGAAATCGCAGCAAGTAATTTTGCATCCTTGTAATTCGTTACTGCCTGCACGATCGCCGACGCACGTTTCTCCGGATTGCCTGACTTGAAGATACCAGATCCAACAAAGACTCCCTCTGCGCCCAGCTGCATCATCAGAGCCGCATCCGCCGGGGTGGCCACGCCGCCTGCCGCGAAATTGACAACCGGGAGACGTCCATTGTCATGTACATAGCGGAGCAGATGAACCGGAACTTTTAACTGTTTTGCTGCCTCGTAAAGCTCATCCTCACGCAGGTTCTGAACCCGGCGGATCTCCGAATTCATCGCACGCATATGGCGGACTGCCTGTACGACATCGCCCGTTCCCGGCTCGCCCTTGGTACGGATCATCGAAGCACCTTCCTCGATCCGGCGCAGCGCCTCTCCCAGGTCTCTCGCACCGCAGACAAACGGAACCTTGAACTGTGTCTTGTCAATATGGTACACATCATCCGCCGGAGATAATACCTCGCTCTCATCGATATAATCAATCTCGATCGCTTCCAGAATCTGCGCCTCCACAAAATGACCGATCCGGCACTTCGCCATAACCGGAATCGAAACTGCCTCCTGAATGCCGCGAATCATCTTCGGGTCACTCATACGGGACACACCGCCCGCTGCCCGGATATCCGCCGGAATCCGCTCCAGCGCCATAACCGCACACGCGCCTGCCGCCTCCGCGATCTTCGCCTGCTCCGGGGTTGTGACATCCATGATAACGCCGCCCTTTAACATCTGTGCCAGCTGTTTATTCAGTTCATAACGATTCTCTGCCATTTTTATTCCTCCCGTGGTTGAATATGATTTTTCTTTGTAAGCCAAGCGTCCTTACGATCCTTGCAATCAATACCCGAATCCACTGAATCATTCACAGGCAAGCGCCTCTTCTGCCTTTCTATTCTGCCTTGCGAAAAACAATTCACTGACATTCTGTATTTTTACATTCATTTCCGCATCAACTTAGTAGGAATTATAGCAAAAACTGTACTGATTAAAATATACACTTTTAAATATTTTAACCAGTACAGTTTGTTCTTTTCTCAAATCTTATTCTATTTTTCTTTTATCTGCACAAACCGGAGCGCCCCGGCATTCCACCAACGCCACTCCACTTACCCATTTTTCAGCTTTCCGTTTGTGTCTACGCCTCTTCCGCCTCCAGCAGCGCCTGGTACACATCCCGCTTCGAAACCCCGCGGTCCTTCGCCACCAGCTTCATCGCTTCCTTGCGGCTGTTTCCCTGTGATTCATAATGTTCCATATGCTCTTCCAGGGACATCTGCTGCCAGCGCGCCTGATCCTCCGCCTCGATCTCCTGGACGGATTTGCCCTCGATGACGATCACGCACTCGCCCTTCGGCTCATTTTCCGTATAATACGCCACCGCCTGCGAAAGCGTCGTCCGAAACGCCGTCTCGTATTTCTTCGTCAGCTCCCGGCAGATAGACGCCTTTCTATCCCCCAGCGCCTCGTAAAGCTCCGTGAGCGTCCGCAGAAGGTGGTGCGGCGCCTCGTAAAGCACAATCGTGCGCGTCTCATTCTGAAGCTCTGCAAGCACCCGCTGGTGCTCCTTCTTGTCCGTCGGAAGAAATGCCTCAAAACAGAACCGTCTCGTCGGAAGTCCCGAAATAATCAGCGCCGTAACACACGCCACCGCTCCTGGAAGCGCGGTTACTTTAATTCCCGCCTCGCAGCACTGGCGCACCAGCTCCTCGCCCGGATCCGAAATACCCGGCGTCCCGGCGTCCGTGATGCAGGCAATATTCATGCCCGATTTCAGCTTCTCCACCAGCACACGCGCCTTCTCGACCTTATTGTACTCATGGTAGCTCGTCATCGGTGTATGAATATCAAAATGATTCAGAAGCTTAATACTGTGCCGCGTGTCCTCCGCCGCAATCAGATCCACCTGCTTTAACGTCTCCAGCACCCGGAATGTAATGTCATCCAGGTTGCCGATCGGCGTGGCACACAAATATAATGTTCCTTCCATCGTTCTCCTATTCCATTAATACCCGTAAATATCATAAATCTCATCCGTATACACGCCCGGCTCTTTGTACACAATGATCGGCTTTTCCACTGTCATCAGCGCGCCGCCGCCGCGCACCGCCTCGATGAGAACCATATTTGCCTCTTTATCTGCAAACGGATGGACAAATTTCATCCGCTTCGGCTCCAATTTCTGACTTTTCATCGCCATCAGAATCTCAATGAGCCGTCTCGGACGGTGCACCATATAGAGTCGTCCGCCGGGACGAAGTGCCGAAGCCGCCGCGCGCACGACATCCTCCAGATTGCAGAGAACCTCATGGCGGGCAATCGCCTTGGGAAGATCGGGATTTTTCAGCCCGTGGCTGTCGTTCATGTACGGCGGGTTCGTCGTTACCACATCAAAGGATGCCTTCTCAAACAGCGTCGGAACCTCCTTGATATCACCCTGCACGATCGAAACCTTCTCTTCCAGCCTGTTGAGCGCCACACTCCGGGATGCCATCTCCGCCATCTCCGCCTGGATCTCCAGACCTGTAAAATGGCTTCCTTCCGTCTTTGCCTCCAGAAGAATCGGGATAATACCAGTTCCCGTTCCCAGATCAAGCGCTTTCTCGCCCGGCTTCACCGATGCAAACCCGGACAAAAGCACCGCGTCCATGCCAAAACAGAACCCGTTCGTCTTCTGGATGATCCGGTATCCGTTCCGCTGCAGTTCATCGATCCGCTCGCCCTCTTTAATTATCATCCAGCTTCGACTTTCCTTCCTTTTTCTCCAGTGCCTCCAGCGCTTTCAGCTCCGCATCGTTGACATTTCCCCTGTCACGGCGGCGCTTCGGCTTAAACTTGAGCTGATCCACACGGTAATCACGGATCTCCTTCTCATCCCGTCCTACCGTCACAACCACCTTTACCTGCTGGCGCAGGACGCTGACGCTGTGAACCTCGCCTTTCAGCCCGTCATCCGTTGTGACGTAATCGCCGACACTCGGCAGATGGCTGTTCAGATCCTCATACGTCTCTTCCTCGTATTTCAGGCAGCACATCAGACGACCGCACACACCCGAAATCTTCGTCGGATTTAAGGACAGGTTCTGCTCTTTTGCCATCTTAATTGAAACCGGAATAAACTCCGATAAATATGAATGACAACAGAGCGGACGACCACAGATACCGACGCCACCCAAAATCTTCGTCTCATCCCGGACGCCAATCTGGCGCAGCTCGATCCGCGTCTTAAAGACCGCCGCCAGATCCTTGACAAGCTCACGGAAATCGATTCTTCCATCCGCCGTAAAATAAAACAGCAGCTTATTGTTATCAAAGGTGTATTCTGCATCGATCAGCTTCATCTGCAATTCATGCTTGCGGATCTTTTCCTGACAGATCTGGAATGCCTCATGCTCTTTTTCTTTATTCTTCCGTTCCAGCTCCTCGTCATTCTTCGTCGCCATACGAATGACCGATTTCAGCGGCTGGATCACCTTCTTCTCATCCACCTCGCGGACGCCAAGAACCACCTCTCCGAACTCGATTCCGCGGGCGGTCTCCACGATCACATGGTCGCCCATCTTGATTTCCATCTGCGCCGGATCGAAGTAATATACCTTTCCGGCCTTGCGGAACCGGACTCCGATTACCTTTATCATAAATTTAATTCTCCTTCATCGTCAAAAGCATCAGCTCCAGCGCCAAATCGGTGTTGACGTTAGCATTCAGCCGGACTTTTGCCTTTTCAATCGCACTCAATATCTCTTCCAGCCCCTCATAGGAACTCTTCTGGCAGCAACTGCTGACCGCTGAATACTCCTCCTTAAAGATCAGCGAATTCATGTCCTTTGTGACCTTAAACATCAGAATATCCCTGTACCAGAGCTGCATGAAATCCAGGCACTCATACAGATCCAGATTGTCCTCCTGCAGCTTGCGGATATAATCCAGAAGCATCGGAATATCCATGTCCTTGATATTTTTAAGCAGCGTCAGCACCTCTCGGTACAAAAGTGCAAACTCCTCCGAAGAGGCGAGATGAATCGCTTTTCCTAAATTTCCTCTCGCAAACGCCGCATAAATATCTGCCTGACCATCCGAAACGCCCATTTTCTCCGTCAGGTAATCGCTTACCACCGAATCCTTGAGCGGACGAAGTTTCAACTGGATACAGCGGGACAGGATCGTCGGCAGAAATACCTCCGGGTTCGTCGTGATAAGCACCAGCACCGCATAGGCCGGCGGCTCCTCAATCGTCTTTAAAAGAGCGTTCTGCGCCTGCACCGTCATTTTCTCCGCCTCATCGACCAGATATATCTTATATGGACTGCTGTACGGGCGGATCGAAACCGTATCATTGATCTGAATCCGGACATCATCGACACCAATGCTCGCCGGTTTCTCATGTGTCACCCAGATCACATCCGGATGGTTGCCCGACAAAAACTGCTTACAGGAATGGCATTCCATGCACGGCTCCGTCCCATGTTTCTCGCACAAAAGCGTCATGGCAAATGCCTTCGCGATCGTCTTGCGTCCCATTCCTTCCTCGCCCGACAATATGTAGGCATGTGAAACTCTCTGATACCCGATCGCCTTCTGAAGGTGCTCTTTTATCTTCTCATGTCCAATAATATCGTGAAAACCTGCCATCTTGATGCTCCTTTCAGGGCTGGACTCTGGATTTTAATTCTAAAATCGTTTCAATCGTATGGATCGGTTGGGATCCCTTCTATCATGCCCTTCTTTTATTATTTGTAAATCTCTATCATCTTAGTATAACACAAGATTTAACCTCTGCCTAGTACGATGAAATTCCGAATTTGTTACTGTTCACGCATACGTGCCCAGTAACGGAATTTGCCGTGGCTTCGCATTTAAATACGGCAAATTCCTGCTGCCACCACGTTTTCTTACGGCACTTTCGGTTCCAAAAGTGCCAATCCCTGAGCCCGAATTTCCCTTACCAACGTATCCACACACGCTTCCAGCTCGCGGTTTTCAAACCGGTTTTCCGCCCGGATCCCACATTTTTCCATATTTTCGGCACTGAAATCTGCCTCATCCGCCAGGAAACGGCGGCACAGCTCCGCATACTTTGGCTCTGTCTGCTGCCGTTCCCGGTCAAGCGCACGCTGAAGGCGTTCACCGTCCTCCACCTCAATGTAAAGCGGCACCAGCACATCCGCACCGAAATAATTCCGCGTTCCCTCATACGATTCCAGCGTCCCGATCATGAAATAATCATGCGATCCCAGATCGATCTGCCCATCGTCCACCGTTGCATAACTCCACGGTCCATAAACAGTCTGGTAGGTTCTCTTTTCAATGATCTTTCCCTGTTTCTCCAAATCCGCAAGCCTTTTTCCGGTCACAAAATAATACTCCACACCGTCCCGCTCGCCTGCCCGGATCGGTCTGGTCGTATACGGCACCACCGTCCGGATCTGCGGCAGCCGCTCTCTCAATATCTTATAGATCGTGTCCTTCCCGGACGCGCTCTTTCCCATCACGTAAAATATATGTCCCATCTTCCTATTATGCCTTTCCAGCCAGTATTTTCACACGCATTCCATCGTATATATAAATCCGATTTTTCTCTGTTTCTTATGTCAAATGTGCGAATTTGTCTTCAACAAAGGATTTTTGCCTTGTAAGCCAAGGTTTTCGTACGGTTCGCACAGTAAATGTGCGAACCTGGTGAATCAATACCTGATATTTCCTAAATAACAACCTCTATCCACAAATCCAATTTGTCTGATTTTTCACAAATTCCTTCCACCGTAAGTCCCAGCTTCCAATCCTCACGGATCCGCGCGATCTCCCTTGTTCCAATCCGCTCTCCCGGCATCAGCATCGGCACCCCCGGCGGATAAATGGTAACGCATGTCCGCGCCGCCCTTCCTTCCGCCTCCTCAAGCGGCACCAGCATGCCATCCCCATGCCATGCCTGCCAGGGGAGACACATCTGCTGCGGATAGTTTTCTGAATCATTTTCTTGGTTCGGTTTCTGATTCAATTGTGCTCCCGAAAACGGTTCCTGCCTGCCTTGTTTTGCATCTTTCAGCCCAACACTTTCCGCCTCCAGCTTTTCCACCCGCGCATCCAGCTCCAAAAGTGCCCGCTCCAGACGCGAAAATCCTTCCTCCGTATCCATAAACGAAGTCATCAGAAGCACATACCGCCCGCTCGACATCTCCGCCTCCAGATGGTACTCTGTCCGCAAAACCTCTGCCAGTCTGGTTCCCGTCATAAAATCTGGAAATAGCACCAGTTTTGACGGATCATATCCATATACACCTGCCGCACCACAGATTTCCTCTTTCAGAAGCCGGAAATGTTTTAGCTTCGCCAATTTTTCCCGGAGTTCCCGCAATCGCGCGCCATACCGCGCCATCTCCCCGGCTCCTTTTTCTGCCATATACCGGACGCAGTTCTCCATCGACGCAATCAGAATATACGACGGGCTGGAACTCTGGTAAACCGATAAATACTGTTCCACCTTCTTCGCATCCAGAATCTGGCTTTTCAGATGCAGAATCGCCGTCTGTGTCAGAGATGGAAGCGTCTTGTGAAGACTCTGGATCACCAGGTCCGCCCCCTCCTGTAACGCCCCATCCGGGAAATAGTTCCCATCCCCAAACGGCAGATGCGCGCCGTGCGCCTCATCCACAATCAGCGCCGCTCCATGCCGGTGCGCCGTCGCTGCAATCCCCTGGATATCCGACACGATCCCCTCATAGGTCGGGGAAGTCACAAACACCGCCCGGATCTCCGGATGCTCCAAAAGTGCTCGTTCCACCTGCTCTGGCTCGATCTCTCCCGGAATCTGAAACTCCGGCACCTCCTCCGGATATAAATATACCGGTTCCAGCTGGTTTAAAACCACCGCGTGATACGCTGATTTGTGGGAATTTCGAGCCATGAGGATTTTTTCCCCCGGCTTCACCGCCGCCGCGATCGCCGCCAGAATCCCGCACGTACTGCCATTCACCAGATACCAGCTCCGGTCTGCTCCGTACACCGCAGCCGCCGAATTCATCGACTCTTTCAAAATATCTTCCGCATGATGCAGGTTGTCAAATCCATCAATCTCCGTGATATCCACCGAAAATGGATTCGGGACGGAAGTTATCCCCATTTTCACCTGGCGTTTGTGGCCCGGCATGTGGAACGGGTAGGCATCCGACGCCGCATAGGTGGATAAACGTTCTAAAAGCGGCACTTCCGGACGTAGGATGATTGTTTCCGACCGCATTTTCCTGTCTTTATTCACTTTTTCTTCTTCCTTCTGTTTCTCTCTTTTTTCGTTCATGTCTTATTTCTATCCGCTGCACCGCATCCCAAAAGCATTTCATTTCCCTGAAAACAACTTTTTAAAATTTTATTTTAATCTTTTATAAAAAACTACCGCAGTATCTGATCGCCATCCTTGACACAAAGATTTTTCTTCACACCTAATGTTACCATCCATCCACGGACAATCGGCGTCTTATACGAACCAGCGCCCGCGACGCCATCCTGCACATTATCCCAGAGCCAGTCCGGCGTCGGCCATAAGCAGACCTCCGGTGAAATCTCCTGATAGAGCTCCTCTTCTACGCCTCTCTGCCCATGGTGCGCCATCTGTAGCACATCCGATTTCAGTTCCTCCTGCGTATGATTGGCAAGAAAATCTTCCCCTGCCTGCCAGCCCATATCACCCAAAAACAGGATCCGTTTTCCGCCCATCTCCACGCGGTACGCGACCGAGCTGTTATTAAAACTATTTTCCGTGCAGGCAAATGGCTCGTTCATCACTGTGATCTCCGCGCCCGCCACTGAAATCTTCTGCCCTTTCGTAAGCGTCCCGCATTTTTCTGCTTCCGGCAGTTTCGCAATCGCTTCCGTGATCCGATCATAACACTCCAAATCTGAATCCCGTCTTGAAACCTGCTCCTGACCTAAAAATTCTTTATTCAGAAATGAATAATACACCTTACCGATCGAGATCGGCATCGGATCCATGTTTAAAATCTCCGTGATCGCCCCCACATGATCGCTGTGCGGATGAGTTAAAAGCCATGCATCCACATGACCGCCCAACTCCTGAATAACCTCAATCAAATGCGGTGCATCGACATCACGACCGCCGTCTACCACGATCACCGCGCCTTCCTTCGTCTTCATAACGCAGGAGAGGTTCTGCCAGATATCCGCACACGCTAAAAGCCGAAGCTCTCCCCCGTCCAGATACGGCTCCTCCACGCCCGGCTCCGCCGCCTCCGCCGCAGCTAACGCTTCCATTTCTGCCGCCGACTGCTGTTCCCCCAGGTTATCTAAATCAATCGGCTGATCTGGATTTTCTCCATTTTCATCTCGGACAGCCTCCCGCTCTGTACTGTCCACGATTGCTACCGTTCCGGCTGTCTCCGGATAGTTCGTGAACCGGCGGCTGCATCCGCTCAAGTTCAAAAGGAACGTCATGCCAAGCGCCGCCGCTGCATATAAATATTTCCGGCGTTTCTGTTTCATCTTGTTTGGCTCCATTTTTCTTCTCCATTTTAAAATTTCTGCATTTGCCTATTTCTATTCTTACTTCCATTTTGGTTTTCTATTTGCTTCTGTTTTCAATCAATTATAACAGCTGCCATATCCGAAAACAAGAAATTATATATTCAAGAAAGACTCCTGTCTGAATGGCTTTTTTACTTAACATGAATGTTAAACGAAATTTCCTATTTCTTCTTCGCGTGAGTGCGCATCATTGGCACGTTAGTGCCTTTTTGTGTAATAGGAAATTCCTTGGAATTCGCTATTACACAAAAAACCGCCACACTGTCTCCAGTGTGACGGCTTCTCATCTTCATGAGGCATCGGGGATTCGAACCCCGGACAACTTGATTAAAAGTCAAGTGCTCTACCGACTGAGCTAATACCCCATATGCCCAGAACCGGAATCGAACCAGTGACACGAGGATTTTCAGTCCTCTGCTCTACCAACTGAGCTATCTGGGCGTAATGGTTATTTGGTTTTATGCGGATTAAAAGTTTGCTTGTCGCTTTTTTTTAGTCCGAAGTGCTCAGCTCAAGACCTGCGGTCTTTCGCTTACGGCATTCGCCGTATACATCTAAAAATATATCTGTTAAAAAACATGCAAGCATGTTTTTAACTTCTATATTTTTATCTGTGCACTTCTCATTGCATAAAAAAATTGCGGGGGCAGGATTTGAACCTGCGACCTTCGGGTTATGAGCCCGACGAGCTTCCAGACTGCTCCACCCCGCGCTAATTCTTACTCTATTATTATATACAATTTCTGGAAAAATACAACCATTATTGTAAAAATAATAATGGATGGAGGTGGATTCGAACCACCGAAGCGAGACGCAACAGATTTACAGTCTGCCCCCTTTGGCCACTCGGGAACCCATCCATTTTAAAAAGCCGATGATCGGACTCGAACCGATAACCTGCTGATTACAAATCAGCTGCTCTGCCAATTGAGCCACATCGGCATAAAACATTGGTAACAATGGGGCCTACAGGGCTCGAACCTGTGACCCTCTGCTTGTAAGGCAGATGCTCTCCCAGCTGAGCTAAGACCCCATCTACGATACTGCACCAGTCCATATTCATTTTTCAAAGAATTGAAATAGTCGTATCTAAACGACCCGGATGGGGTTCGAACCCACGACCTCCGCCGTGACAGGG